>JBDTXI010000027.1:0-11660 GCA_040006255.1 Sphingomicrobium sp.
TCAGGCGGACCTTGGCCACCTTGCGCAGCGCCGAGTTCGGCTTCTTCGGGGTCGTTGTGTACACACGCGTGCAGACTCCGCGCTTCTGCGGGTTCTGCTCCATCGCAGGGACCTTGGACTTGGCCTTCTGCGGTTCGCGACCCTTGCGGATCAGCTGGTTAATCGTCGGCATGAAGCCCTTCACCTTGTCTAAGCCGGAAAGCCCGGCGGTTACTTTGCCCAAAGCAAAAGCGTGAAGTCCTGGCGACCGCCCCTCTTTCAAGAGCAGCTGGCCACCCGGCCTTCACGTCCCTGAGCAATGTTCAGCTCTTGTCCGGCGCCAGCGGGATGAATCTCGTCGGGCGGACGGCGGGCACATAGCGACGGTGCGGTGAAGGGTCAACAAGGCACTCGTGCAAAATCCGGACAAACCGCTAGTGGCGCGGCATGGGTCTAGCGCTCGCTCTTGCCATCATCGCGTTCGCCGCGGGGTTCCACGCGCACTGGGCGCTCGGGGGGCGGCTCGGCCTGTCGGTGTCGCTTCCGCAACGGCCCGACGGGACGCCGGTAATGGCCCATCGTTTCTCCTGGTGGCGGGCCGCGGCGGGTGCGATTGCGCTGCTGCTTGGCGTCCTCGCCTTACTCCTGCTCGACCGAGTTCACGTGCTGGCGCTGCCTTTGCCGGATGCGGTCGAGCGGGCGGCGTTGCTCGCAGTGGGTGTTGCATTCGTTGCGCGGGCGCTGGTGCCGAACCGCTTCGTCGGGTTCTTCAAAACTCTGCGGGGGACGCGGTGGGCGAAATACGACACGCGCCTGTACAGCCCCTTGTTCTTGCTGCTCGGCGTGCTGGTTCTGGCGCAGGCGTATTGACCGCATTACATGTAAGTCGTTTCACACGAAGACGCGAAGGGGCTCATTCTAGTCACGTCGCCCCGCCGAAGTGCTCGCGAGCAGCGCGGACGAGGACGAAGCCCGTTGTCGCTAAGCAGAAGCCGAGCGACAAAGACGGCTAAGCCCGCGTTCGACCCATTGCAGACGTCAGGCGCTTGCGTCACATCTCCCGGTTGCAAGGAGATGGGTGATGACGTTCTTGGCTCGGCGGTTGTTGTGGCTCGTGATCTTCCTTTCGATCGCAACGACGGCTTCGGCAGAGGGCAAACCACCTTTGGTGCTCGCCGCCGCGAGCTTGCAGGAGTCGCTCACGGCGGCCGCTCGAGCCTGGGCAGCCCACGGTCACCCGCAGCCGGTGTTATCATTTGGCGCCTCGTCCGCTCTTGCACGGCAGATTGAGGCGGGCGCTCCCGCGGACCTGTTCATCTCTGCCGACGAGGACTGGGTCGATGAGCTGCAGAGCAAAAAGCTTGTCCGGCCTGGCTCGCGCGTCAGCTTCCTTGGCAATCGATTAGTGCTGATCGCCCCGCGGACCAGCCGGCTGCGCCTTCCGATTACGCGCGGCTTCCCGCTAGCGCGGGCGCTTGGTTCCGGAAGGTTAGCGATCGCCGACCCGACGGCTGTGCCTGCGGGCAAGTATGCGAAGGCGGCGCTCACGCGTCTTGGCGTGTGGCAGGCCGTCGAGCCCAAGTTGGCCCCAGCTGAAAATGTCCGCGCGGCCCTTGCTTTCGTAGAACGCGCGGAAGTCCCGCTTGGAATCGTCTATGAAACCGACGCGATCGCCTCCACGAAGGTCAGAATCATCGGACGATTTCCGGCCAACTGCCATCCTCGCATTTCCTACCCTGTCGTGGTGCTGCGGAGCTCGACAAACCCCGACACAGAAGGGTTCCGCCAGTTCCTTATTTCCCCTGCCGGAAAGTCGATCTTCCGCCGCTTCGGCTTCGGCACGCGCTGACGGTCGGTGCTCACCGCGGAAGAGTGGGGTATCGTCGGGCTTTCGCTGAAGGTCAGCATTGTCGCCGTCGTGCTGACGCTGCCGATCGCGTTCGCACTCGCCTACCTGCTCGCGCGCGGACGATTCCCCGGCAAGGCGCTGGTCGACGGGCTCATTCACCTGCCGCTGGTTGTGCCGCCAGTGGTCACGGGATGGCTGCTGTTGCTGGCCTTTGGACGCAATGGTCCGATCGGCATGTTCCTGGAACAATGGTTCGGGGTCACAGTCATTTTCCGATGGACCGGAGCGGCGATCGCGTCGGCTGTCATGGCACTCCCTCTAATGGTCCGCGCAGTCCGCCTGTCGATCGAAGCGGTCGACCGGCGGCTCGAAGGTGTCGCGCGGACGCTGGGCGCTGGTGCGTGGCGGGCGTTTGCAAGCGTCACCCTGCCGCTCAGTTTGCCCGGCATCATCGCAGCGCTTGTACTGGGTTTCGCGCGCGCGATCGGCGAGTTTGGCGCGACGATCACATTCGTTTCGAACATTCCCGGCGAGACCCGAACCCTGCCGCTCGCAATATATGGAGCCTTGCAGGTTCCGGGCAGCGATAGGGAGGTGGTGAGATTGGCAATTGTGTCGGTCGCCCTCTCCCTGCTCGCAATTGTAGCGTCAGAATGGATCAGTCGCCGGAGCGCCGGAAGCAGGCCCGGACATGTCCTTTGAAGTTCACGTCCGGAAGGCACTCGGGCAGTTCACGATCGACCGAGCGTTTGCGGTCGGTCCCGGACTGACTGTCCTCTTCGGCGCTTCTGGGAGCGGCAAGACTTCGATCCTGAACTTGATCGCTGGACTCTTGCGCCCGGATAGTGGCCACATTCGTGTCGGCGGCGTGACTTTGGTCGACTCCGCCAAAGGCGTAAATCTGCCGCCAGACAAGCGGCATTTGGGTTATGTCTTTCAGGATGGTCGGTTGTTCCCCCACCGAAGAGTTCGCGCGAACCTCACCTACGGCTGGCGCCTGGCACAGCCTGACCAACGCTGGATGGCACCCGAACAAGCGATCGCCTTCCTCGGGATCGAGCATCTCCTCGACCGCTGGCCAATGTCGCTGTCCGGGGGCGAGGCCCAACGTGTGGCGATTGGCAGAGCATTGCTGGCCGGCCCACGCGCGCTTTTGATGGATGAGCCGCTATCCTCGCTCGATGAGGTTCGTCGCGAAGAAATCATCATCGTGATTGAGCGCATCCGGGACGAGCTGAAAATCCCGATCCTCTACGTGACCCACGATCGGGCTGAAGCTGATCGGCTGGGCAACAACTTCCTGGAGATCAGTTGATCGCTGCGTAGCGCGGGGTGGGGCGACGGAGGGCGCCCACCCGCAAAAGGAATCAAGAAACGACGTGCGAACGGGTTGGCGCCGACTCCTCCACCATGCCGTCTTCGCTGCATGGTCCCCCTCCCCGCGAGCTGCGCTCGCAGGGAGGGGCTTGGTCACGCCTTTCGCCCGCGCCCGATGTCCTGGATGAACTTGAACGCTTCGGGAGTGAACGGCGCCTGCGGGGCGTCGCCGTGCCATTCGTCCATGCGCTCGTAGAGCCGGGTCGCGCCCTGCATCATTTCGGGCGTTGCGACTGCGGTGAACGGCGCGAGCAGGGCCTGCCATTCGTCATACAGCGCCTGCGCCTCCGCCGTGTCGGGGCCGCCCGGGATCGCCGCCTGGACGCGGACGCCGAGATCCTTCCACTTGCGGCTGTACTCGGCCTGGTCGAAATCGGCCGGCCCGTCCTTCATTGTTGCGGCCCAGCGCGCCTGCTCCTCGGGCGAGAAATAGCGGTCGGTGACCTTCTTCCAGTCTTGAGGTTCCATGATCTTGTCTCCCTGTCGGATCAGCGAGCAAAAGGTCGCGGCATCGACGGGCTCGCCGCGGTCGATGCGGGACTTGACGGTGAGGAGCAAAGCGCGGGCCTGGTCGAGCTCGGCCTTGCGCTCCTCGATGACTTGCAGTTGCGCGCTGACGATGGCGCCGAGGTCCATGTTGCCGTGCGCGGTCAGCTTGCCGATCTGGGCGAGGCTGAGGCCGGCGCGCTTGAGCGCGAGGATCTGCTGGAGGCGCTCGAGCTCGCCGCGGCCATATAGCCGCCGGCCGCTATAGGTGCGCAGCGGTTTGAGCAGCCCGCGCGCCTCGTAGAAGCGGAGCGCGCGGCTGGTCAGGCCGGTGCGCCTGGCGACGTCGCGGATGTCGAGCGGGGTGTCGGGCGGCTGGTCCATGCCGCTGCTTGTACACGTTGACGCAACGTCAACTTCGAGCGCATTGAATCGAACCCCGCTCGCACGTCGTGGCAATTACAGGGTAAAACAGCGGTGCCGGGGCCGATGCCAATCGAGGAGAAACGACATGGCATACAGAGAATTGATCGGCGCTTTGAGTATTATCGCCGCCGCTATGCCGCTTTCCGCCGCGAGTCTTCAGCCGGGGCCGACGGCAGGCGCCCCCGCTGGAACGCCGGCGACTCGATATTGCCTCCGTGTCGACCCCATTACGGGCAGCCGCATGGAGACCATTCAGTGCCGGACTCGCGAGGAGTGGGCGCAACTTGAAGTCGATGTCGATCAAGAATGGGCCGAGAACGGAGTCAGGGTCATCGCCTAAGGGCGTAGACCGCCTTCAACGACTGAGGCGATGTGCGGCCAGACGCTCGTAATAAGGACGGCAGCGGTCGGCGAGGCGCTGCGCCTCGTTGGGCAGTTCGACCGGCTCGGTCTCCGGCGGGGCGAAGCCGGTACTTTTCTCGACGGCCTTGTACCAGTGCGGCGCCCAGGGGCCGTCGGTCTCGCGGCGGCCGGGGGGCCAGCTCAGCATCGCCGGGTCCCAGAGGATGCCGAGCGCGACGCATAGTTTTGACAGCACGCCCTCAGGGTTGGCGAGGACCTCGTGGGCATCGATTACCGGCGGCGCATGGCCGAGGCGGTCGGCCTCGCGCTCGAAGAACTCGGCCTGGCGCTCGAGCGCGAAGTCCGCGAATGCGGCGCTTTCGCGCATCCGCAGGTAGGAGGCGATCATCTGGGCGGGGTCGCGGATGAGGAAGGCGTGGGCGAAGCCGGCGAAATCATCGTAGCCGATCGGCCCGGTCATGTGGTGCCACATGTGCTTTTGATACCAAACCGGGGAACCGCCCGGCGTTGGACCGCGCAAAGTCGCCATGACGCTTGCCCAGTCGCAGTCCATCGCGGCGATTACCTCGTCGTGCATCGGGTGGTCGGCGGCGGTGGTATCGAGGAAGCAGCCGTAGAAGGGCTCGTCGGAGACGAAGGTGTCGGAGCGGCTGCCGAAGCTGCGCATCATCGCCGTGGAGAGGTTTCGCGGACCCGACCACATCGCGATGCGCAGGGTCACGGTCGCCGCTGCTCCGCGACCTCGCGTTCGACCTGCTCGGCGTAGAGTTGGCGCAAGCGCTTGGTCATGGGACGGCCCAGATCGAGCTTGCGGCCGTCGACTTCGCGGATGGGGACGATCCCGGCGAAGGTGCCGGTGACGAACGCTTCGTCGGCGCCGTAGACGTCGGTCAGCGAGAAATCCTTCTCGACCGTCGGAATGCCCGCCTCGCGGGCGATTTCCAGGACCACGGAACGGGTGATCCCGCCGAGGCAATATTTCCCGCTGGAGGTCCACAGCTCGCCTTTGCGGACGATGAAGAAGTGCGTCGAATTACAGGTCGCGACGAAGCCGTGCGGGTCGAGCATCAGCGCCTCGTCGGCGCCCGCATGCGTCGCCTGAATCGACGCGAGGATGCAGTTGAGCTTCGAGTGCGAATTGATCTTCTGGTCCTGCACCGCGGGGTCGCCGCGGCGGACGTGGACGGTGAACAGCTTGAGCCCGCGTTCGTACACGGCCGGGTCTGGTTTCTTGTACTCGGCGATGATGACGATCGTAGCTGGAGTGACCACGACGCGCGGGTCCTGGTAGGGCGTCGAGCGCACGCCGCGCGTCACCATCAGGCGGACGTGGACGCCGTCGCTCATGCCGTTGGCGTCAAGGGTGTCGTAGAGCCTCGTCGTCAGCTCGGCGCCCGTCAGGCCGACGTCCATCGTGAGCGCCTTGGCGCCTTCGAACAGGCGGTCGAGGTGGCGGTCGAGGAAGAGCAGTTTGCGATCGTAGACGCGGAGGCCCTCCCACACACCGTCGCCGAGCATGAAGCCGCTGTCGAACACCGAGACGACGGCTTGTGCGCGGGGCTTGAGCTCGCCGTTGACGTTGATCAGGATCGACGCGTTGCGCGGGTCGGAGACGTCGTGCATCGACTGGGCCATGGCGCAGCGATGCAGTTGCGCGTCTGCAATGGCAAGTGCGCGGTCAGCGGCGGAGGACGGCGACCAGGCTGACTCCGAACGGCATCGGGCGCGACCGATCAGGCCCGCTTCGAGACCGAAGACTTTTTCCAGAGCGGCATTGATTGGCGGGGACGGCAGCGCATCGTCGGCGGACTGCGCCCCGCGCAATTTGCCGATCAGGCGCGCTCCCGCGATCGCGGGGAACAGCAAGCTATTGAAGAAGCTGTGCAGCTGGATGCGGTAGCCAGCCTCGCGGAACAGCCATCCGAGCTGGCGCCTCGTGTAGCGGCGGAAATGGTGGTGGGCGCAGTCATGGGCTGTCGACATCCACGGGTTAGAGACACGTCCACTGGTAAACTTCCCGTAAACCATTCGCGCCTAGCTTCTCGCGCAAGGGGAAGCGAAGTGACCTACCAGCCGCGCGAATTCACCGAGGCGAAGACCGGGCCGACATCCTTCGCCCCCGCGAAGAAGACGCGGAGCAAGGCGCCGCTGCTTTCCATCGTCGTCCCGGTGAAAGACGAGGAAAATGCGGTGAGGCCGTTCGTCGAACGCGTCGCCGCGATCCTCGACCATGTCTCCGGCAAGGACGGCTGGGAAATCCTATTCGTCGACGACGGCAGCACCGACGACACCATCGCGGCGATCGCCGCCGCGCATTTCCGCGAGCCGCGCGTCCGCGCGCTGTCGCTGTCGCGCAATTTCGGCAAGGAAGCGGCGATCTCGGCGGGGCTCGACCATGCCCGCGGCCAAGCCGTCGTGCCGATGGACGTCGACCTCCAGGATCCGCCCGAAGTGCTGGTCGAAATGGTCGCCAAATGGCGCGAGGGCTACGAGATGGTGTTCGGCGTGCGCCGCAACCGCTCGTCGGATTCGCTGCCCAAACGCCTGACCGCCGACCTTTACTACCGCGCGCACAATTGGATGTCGCGCGACAAGATCCCCGAGAATGCCGGCGATTTTAGGCTGCTCGACCGCAAGGTGGTCGACGCCATTCGCACGCTGCCCGAGCGCAACCGCTTCATGAAAGGGCTGTTCGCCTGGGCAGGATTTCGCCAGGCCGCGGTCGAATACGACCGGGTCGAACGCAACGTCGGCACGACCAAATTCAATTACTGGCGGCTGTGGACCCTTGCGCTCGACGGAATCACGTCGGCCTCGACCGCGCCGTTGCGCGTGTGGAGCTATGTCGGCGCGGTCATCGCTTTCTTCGCCATGTGCTACGCGGTCTTCATCGCCACGCGTACCTTGCTCTTCGGCGTCGATATGCCCGGTTACGCTTCGATCATGGTGTCGGTGCTGTTCCTCGGCGGAGTGCAGCTGCTCTCGCTCGGCATCCTCGGCGAATATGTCGGCCGCATCCTCACCGAGACCAAGCAGCGCCCGCTCTACGTGGTGCGCGACGCCATCGGGCTCGAGAGCCGGTAAGATTTTAACGCCGGTTTGCGATCAACGCGCACGCCATGTGCGGACTTCAACCCACGCTGACCGAGGCTGAGCCGCAGGAGAGCAAGGCGCTGCTTTCGCCCCCGGTCCAGCGTGACAAAACCCGCTATCGACGCCCGTCTAGTCGAGGTCCACCGGACTGCGGGGTCGGATATAAAGCCGTCTGACCATTGGAAAGCGGTCAGCCGCTTCCTCTTCAATGCCCCAAACCAAGATTTCCACATCGCGCGCCGTAATGTCGTCGTCGAAGTCCACCGAAAGCATGGCCGTGATCTGGTCGGGCGAGCTATGGACCGTCAGAACTTGCCCGACGGCCGTCACGCCTTTTCTCGACTGGACCATGTCGTGCAGCGCCTGGACCAGCTCGGGGTCCGCGGCTTCCCCGATCAGCAGGGCCTTCGATTCGTAGGCGAGCAGACCCGCGGTGAGGGCGAGGATCGTGCCGATGACGATTGACGCGGCGCCGTCGTAGAACGGATCGCCAGTCAGCTGCGAAAGCGCCAGCCCGGCAGCGGCGGCGATGATGCCGGCCATCGCCGCTCCATTTTCGAGAAGCACGATGAAATTGGGCGGGTCCTTCGAGCGCCGGATCGCCTCGAGGAAACTCAGTTTTCCCCGGGACCGGCCGAAATCCCGATAGGCCTCGATTGTCGACCAGCCTTCGAGGAAGAAGGCGATGACGAGCACCGCGTAGGCGACGATCGGCGACACCGCCTCTTCCGGGTTCATGATGTGGAGAACGCCCTCGTACACCGAAACGCCGGCGCCGAGTGAAAACACCAGCACGGCGACGACGAAGCTCCAAAAATAAAGCTCGCGGCCGTAACCGAACGGATGGAGCTTGTCGGCGGGCCGCTTCGATGCGTGCCGGCCCCACATCAGAAGTAGCTGGTTGGTGCAGTCGACGACGCTGTGCACGCCTTCGGTGAGCATCGCGGAAGAACCGGTGATTGCCGCGGCGAGGAACTTGGAGATGGCAATCCCGAGGTTCGCGGCAAGCGCGATGACCAGGGTGCGCGTGCTTGTCGTCGCTGCACTCATTGCGGACTGCTCATTGCGCCGCCCGGGCCTTTGACCAGCACCCCGCCTTTGATCACCGCGTCGACATGCTCGAGCAGGGTGACGTCGCGGGTCGGGTCGCCGCGCACCGCGACGAAGTCGCCGAAGCGGCCGGGGGCGATCACGCCGACGTCGGCGCGGCTCAAGGCCTCGGCGGCGCTGCTGGTCGCGGCCTGGATCGCCTGAAGCGGCGTCATGCCCCATTGCACCATCTTGGCGAACTGGCGGCCGTTCTGCCCGTGCGGATAGACTCCGGCGTCGGTCCCGAAGATCATCTTCACGCCCGCGCGCACTGCCCGCTGGAAGGTCTCGCGCTGCTTGCGCCCGATCATCTTTTCCTTGTCGAGGCTCTCCTGCTCGGTGCCATTGGAGGTGCCGGTCGCGAGGATGTAGTCGTCGTTGTAGATATCCATGTCGAACCAGGTGCCGTGCTGCCGGGCGAGCTGGATCGTCGCGTCGCTGGCCAGACTGGCATGTTCGATGGTGTCGATCCCGGCGAGGATCGCGTCGTGGATCCCGGCGTCGCCGTGGGCGTGGGCGGCGACCTTGAGCCCGAGCATGTGCGCCTCGTCCGCGATCGCCTTCATCTCTTCGAGGCTGAGCTGTTGCGCGCCGACGCTGTCGCCGAGCGAGAACACGCCGCCGGTGGCGCAAATCTTGATCACTTCCGCGCCGTACTTGTGCAGCCAGCGCACCTTTTCGCGCGCGTCCCCGGGACCGCTGACCACCGACGGCGCCTTCTTGTCGTAATAAGGCGGCAGGCCGGTGTCGTCGCAATGCCCGCCGGTCGCGCCGATCGCGTAGGTCGCGGCAACGATCCGCGGTCCCGGCACGAGGCCGGCGTCGATCGCCTGCTTCAGCCCGACATCGTCGAAATTGCTCGAGCCGACATTGCGCACCGTGGTGAAACCCGCGTCGAGCGTCTTGCGCGCATTGCCGACCCCCGCCGCCTCCCAAAAGCTGTCGGTATATTTGAGACCCTGGTAGCCGCCGATCTCGGCGAGGCTGGTCAAATGGACGTGCATGTCGATGAGCCCGGGGAGCAGGGTCTCGCCGGGAAGGTCGATGCGCTTCGCTCCGGCGGGCGCCTGGAGCGAGCCGATCGTGCCGATCCGCTCGATCCTGCCGTCGGCACCGATCAAGATCGCCGGTTTGTCGACATAGCGGCCGGTGGTCACGTCGAGCATCCGCTCGGCGGTGACGAGGGTGGCGGTCGCGGCGGTGGCCGGGGTTGCGGCGGCAACGAGCGCGAAGGCCGCGCAGGCGAGCAAGGTTTTGATCATTGCCGCCCCGTAGCGACGGTTTCTAAATTCATCCAGATGGCGCCTTCACCATCTCCGCATAGGTGCCGGGCGCTTGCGGCAAGGCAGCGCGGGCGATCAGCCCCCCGCCTGCGACGAGCGCGAGGACGACGCCGGGCAGGATTGCCGAGCGGCGGGTCAGCGCGATGCGGTCGCTGAGCAGGATCGCGGCCAGCGCCGAAGCGGTCATGGGCCACAGATGATAGCGCAAATCCGACGCGATGCTGACGACGAAGAAGCTCGCCTCGAGGGTCAGGGCGGACGCGACCAAAGCCAAGGCGATGCCGCCGGCGGGCTCGCCTCGCCGCCACCACGCGATGGTCGCGAGCAACAGCGCGACCACGGTCCACACGATCGGCCAGCCGAGCGGGGTCCCCGCTTCGACCGCCGCGAGATCCTGCCACGCCGTCGCGGCCGCGTTTTGCGGGCCGGCGAGGCCGAGATCGTTCGGCTCCGCTTCGTCGGGCGGCGCGGCCTCGGGCAGGCCTGGCGCGACCAGCCAGCGCTCGGTCGAGTTCCAGTGCGCGAGGCGGTGCCCGGCGTAAGCGAGCGGGTGCGCGACCGCGGCTAGCGCCAGCTCGCGATAGAGCTGGCCCGCCGGCTGGTCGAGCACGCGCTCGGTCGCCTCGGCGCAGCCCGGCTGGTCGGTGAGCGGATCCCAGAAGAAGGATTTGACGCAATGGCCGCTGGCGATCTGCGCGCGCTCGGCCGGCGTGAACGGCGACGGCGACGCGAGCGGCGTGCGCACCGCAATCGCGGCGAGATCGAACAAGGGCTGGGACTTGGCGACATCGCTCGGTTCGGCGCCGAGCAGCCGGTCGTTGATCAGCGGAGCGACGGCCAGGATCGCTGCTCCAGCCGCGATGCCGAAGACGAGGGTCAGGAGCGGACGGCCCCGGCTCGGCACGAGAAGCACGCCCAGGGGCATTGTCGCGAACACGGCGTTGGCGCGCACCAGCGTCGCATAAGCGACGAGGATCACGACCGCCGCCGCGGCGACAGCCGGAAAATTGCGCCCGGCCAGCCGGTAACAGGCGACGATCCCCACGGCCGCGAGCAAGGCGCCTAGCATCTGCGTGTCCTTGAGCACGACCATCTGCCAGCCGAGCAGCAGCGGGGACAGCGCGAGGAGCATCACGGCCAGGCCCGCGACCCAACGTCTGCACCGTACCAGCGCGGTGACGATGAGGCCGAATCCGCAGGCATAGAGCGCGACCTGAAGCGCGAACATCGGCGCGGTCCCGCCGCCCAGGGGACGCAACAGCTGCCACAGCCGAACCATCACCGGCGGGTGCCAGTCGTCGACCGGCGCGCCCAGCACCTGCCCATATTGCGCGACCGTGTCGTACATCGGCACGCCGGGCCAGAAGACGGCGGCGACCGCGCCGATCAGCGCCGCCAGCGCCGCCGCGGCGAACCACGGCATGGCCGCGCGGCGCATGTCGGCGGATCGGTTCAGATGTGGATCACTCGGCCGAATGCGGCAAGGACGCTCTCGTGCATCATTTCGGACAGGGTCGGGTGGGGGAAGACGCTCTGGATGAAGTCGGTCTCGACCAGCTCGGCGGTCTTGCCGATGGTGTAGCCCTGGATCAGCTCGGTGACCTCGGCGCCGATCATGTGCGCGCCGAGCAGCTCGCCGGTCTTGGCGTCGAACACGGTCTTCACGAACCCCTCGACCTCGCCGAGCGCGATCGCCTTGCCGTTGCCGATCGCCG
>JBDTXI010000028.1:0-4455 GCA_040006255.1 Sphingomicrobium sp.
TCGTGCAGCGGGCTGCGCGCGGCCCATTTGCCGAGCGAGGCGATGAGCGGGGTTGCCTCGAGGCCCCATTGAGTCGCCTCGTAGACCTGAACCGACGCCGGCGGGGGCAGCTTGACCTTGCGGATGAGGCCGCGCTCCTCGAGCTCGGCCAGGCGCCGGGCGAGCACGTTCGCGCTGATCCCGGGCAGATCCGCCTTCAATCCCGAAAATCGGCGCGGGCCGTAAGCGAGCTCGCGGAGCACCAACATCGCCCAGCGCTCGCCGATCAGCTCGAGCGCATGGGCGAGCCCGCAGGCGTCGGCGTACCGTCGTTTTTCCTCGTCTCGCCGAGTCTTAGTTAGTTTTTCTGACTGCACGGTTGCAATTTATGACTAACAACGCCAAAAAGCAAGCGAATCGAGTCGCCAGAGGAGGGAAAAATGCCGCGGATGATTTTCGTGAACTTGCCGGTGCAGGATCTGGAGCGGTCCAAGGCCTTTTACGAAAACATCGGCTTTCGCAACGAGCCGAAGTTCACCAACGAGGCGGCGGCGATGATGGTGCTGTCCGACACCATCTCGGTGATGCTGCTGACCCATCCCTTTTATGCAACGTTCACCCGCAAAGAGATTGCCGACCCCCATAACAGCAGTCAGGTACTGCTGTGCATTTCCTGCGACAGCCGGGCGGAAGTCGATCAGATCACGAACGCGGCGGCATCGGCCGGCGGCACGGCCGACGTCGGACCGAAGCAGGACATGGGTTTCATGTATGGCCGCAGCTTCGACGATCCGGACGGCCACACCTGGGAGCCGATGTGGATGGACCCCAGTTTCGCCGAAAAGGGTGCGCACCCGGCCGAGGTCGCCACCGAAGCCGCCGCGTAACATTCGCGAGTCAGGAGAGAAGAATGCCCGTCAATCCCAACGCATCGATCGAGATCACCGCTTTCAAATGGGTTCCCGAATTCGCCCAGGGCGTCGTCCGCGACCTCCGTGTCCGGTGGGCGCTTGAGGAGGCTGGGCTCGACTATCGGGTCCGGTTGCTCGACCAGCAGCGCCCGCCCGAATATCTGCAGGAACAGCCGTTCGACCAGGTGCCGATCTATCGCGACGGCGATGTCCACATCTTCGAGAGCGGCGCGATCGCCCAGTATATCGGCGAGCAGCACGAGGTCCTGCTGCCAAGCGACCCGCAGGGCCGTTATCGCGCCATCCAGTGGACTTATGCGGCGCTCAACAGCTGTGAGCCGGCCATCCTCAACCTGCTATTGATCGACATCTTCTACGTCGGCGAGGAGTGGGCGAAACTGCGCCGCCCGGGCGCCGCGGACTTCGTCAAGGGTAAGCTCAAACGCCTGTCGGACTGGCTCGGCGATAAGCAATGGCTGGAGAGCGACCGCTTCACCATCGGCGACCTGCTGATGGTCACCGTGCTGCGCTTCCTGCGTCACACGGAACTGGTCGCGGAGCACCCCAACCTCGCCGCTTATCTCAGGCGCGGCGAAGCCCGTCCGGCGTTTCAGCGCGCGCTTGCCGACCAGCTCGCCACCTTTGCCGTCAATCAGCCTGAACCCGTAACCGAAGGAGCAGCAGCATGACCTATTTCGAAGGATTCATCGCGCCCGTGCCCGAAGCGAATAAGGATGCGTATCGGAAGCATGCAAACGACTTTGCGCCCATCGCCCGGGAGATCGGCGTCCGTCGCTCCGTCGAAGCATGGGCTAGTGACGTGCCGGACGGTAAGGTCACCGATTTTAAGAAAGCGGTTGCTGCCAAACCCGACGAAACAGTCGTTTTCTCATACTTCGAATATCCCTCGAAAGCGGAGCGCGAGGCCGCGAACGAGAAATTCATGAGCGACCCGCGCCTGAAGGACATGGGGGCCAACGTCCCCTTCGACGGCAAGCGCATGATCATGGGCGGCTTCGAGGCGATCATCGACGAAGGCAGCGGCGGCGGCGGCTATGTCGACGGCTTCGTTGTGCCCGTACCCGAGGCTAAGCGCGACGCCTATCGCGATCTCGCGTCAAAAATGGCTAAGGTCTTCCACGGGCACGGCGCGACGCGCGTGGTGGAGGCGTTCAGCGACGACGTTCCCAAGGGCGAAGTTACGGACTTTTATCGGGCCGTGAACGCCGAAGAGGGCGAAGGCGTGGTCTTCTCGTTCATCGAATGGCCGGAAAAAGCGACGCGCGACGCCGCGTGGAAGGCGATCATGGACGACGAGAGCATGCGGCCTCAGGGCGAGATGCCGTTCGACGGCAAGCGCATGTTCTGGGGCGGCTTCGAGAAGATCCTCGACACGGCCGACACTGCGCCACTCGCCAACGCCTGAAACGACAGCAACTCAACCGAGCAGGAGGTCAAAGACATGACCGACGTCAGAACCGCAGAAGCCCCAACGCAGACCACGAGGAGCGGCCCCAACCCCGAGGGCGATTTCATCTGGTACGAACTGATGACCACCGACGCGGAAGGCGCGAAAGCCTTTTACGACGCGGTCGTCGGGTGGGATATCGGTGAAGCGGCAACCGAATATCAGGGCTATCGCATGATCAACGCGCCGGGCGGCGGCTTTGCCGGCGGCGTTCTGCCGATCACCGACGAGATGGCCCAGCACGGCGCCCGGCCGACCTGGCTCGGCTATCTCAACGTCAGCGACGTCGACGCAAAGGTCGCGGCGATCGAGGCGGCCGGCGGTAAAACCTGGATGGGGCCGGCCGATATCCCCAGCGTCGGGCGCATCGCCATGGTCACCGACCCGCAGGCCGCGCCATTCTACGTGATGAAAGCGATTCCGCCTGAGGGGCACGAGAATGAGCCGAGCGACGTCTTCGCGCTCAACAGGCAGGGCCGCTGCGGCTGGAACGAGCTGTCGACCAGCGATCCCGCCGCGGCGCGAACATTCTATGCCGAGCAGTTCGGCTGGAGCAGCGAAGACTTCATGCCGATGGGCGAGATGGGTGAATATCGCTTCATCGATCATCATGGGCTGCGGCTCGGTGCGCTGGCGGGGACCAGCCCCGGTCAGCAGCCGCACTGGCGCTATTATTTCCGCGTGTCCTCGATCGCTACGGCCAAACAAACCGCGGAGGCGAAAGGCGGCAAGATCGCCATGGGGCCGATGGAAGTGCCGGGAGGCGATTTCATCATCATCGGCACCGACCCGCAGGGCGCGGAATTCGCCCTGGTCGGCGGCAAGTAAAGGAGGAATATATGACCAAGCTGGTGACGTGTGTGTGGTTCGACAAAGGTGAGGCCCGCAAGGCCGCCGAATTCTATGCTTCCGTTCTCCCCGACAGCCATGTGGGACCGGCGCATACGGCTGCGACCGACTTTCCCGGTGGGCACGAGGGCGAAGAGCTGACGGTCGAGTTCACCGTGCTCGGCCAGGCCTTCGTCGGGCTCAACGGCGGTCCCAAGTTCAAGCCGAACGAGGCCGTCAGCTTCATGGTGCTGACCGAGAACCAGGGTGAGACCGACCGCTACTGGAACGCGATCACGCAGAGTGGCGGCGAAGAGAGCATGTGCGGCTGGTGCAAAGACAAATGGGGCTTCTCATGGCAGATCACCCCCAGGCGTCTGCTCGAGCTAACCGGCGAAGGCGGCGAGCGGGCCAAGCGCGCATTCCAGGCGATGATGACGATGAAGAAGATCGACATCGCGACGATCGAGGCGGCAGCCGCGGGAGAGCAGGTCGATGCGTAAACTGACCGGGGCGGTCTTCGTCTCGCTCGACGGCGTCATGCAGGCGCCGGGCGGCCCCGACGAAGACCCCACGGGCGGCTTCGAACTTGGCGGCTGGACCTTCCCCTTTTTCGACGAAAGCGCGCAAGCGCCGATGGGCAAGATCCTGGACGCCGATTACGATTTGCTTCTGGGCAAGCGAACGTACGACATCTTCTCCGCTTACTGGCCCGACAACCAGGACAACCCGATCGGCGCGAAATTTGAGCGCATCAACAAATATGTGCTGACCCATTCGGACGATCCCCTGGTGTGGAAGAATAGCCACAAGCTGTCGGGAGACACGGGTGAAGTTGTCGCCGAGCTCAAGCGCAGCGACGGCAGCGATCTGCTGATCCAGGGGAGCAGCAGCTTATATCCGCCGCTGCTATCCGCCGGTCTCATTGACCGGCTCGTCCTTATGACCTTCCCCGTATTGCTCGGCGCGGGAAAGCGCGTCTTCAACGCATCGCAGAAGCCCGGCGCGATGAAGCTCGTCAATCATTTCGTGTCGGACACGGGCGTCGTCTTCACCACCTACGAGCCGGCCGGTGACGTGCCCACGGGCTCGTTCGCGACCAAAGAGCCGAGCAATGCCGAGCTCGACCTGCGGGAAAAGATCGCGGCAGGAACGTGGTGAGTCTGCAGCTTTTCGGTCACCCGTTTTCATCGTTCACGCAAAAGGCGCTGATCGCGCTGTACGCCGACGGGACTGACTTTGAGTTCCGCATGCTCGACCCGGAGCATG
>JBDTXI010000029.1:0-7868 GCA_040006255.1 Sphingomicrobium sp.
GCACCGACATATTGGAGAATTTCCGCCGGGTGTCGCTCGACTTCCGCGCGCGCAAAGTCCGATTCCAGCTCCGGCGCTGCAGCACGGAAGGTGTGGTGATCAGCACCAACCCCGACAATTTCTCACGCTTATCCGCGGCCAATGGCACCGAGGCCTGCTCGAAATAGCGGCTCGGTGAGTATCTCGTTCGAGCTGACGCCCGGTTTCTGCCGAACGCCCGCTTCGGACCGTTTGACCTACGGCGCCTCGACCACCTCGATCGGCATCCCGAGTTTCTCCAGTTGCGGCCGAATCTTTGCGGCGTCGCCGGCGACGATCCACACGAACCCCATCGGATTGAGCGCCGCCCGCGCCGCCTGATCGAGCGACGCGCTCGTCAGCGCGCGATATTTGGGCGCAAGGGTCTCGTAATAATTGTCGGGCCGTCCGAGCACGTCCATGTTCATCACCGCGCCGAGCACCGCTCCCGACGTCTCGAACTCGCCGGGCAGCCGGTTGATGTCGTTGGCAACCGCCAGCTTGAGCTCGTCGGCGGTGACACCCTTGCTGCTCAGGAAGTCCCCGATCTGCCGATTGAGCTCGGCCAGCGAATCGCCGGTCTTGTCCGCCTGCACCGGCGCCGACACGCTGTAGATCACTGCGTGCTCAAGGACCGATTCATCTCCGCTGACGCCGTACGACCAGCCCTTGTCCTCGCGCAGGTCCATGTTGAGGCGCGAAAGGAATGTCCCGCCGAGCACCTCGTTTGCCGTGTCGAACGGCACGATGTCCGCTTTCGAATCGATTGGCAGCAGCTGGGCTCCGACGATGCTCGATTGCGGCGCGCCGGGCCGGTCGATCAGGAGGATCCTTGGCGCGGACGGCCTCGGCGGAGCGACGCTGAACACCTTTGTGCCCTTGGCGGCAGCCGGAGAGCCCCATTGGCCGAAGCGCTGTTCGAGCAACGGCTGAACCTCCGCCAGCGGGCGGTCCGACACAACGAAAATCTTGACATTATCGGGCCTCAGCCAGCGCTGCTCGAACGCGACGAAATCGCCGCGGCCGAAGCCGGCTATCGCCTTGGGATCGCCGCTGGGCGGTCCGCCATAGGGATGGCCGGCGCCGTAGATCACGGTCGGCAGCAGGCGTTGCGCGACCCGCGTCGGATCCTTCTGCTGCTGCGCGATCGCGGTCAGCTTCTGAGCTCGGATGCGATCGATGTCCCCGGGCCGAAACGCCGCGTCCTTGGTCATTTCGGTCATCAGGTCGAGCGAGGGAGCAAGGTTGGGCGACAACGCATTGAGCATCACGTACGAGCGGTCCGACCCGTTGCTGGCGCTGACGTCGGCGCCCAACCGCTCCTCGGCCTCGGCAATCTCCTGCGAGGACTTGGACGAGGTGCCCTCGTCAAGCAGGTCCATGGTCATCGACGCGAGACCGCGCGTTTGCGCCGTGTCGGCGGCTGATCCGGCGTTGAACGCCAGCGCGACCTGGGTCACCGGCACAGCGCTGCGCTGCACGTAATCGACCGGGACTCCATTCGACAGGCGGGTGTGGGTGATCGGCGGAAACTGGAGCGCGGAAAGCTGCCCGACCGCGGGCAGCGGCCGCGTTCCCTTGACCGCTCCATCGCTCTTGGCTTCCGGCGCCTTCACCACCGGCTTCGATTCAGCATAAGCGGGTCGCTCACCAGGCGAGAGGACGATGGTCAGCGCGGGCCGGCGCAGCCATTGCTGCATTGCCGTGCGCACCGCCGCCGGAGTGATCGCCGCATAGGAGGCGAGGGTCCGTTTGTAGAAATCGCTGTCGTGCGCGAAGGTCTGTCCCTCGGCGAGAGTCACCGCCTTGCCGCCGAAACCGCCGACCTGCTCGAGCCCGCGAATCCGGCCCGAGACTTCGCTCATCACCGCGCGGCGGACTTCGTCGGCGCTCGGCCCCTTGGCGATATAATCGGCGAGAACTTGGTCGAGTCGTTTCGACACCGCGGCCGGATCGACTCCGGGGCGCACATAAGCGGCGACGGAAAATATTCCCGCCCGTTGCAGCGGATTGAGGCTGGCCGTGACTGCGACCGCGAGCTTCTCGTCGCGGACCATGATCCTGTCGAGGCGCGAGCTGGCGAGCCCGCCGAGCACCGACCCGCCGATGTCGAGCGCCGCGAGTTGCTTGTCGAGCAACCCCGGAACCGCCCAGAAACGCTGGATGATGGTCGTCGCGACATGGTCCTTCATCGCGATCGACCTCGGCCTGGCGAGCGTCGGCACCTTGGCCATGGCCGGGTGATTGACCGGGCCCGCGGAGATCGGGCCGAAATATTTCTCGACCAGCGGCCGCGCCTGTGCGGCGGTAACGTCGCCGGCAATCACCAGCACTGCGTTATTGGGTCCGTATTTGTCGCGGAACCACTGCTTCACGTCCGCCAGGCTGGCGGCGTCGAGGTCGTCCATCGAACCGATCACCGTGTGGTGATACGGGTGCCCGGCGGGAAAGAGATTCTCCTGCAGCGCATATTGCATCAACCCGCCAGGACGGCTGTCCCCCTGGCGCTTTTCGTTCTGGACGACGCTGCGCTGGTTATCGAGCACGCCCTGCGTCACCGCCCCGAGCAAATGCCCCATGCGGTCGCTTTCCATAAACAAAGTCCGCTCGAGCGCACCCGCCGGGACCGTCTCGAAATAGTTGGTGCGGTCGTAATACGTAGTGCCGTTGTAATCGGTCGCGCCGATCTGCTGCAGATAGTTGAAATAGTCGCCCGGCAGGTCCTCGCTGCCGTTGAACATCAGATGCTCGAACAGATGCGCGAAGCCGGTCTTGCGCGGCGGTTCGTCCTTGGACCCGACATTGTACCAGGTGCTGACGGCGACGACCGGCGCCTTATGATCCTCATGGACGATCACGGTCAGGCCATTGACCAGCTTGAACATCGTGTGCGGGATCGACACCTGCTTGACCAGCGTCGAGATGGGGACCGAATTGGCAGCGGGCGCGGCGGCCAAAGAGGGCGCCGTCAGGCACGTCGCGGCAGCCAGAAAGGCAATGCTGCTCAAGAAGCGCATGGTATCGAAATCTCCGGGATTACTGCAGGTCGACGGACCCAAGCTTAGCGCGGGGCGCGGTCAAGGCCAATTGCCCTGCCCGTGGAAACCGCATGCTTGTCGGGAATTTCGACCAACGGCCGCCGCGTCAGACGCAGCGGTCAACCGCGCGCAATAGCGATTCGCCGGTGGAGGCGTTCGTCGCCTCGAGACGAATATCGCGTTTCGAGCCGAGGTCGGCGACTCGCAGGAAATAGGGATTGGTCACGCCCTTGGCGCCGAGATTGGACAGCATCCCGCCACCGCTCTCGCGGGGAACGAACGACCACGGCTGGGATGCGCGGTCCTGACCGGCAACGAAGCAGGCCACGAACTGGTCGGCGGGCTTGGTCGTGCTCCGCTCGACGCTGCCTAAACCCGAAGGCACGGGAGCACTCGCCGCCGAAACGGAGAGGCACGCAAGCATGGCACAAAGGGTTCGCTTCATGCCGCGGATAGTAAATCAACCGTTAACTCGTGGGAAGTGGCAATATTCTTAATGAATCCCGCTCGGAGAACCGCTCTGCTATCAGTTTGATCCAAAACGGGATTCGTTTACATTTTGTATTGCTTTGGAACCTTAATAGTGCGTTAATCGTTCTGCGGCGGAGGATTTGCCTTCGCTGCGACGATAGGGGACAACCGGCAGGGATGAAAAGCGCTCACGCGCATCACCGGGCACGCAGCCGCCGTTCCTGCCGGCGCCGCCGCCGCTCGCACCTGCTCGCCGGCGGCTCAACCGCCGCGATCATCGCCACCGCATTGTCCATCGGCAGTCTCTCGGGCGTCGATCTCGCCAGCGCCGCCGTCGATCGGGCGAGGAGCTTCCTCGACCTCATGAGCCAACGTTCGCCGGGCGAGCGGGTGAAGGGCGAACTGACCAAGACCAAGCACAAGCAGTTCCGCGTGCTCGCAACCCGCGAGACCCCCGACATGCCGACTCCCCCGCTAACCGGAAGCCTCGTCGACGTGGTCGCCCCGCCCGAAGCGCTGCTCCCCGGCGGGCTGCAAGCCGCCGACCTCGACCTGCCCAAGGGTTTTCCGCCCGGCGTGACGTTCCTTCCGCCGCCGATCATTGTGGGATGTTGCGCGGTGGCGCCGCCGCCGCCAGGAACGCCGCCGCCTTCGGGACCGCCCCCGCCTCCGGGGCCGCCGCCGCCACCTCCGGGGCCGCCTCCTCCGCCCCCGCCTCCGGGGCCGCCTCCTCCGCCGCCGCCTCCTCCTCCTCCTCCTCCACCGCCGCCGCCGGCAGTGCCGGAGCCCGGCACGTGGATGACGATGATCCTCGGCTTCGGCCTGACCGGCTGGGCCTTGCGCCGGCAGCGAGCGCATGAAGGACGGCGTTCGAGCGCCTGACGCATGCGCAAGCCGCTGCTGGCCATTGCGCTTTTAGCGCCCATTGCCGCCGCCACGGCCTTATGGCTTCCGACTGCTCCCCACGAGCAGGTTGTGGCCGCTTCGGCCCCTCCGCAACCAACCGCTCCGCAACCAACCCCGGCGCCGCTTCCCGGCCGCATCGCTCTGGCTCCGGCGCAGGTGCGCGAAGCGCTCGCCGCCGGACTGATCGATCACCCGATCAAGACCATCCTCAGTGTCCCTTCGCGGATGGAATACGGCCAGTTCATCTGGAACGACAAAGCCGTTCCCGCCGGCCGCGCGTGGATCCGCGTTGATCTCCACGCGCAGCTGATGAGCGTCTTCCGTTCAGGGCACGAGATCGGCACCGCGGTGATCCTCTACGGCGCCGACGGCCTGCCCACGCCGACGGGCAAGTTCCCGATCCTCGCCAAGCTCAAGGATCACCGATCGATCACCTACGACAACGCGCCGATGCCCTACACCTTGCGCCTGACGCGCGACGGAGTTTCGATCCACGGCAGCAACGTCCGCTGGGGCTTCGCCACCCACGGCTGCATCGGCATCCCCAAGGCCTTCGCGGCGAAGGTATTCGAGGTGGTCAAGGTGGGGGACGAGGTGCTGGTTGTCTCCGGCAAGCCGCGCCGCTGACTCTCCCGGCGTCATTCAGTGACTCGGGTTCTTGGTGAGCCAGGTTCCTAATGTCGATCATAGTTTGACAGTCCATCCGTGGTTTGAATAACTCGGTGCGGCATGCGGAATGCCGGCCGTGGGGGCGGCCGTCACACTCTGAGAGAACCGCGTAGCTTCAACCTATCCCCGGAGAATTGATGTGCCGGTTTCTCCACCATCCGACGCGCCTGCGATCGTCTCGAATTACCGGGCGTTGACGCCGCGCAGTGCTGATCGCCCACAGCAAGCCGAGGACGCTAGCGCGTCCCCTGCTGGCAACTCATTCTGCAGGGGCAAGGGGGAGCGCTGATGCCATATTTGCTAACGACAACGATTACATATACGGCTGCGCTCAACACCTACATCCACGAATATGCCATGCTCGATGTTGATGGCGACGGCGACCAAGACATCGTTTGTGCCCAGTTCGGACCGCCGGCCGAATTCGCCGGAAACCCAATCCAAATTCTTCTGAACAATGGCTCCGGTGGTTTTACCGACGGCACCAGCATCATCTTCCCCTCCGGTGCGCCGCTTACCTTTCATCCTCGTGGCATCGCGATTGCCGATTACAATGGCGATGGACGGCCGGATCTGTTCATCGCCGATCACGGTTACGACGATGTTCCATACGTCGGCGCGCAAAACACGTTGCTGCTTTCGTCCGGCGTCAACGGATTCGTTGACGCCACGGATCGCCTGCCACAGGTGAGCGACTATAGCCACTCAACGACCGCTGGCGACATCGATGGCGACGGGGACATCGACATCCTGGTCATGAATACCAACGGGGGAACGCCCCCCAGCGGCTCGCTCACTGACTCGTACATTCTGATCAATGATGGAACGGGAAATTTCGTTCGCCACGATGACTTATTGCCCACGAGCGTCGCGACCCGGGCTTTCGGCAGCAAATATACATCGTGCTTGTTCTTCGACGCCGATGGAGACGGTGATCAGGATCTCTTTCTTGGGGCGCATGGCGGTGAAAGCTCGACCAATTTTTCGCGCATTCTCTACAACGACGGAACGGGTAATTTTTCGGCCGCGGTGTCTGTCGATCTCCCGACCGGTCCCTGGAGTCCCCTCACCGCCGGCGCCGTGGCCGTTACCACTGCCGATCTGAACGGCGATGGATGGCTCGATCTCATCGTCGATCTCGAAAACGCCTATCAGGCTCATTACATCCAGTTGCTCATCAACGACGGCGCTGGTGGCTTTGTCGATGAGACGCCCGATCGCCTGCCGCAATCGACCGCCGACGATGGCCGCTGGATTCATAGTGTCCAGGCGGTAGATTTGAACGGCGACGGCTACGTCGACCTGATCGCGCGCAATGGTCAATATCCGCCGATCTTCCTTAACGACGGTACCGGACATTTCGTAAATCTGCCCGCTTCTTTCCTCGATTATGGAGGTCGGGGGGGGGGATACGCCGTGGTTCGTTGCCGTCAATCCGATCGACGCGAATGGCGATGGCCGAACGGATCTGTTTGCCGACTTCGGCAACGGCGAGATGCTTCTCTTTATACGGCAGGACCCCGGCCTGTCGCAAACCGGAACGGAAAACGCCGATGCCCTTCTCGGCGATGACAGCGCGGAAACGCTCAACGGCCTCGGCGGCGACGACGTGCTCTTTGGTGGCGCCAGCAACGACGTGATCAACGGCGGCGCGGGCGCCGACACGATGGTCGGCGGCGCGGGTACGGACACGATGTCGGGCGGCGCAGGCGACGACACCTACGTGGTCGACGATGCCGGCGACCTGGTCACCGAGAACGCAGGAGAAGGTACCGACACCGTCCGGGCCTCGGTGACCTACACGCTTGCCGCGAACCTTGAGAACCTTACGCTGACCGGCGCCTCCGCGATCAACGGCACCGGCAATATCGCCAGCAATGTGATCACCGGGAACGCCGCGGCGAATGTCCTCGACGGCGGTGCCGGAGCGGACAGGCTTGTGGGCGGTGTCGGCGACGACACCTACGTCGTCGATAATGCCGGTGACGTGGTCACCGAGAACGCGGCTGAAGGCACCGACCTCGTCAACGCCTCGGTGAGCTACACGCTGGGTGCGAACCTTGAGAACCTGACCCTTACGGGCACCGCTGCGATCAACGGTACCGGCAACACACTTGCCAATATTATCCGCGGCAATGCGGCGGCGAACGTGCTCGACGGGAGTGCGGGCAACGACCAGCTGTTTGCCGGTGCCGGCGACGACACGCTGATCGGCGGGACCGGCAACGACATCCTCCAGGGCAGCACCGGCGCCGACAGCATGAGCGGCGGCATCGGCAACGATACCTATTATGTCGACAATGCCGGCGACAACGTCACCGAGAACCCGGGCGAGGGGGTTGACCTCGTCAATGCTTCGATCAGCTATACGCTCGGCGCCAATGTCGAGAACCTCACTTTGTCCGAGGGCAGCGCAATCGACGGCACCGGCAATGCGCTCGCCAACGTGATCCACGGCAATGCGCTTGCCAACGTCCTCGACGGCGGAGCGGGCAACGACCAGCTGTATGGGGGCGGGGGCGTCGACACGCTCATCGGCGGGCTTGGCAACGACCGCCTCGACGGCGGCAGCGGGGCAGATACGCTGACCGGCGGCCTTGGCGACGACAGCTATTATGTCGACAATGCCGGCGACGTCATCGTCGAGAATGCGGGCGAAGGCACCGACATCGTCTATGCCTCGCTGAGCTACACGCTGGGCGCCAACGTCGAGAAGCTGCTGCTGACCGGCACCGGCGACATCGACGGCACCGGCAACGTCCTCAA
>JBDTXI010000030.1:0-3309 GCA_040006255.1 Sphingomicrobium sp.
GCCCACATGTCCCTTCATCTAAACCAACAATGTCAAAGAGCCGACGCGCATCCTCCCCCGGTTCGATCGTTCCGGGCATCGGTTAGCCGACTAGAAGAAGCGCGAAACGAACGCCGACCTCAATGAGGCCGCGTCCGCTGCTGGGGGCCGTATATGGAGAGCCCGTCCATGCGTCAACCGGCTTTTTGCACTTTGTTGTAGTGGCCGATCGCCACGGCTCGGGGCGCCGTCGAGGCGTCCTTTGCTGATACAAGATAGCGCCGCGAAGCGCCGGTTCAAGGCCCAATCCCGGGAATTCGCACCCTTTAACGATGCGATCAGGCGCTCTGGATGTATTCGCGCATCGCGTCGGCTTCCGCCTCGATGTGCTCCATCCGGTGCTTCACCAGATCGCCGATCGACACGATGCCGCGGATCTCGCCGCCCTCGACCACCGGCAGATGTCGGATTCGCTTCTGCGTCATCAGGGCCAGCCCGGCGAGCACGTCCATGGCCGAATCGGCGGTGATCGCCGGCGAACTCATCACCCGGCTGACCGGCCAGTTGAGCACTTCGGAGCCGTGATTACGCAGGCAGTAGATGACGTCGCGCTCCGACATGATGCCGACGATATTGCCCTCGTCGACCACCGGGAGGGCGCCGATCCGCTTCGCGCCGAGCACTTGCACCGCGTCCATGACGCGCGCTGCGGCGGTGATCGTCTCGACCGCACTTCCCTTGCTGCGAAGCACATTTGCAATGTTCATTGCTCTCGCCTCCCATGTTGGCCGAGCTGCCGGCAACCTTGGCCGTGACCTGCGCGTGGCCCCACAGACTCGCCGCTGCCGGCCTTGATCCTGCCACGACGCGCGGTCAAAGGGCAAACGTGCCCCGCCTCGACCCCATTCCGAGCCCCAGCCGGACGCTGCGCCGGCGGTTCTGGCGGATCTTCAGGCTGCTCGCGCTGCTCTCAATAGTGATTGCCGCCATCGCGGTGGTGCTGGTCACGCGCGGCGAGGGCGAAATCCACCTTTCGCTGATCCTTTCGACCCTCGCCGGAGTCGGCTTTGCTGTCCTTCTCGGCACGTCGCTGATGACCCTGCTGTTCCTCAGCGCGCAAAGCGGGCACGACGACGCCGCGTCCAGTTTCGATGAAGGGAAGCGCGAAGAATGAGCGATCTCGAACGGGTCCCGATCCTGCGCGTGATGCCGGGACCGAGCGACATCAATGCCAACGGCCATATATTCGGCGGCTGGGTGCTCGGCCAGATGGACATCGCCGCGGGTATCGTCGCGTCGCGCCGGGCCAAAGGACCGGTCGCGACGGTCGCGATCCAGGGGATGGAGTTTCTCGCGCCTATCCACCTGCGCGACCTCATATCGGTCTATGCTAAGGTCGAGCGGGTCGGCCGCACTTCGATGGCAGTGAGGATCGAAGTGATCGCCAACCGCGATCTCGGGGCGACCGAGGTCAAGGTCACCGAAGGGCTGTTCACTTTCGTCGCACTTGACGAGAAGCACCAGCCGCGGCCGGTCGACCAGAGTTAGCGAGAGAGGAGCACAGCCTCAGGCGGCTGGGGCGATCTCGTCTTCGCCTTCGGGCGGACGCGGGGTTCGCGCTCGGCGGCGCGGCTTGGGCGCGGGCTCCTCGTCGGCGGCCGCCGCCAGCGATGCGGGCGCATCGGCGCCAATCGCGGGCGGGAGCACGTCGAGCGGCAGACTGTCGAGCGGCAGACTGTCGTCGCCGCCGTTCATGCGCGAACGCGATTCCGATTGCTCGGCTTCGCCGGCGGAGCGCTCGTCGCCGCTGAGCCGGTGCGGCTCTCGCGCCGGTGCGCGGTCACGATCTCGGTTACGATCCCGGTCGCGGTCGCGGGCATTGGCGTCAGGATTGGGCCGGCTGGCTCGCTCGGGACGCTCAGGACGCTCGGCTCGTTCCGCACGATCGTCGGAGGCATGCTCCTCACCGGCCTCGATGAAATCCTCGTCGCCCTCATCCTCGTCCATCTCGTCGCCGCGCGGGCGCCGCTGGTCGTCGAAGCGGGCGCGGCTTTCGCCGAGCACGCGGAAATAATGGTCCGCATATTGCAGATAATATTCGGTTTGAACTCGGTCGCCCGCGAGCTGGGCATCGCGCGCCATGCTTTTGTATTTTTCGAGGAGCTGGGCGGCATTGCCGCGCTGGCGATTGTCCTGGCGGTTGCCCGGCTGTCCGCCGAGATTCCGCCCCGTTTGCTGTCCCCCACGGCCACGCCTGCGGCCACCCTGTCGATTGTTGATCAAATGCCTACGTCCTTACGCAGTGAGCTACCCCCCTAGGGAATCGGGCCGCAGGGACGGCGCTTTTGAGGCGCCGGCTCCTGACCCTCTCGTTCCGGTCTGCGCCTGAGCGCGAAGTGAACGGCCGATTGCATCGGGGGTTGGGACAGGATGCGCTCTTCAGTTTTTCGTGGTGGAGCGGGCCCGGCCCTGAGCACTGATGTAATGCGCCCGACGGGCTATGCCAAGTGATTTCGTTCAAACCCAGGTTAGCAGGAGCGCCCGGTCGCGGCCGGCGAGGTCTTGTGCGACACGCGCATCGAGCCCCTTACGAGCGAGGAGCCGAGTGACCGGGGCCGCCTGGCCGGAGCCCATCTCGATCGCGGCGAGCCCGCCGTTCTCGATCAGCCGCGGAAGCTGGGGCGCGAGCGCGCGATAAGCGTCGAGGCCTTCCCGGCCGGCGAACAGAGCCTCGTCCGGCTCGAATTCGCGGACCCCGGGCCCGAGGTCCGCATCCTCGGCGATGTACGGCGGGTTACACAGGATCAGATCGAATTTCTCGGTTAGCCCCTTTGCCCAATCGCCTTGCGCGAGCTTCAGCCGCGCTTCGAACCCGAGCCTTCGCGCGTTCGCGGAGGCGTAAGACATTGCGTGGCGCGAAACGTCGACGCCAAGGCCGGTCGCGTCCGGCCAGACATCCAGCGCGGCGAGGAGCAATGTCCCCGGCCCCGTTCCAAGGTCGAGAATCCGCCGCGGCCCCGCAGTCCCTTCGAAATGCTCGATGGCCGAGGCGATCAGCGCCTCGCTGTCGGGGCGTGGCACGAGGACGCCGGGGCCGACATGCAGCTCGATGTTCCAGAAAGCGCGGCGCCCGGTAATGTAGGCGACCGGCTCGCCCTTCTTGCGGCGCTCGAGCATGTCCCAGAACCGTTGCGGAACCTGGCGATCGGGCGGTGAAAGCAGCAGCCGGTCGCGGTCGATGTTCAGCGCTTCGGCCATGAGCAGCTCGCAATCGAGCCGCGCGGTGTCGCTGCTGCGTTCGAGCTGGCGCGCGGCGTCGGCCAGCGCGCG
>JBDTXI010000031.1:0-5984 GCA_040006255.1 Sphingomicrobium sp.
TGTGCGGCGGGCGCCTTTCGGTCGACCAGATGCAGCGCCTGATCCGCATCGACGGGCACCCGATCGGGATCACGGAGATGGAATATCGCGTGCTCGAGCTGCTCGCCTTCGCGCGCAACAATGTGGTCACGCGGGCGATGCTTCTGAAGCACCTCTATCGCCGCGCGGACGATCAGCCGCAGCCCAAGATCATCGACGTCTTCATTTCCAAATTGCGTAAGAAACTGCGCAATGCCTCGGGCGGCGCCGAATTCGTCGAGACGATCCCGCAGCGCGGCTGGATCCTCCGCGACGTCGACGCGACCAGCGGGGCGTAATCGCGCGCCATCGTTGCACCGGTGACAACCGGCGATTCACTTTTTATTAGCCTCGTCCCCGTTACGCCGGGGCGATGTTGCATTTACTCCCCGACTCACGCCCAGAGCCGCAAAGGCCGGAGGCTTACGCCGAGGCGATTTCACGGCTGGCGAGCGTTCGCCATGCGCTTCGGCTGGTCCATCCGCACGGTGGCGGGCCGGCTTCGGATGCCGACGCCGCGGTTTCGAGCGCATGGGACGAGGCGGGTGAGCCGAAGCGGCGGTGGTTCGACAATCGCTCGTCGCGTTTGGTCGGGGCCACGGCGGCCGGAGTCGAAGCCTTGCTCGAAGAACGGCAGAAGGGCCGCGAGCCGCACCCCCTGGCGAGCCAGGAGCTCGTCGACCAGATCCGCCGCGAACTGGCCGAGGTCTCGCGCGTCATCCTCGGCTAGGCCGGGCCTGTCGCTTTCGGGGTGACCGGGTCGGCGCCCCATTCGCTCCAGCTTCCATCGTAAAGCCGCGCCCGGTCATTGCCGAGCAGATGCGCGGCGAAGATCAGGCTGTTCGCGGTCACACCCGATCCGCAGCTGGCGACAAACGGCTGGGCCGGGTCGATGCCGGCGTCCGTGAACAGGCGCTCGATCTCCTGCCGTGACTTGAAGCTTCCGTCCGCGGCGTAGAGCGCGGAGAAGGGCAGGTTGCGCGCCCCGGGAATGTGGCCGGGTGCGACCCCCGGGCGCGGGTCGGCATCGCCGCCTTCGAAGCGGGCCTTGCCGCGGGCGTCGAGCAGAGCGTCGTTAATTCCGCCGATAAGCTCCTGCTTGGTGACCACTTCGCCGCGATTTTCAGCGACTTCGAACTTGGCCTCGCGAGGTTCGGGCTCCCCGCTCTCCGTCGGCCGTCCTTCGGCCATCCATTTGGCTAGTCCGCCGTCGAGGATCGCGACCTCGACCGCTCCGAAGTGCCGGAGCATGAACCAGCCCCGGGCCGACGTGTGGATCGGCGAATTGTCATAGACGACGATGCGGTCGTCGCTGCCGACGCCGAGGCTTTCCACGGCGCGAGCGAACTCTTCCGCCCGCGGGAGCATGTGCGGCGCGGGGTTGGCGCGATCGCTGAGCGCGTCGATGTCGAGGAAACGCGCGCGGGGGATGTGCGCGGCGAGATATTCGTCGTGGCCTCGGCGCCCGGAGGCCGGCATGTGCCAGCTGGCGTCGACGGTGACGAGGTCGTCCTCGCCAAGGTGCTGCGCCAGCCACTGCGTCGAAACGAGCGAGTCCATGGGGCAGGATAGGCTTGCGCGGTTGCTCCTGCTAGTTGGCGGCGCGATGGACACCCGCCACCTCGGCAAGCCCAGCAGCCTTCCCGCCTCCCCCGACCAGGCGGTGCTCGACTACGTGCAGAACCCGAGGTCCGGTACGCTTTACCTCGTGCGCTTCACCGCGCCGGAATTTACGTCGCTGTGCCCGGTCACCGGCCAGCCCGACTTCGCGCATCTGGTGATCGATTACGCGCCCACCGAGACGATCGTCGAGAGCAAGAGCCTCAAGCTATTTCTCAATTCCTTCCGCAGCCATTGCGGGTTCCATGAGGACGTCACCGTCGGCATCGGCCAGCGCCTGGTCGACGAGATGAATCCGCAGTGGTTGCGGATCGGCGGTTATTGGTACCCGCGCGGCGGAATTCCGATCGACGTCTTCTGGCAGTCCGGGCCGCCGCCCGCGGGGCTATGGCTTCCCGACCAGGGCGTGCAGCCGTACCGCGGCCGGGGTTAGCGCGGCGCCATGTCGCGCGGATGCGGCGTCGGCGGTTCGTCGACCAGCGGCGCGCTCGAAACGTCGCGCTGAGTCTTCCAGTACAATCCAAGGATCGTCACAGTGAACAGCAGGATGCCGATCGGAGCGGCCCAGGCGAATTCGCCGACCAGGGCAAGCGGGGCGTCGGCGTTCGGCAGCCCCGCACGATCGGCGCCGTAAATGATTCCGGCGTAGACCACCCCGAACAGGCTTTCGCCGACAATCAGGCCGGTCGCCAGTAGCACGCCCATCCGCTGGGCGAACTCCGGGTTTGGCCTTCGCGCGGCCCACCGGTCGTAAAGCCAGCCAAGCAGTGCGCCGAGCGGAATGAGCAAGGTGAGCGCCATCGGCAGGTAGATGCCCATGCCGACCGCGAGCGGCGGCAAGGCACCTCGTTTGCTTGCCCGAAGCAGCTCGTCGATGATGATCACGGCAACCCCGATCAACGCTCCCCAGCCAATCAGCGTCCAGTCGAGGTTCCCGCCAAGGACCCCCTGCGCGATCGCTGAAATCAGCGCGGCTTGCGGTGCGGCGAGGGCGTTGGCGCCCGCGCCCGGCGCGCCCTGAAACCCCAGCGTTTCGTTGAGCACCGTCAAAACCGGCGGAATGACGACAGCTCCGAAGATCACGCCGAGCACGAGCGCCACTTGCTGCCGCCACGGGGTCGCGTCGACCAACTGACCGGTTTTCAGGTCCTGAAGGTTGTTGTTAGAGATTGTCGCGACACCGAACACGACCGCCGTCACGAACAATGCGAACGCAACGAGCGACTTGGTCATGTCGCCGGCAACATGGGGGAAGAGAAACTTCAATATCAGCGCGATACCGAGCACCGACAGGATTCCCACGCCCGAGATCGGGCTGTTCGATGCGCCGATCAGGCCGGCCATGTAGCCGCACACGGCGGCGATCACGACACCGGCGATGAGGATGTAAACAATGCTTAGAACGATGGTCGCGCCGGGATTGGACGCAATCGGTTCGGTGCTTGCGAAGGTGTAAAGCAGCAGGCCGATCGGGATCATCGAGATCAGGATCGTCGCGGTCACGATGCCAATAGGTATGTCGCGCTCCGTGATAGGGAGGGCGTCGCCGCGTCCCGCCTTTCGCTCACGGTTGGCGGCGAGCGCTCCACGAATCCCGCCGATGATCGGTCCAATGAGCTTGAGCAGGGTCCACATGGCGGCGACGCCGATTGTGCCGGCCCCGACGAACCGCACCTTATTGCGGAAGACGTCATTGACGAAAGCACCGAGGTCCGTGCCCGCAGGTTGCGCGATGAGCGAGGTATAATGCGGCACCAGGAACACCCAGCTAATCAGCAGTCCGACGAACATGGCGATCCCGACGGCAAGACCAACGAGATGGCCAACCCCAATCAGCAGCATCGACATGCTGGTCGAGACAGCCGTCGCGCCCGATCCAAGCTTGAAGGCCTTGGCCGCGTCCGCGGCAAGCAATCGAGTTTGCGCCACGGCCGCGTAGACGGCGGCCGCCACCGCGCCCCACACAATCGTCCACAGGCCGCGGCGGTTCTCTTCGACTCCGCCGACGCCGGACCCGACCTTGAGGACTTCGGCCGCGGCGACCCCTTCGGGATAAGGGAGGTCCGTGCCGGTAACGAGCGCGCGCCGCAGCGGCACCGAATACATTACTCCGAGGATTCCGCCGAGCGCGATCACCGCAACCGATAGCCAGTACGGAAAGCCGGTCCACCACCCGACCATGATCAAGCCGGGGAGGACGAACACGATCGCGGACAATGTGCCCGCGGCGGACGCGATCGTCTGAACGATATTGTTCTCCTGGATGGTCGAATCGCGGAACGCCTTGAGCACCGCCATCGAGATCACCGCAGCGGGAATCGAGGTCGCCACCGTGAGTCCGATCTTCAGACCCGCGTAAACATTCGCCGCGGTCAAAATAACCGTGAGGACCGCGCCCAGCACGACGCCCCGAAGCGTGAGTTCCTTGACGCTTTCGTCCGTTCGCGTCGCCTCGTCCCGTGCCATCAACTACCCCCTATGATTTTGGACAATCGCCCGCCGGAGCGGGAGTCGAATGGCGGCGGATCGCACGCCAGCTGCCCTCGTCGAAAACCCATACGTCGGTCAGAAGTACGCAATCCTCGATGATCCGATTAAGGTATCTGACCCGCCAGCGCGCCTGGACGGTGCCGACCATCACCTGCTCGAGCACCGTCGCGTCGCGCACCTCCAGCTCGATCGTGTCGACCTCGCGCCGCTGAATGGCCTCGAGCCATTCGTCGCGGTGCATCATGAACGGGCCGGTCGAGCGCGTGCCGATCAACACGAAGTCGGGGTGAACGAGCGCGCGCAGCTGCTCCATGTTCTTGGTGCACAAGGCGTCGCGCCACTCGCGCTCGAGCGCCTCGATCACCTGGCAGCTGTTATCGGCCACGAACGCGTTCTCCCCGCGACCTCTTAGGGCCGAACCTTCCCAAAACGAAGGCTTGTGTCGTAGCGCTCCATCCGCAGTTCGGGTCCGTCTTGTTGCAGCTCCTGCTTGTCGAACCGCGCCTTGCCGAGATCGTTGGCGTGAAAACGAAACAGCAGCCGGTGACCGCGATCAGCCGACAGGGGAAAGATGTCCCCCGTCGGGCCGTACACGGGCATTTCCGGCGCGACAGCGACAATGGCCGGTTTGCCGGAGAGATCGACCCGGCCGGAATCGTCGGCGGCTATTTCGAAGCCGCGCTTGGCCGCATCGGCTGCGATCGCCTTGAGCGCGTGCCCCCATTCGAAGCCGGGATCCTCCAGCGTCAGGTAAAGCTCGCCCTTCGGCGCGGAATCGTCGTGCACCAGCTCGAAGCTTGGCGCCTTGGGCATCGGATTGCTGGTCAGGCGGACGGTCTTGCCGTCGAACGTCCAGTCGCCTTCGGCTTCTTCGTCCACCGCGCCATAGGTCAGCGCGTAGCGGAAGCGGCCGTTGGCCTGGAGCTCGAGGCCGCCCCCCATTTCCATTTGATGGAGTTCATAGAGACCCGTCGGGGAAGCCTGGGCAGGCGCCGGAGCGGCGAAAAGGACGAGTGCCGCAATCCCGATCATCAGCGTCCCCTGAACAACCCGCCTCGTCCGCCCTTTGCGCAGCATTAGCCGCGGCGCAAGGGCGGGCGAGGACGCGTCATGCGCCGCGATTATTTGCCGCTGATGTCGATCCCGACAAAGGCTTCGGGTGAAGTGCCGCGCTTGACAAGGAGGAGCACGCTTGACCGCCCTGAGCGCCGTGCGGCATCGACGGTCGCGACGATCTGTGCCGGCGAGGTCACGGGCTGGTTGTTGATCGAAACGATGAGGTCGCCGCGCTGGAGGCCCTGCTCGGCCGCATTGGCATTCGGGTCGATCGCCGTGATGATCACCCCGCGCGAGGTCGCCGGAAGGTTCATGGCGCGTCCCATCTCGGGCGTCAGCGGCGCCAGCGAAAGTCCCAACGCTCTCTGCGGAGCGATCGACGGAGCGCCCGGGGTCCCGCCCTGCGCGCCCGTATCGCCGCCGCTAATCTTGGCCAGCTGCTGCTCGGTGGGCCGTTCGCCGACCATCACGGTCACCATCGTGTGACGCCCGCCGCGTACGATTTCGAGCGGCACGCGCGAACCGACCGCGGTGTTCGCGACAAGATAGGAGACGGTCTGGTCGGGCGTGACCGGCTGGCCATTCACCCGGATGATCACGTCGCCTTGCTGAAGCCCGGCGCGCGACGCGGGACCGCCTGGGACCACCGATCGAACGATCTCGCCACTGTCCTTGGGTAGGCCAAGGCTCGGGGCGAGATTCTCGTCGAGGGGCTGGAGGCCAACACCGAGATAGCCGCGCGACGGGCGCTGGCCGCGGCGCAGCGAATCGATCACCGGCTTGGCCAGCTCGGCGGGGAT
>JBDTXI010000032.1:0-22476 GCA_040006255.1 Sphingomicrobium sp.
TGCTTCAGACTGCCGAGACGGTCGCGCAGCGCTATGGCATCAGCCGCGAGCGGCAGGACGAATATGCGCTGAGAAGCCAGCAGCGAACTGCGGCGGGGCAGGCAGCCGGACGGTTCGACCAGGAAATCGTCCCCGTCACCACCACCATGTCGGTCAAGGACAAGGACACCGGTGAAGTTTCCCAACGCGAAATCACCATCGCCAAGGACGAAGGAAACCGCGCCGACACGACGCTCGAGGGCCTGTCCGGCCTCAATCCCGTGCTCGGCCCCGACACCTCGATCACCGCCGGCAATGCCAGCCAGCTGTCCGACGGAAGCTCGGCCACAGTTTTGATGGAAGCGAAGGAAGCCGAACGCCGCGGATTGTCGCCGATGGGCCGCTACGTCGGCATGGCGGTCGCCGGTACCGAGCCCGACGAGATGGGCGTCGGTCCGATCGACGCCGTCCACAAGCTGTTGAAGCGCTTCGACCTAAAGGTAGACGACATCGGCTTGTGGGAATTGAACGAGGCCTTCGCCGTCCAGGTGCTTTACAGTGCTGAGCAGCTGGGTATTCCGGAGGACCGCATGAACGTTGACGGCGGCTCGATCTCAATCGGCCATCCCTATGGGATGAGCGGCGCGCGGATGACCGGCCACGCCTTGATCGAAGGCAAGCGCCGCGGCGTGAAGCACGTCGTCGTCACCATGTGCGTCGGCGGCGGAATGGGCGCGGCGGGCCTGTTCGAGGTGCTGTAGGCCGCCCCGGCTATGGAGTTCATCCGATGATTTTTTCCTCCGCCCTAATTGTTCTCGCTGTCGTTCTGCTCTTGCTGCTGGTGATCACGCTGAAGAGCTTCGGCATCAACCGGGAGTATCAGCGCGCGGTGCTCTTCCGCCTCGGCCGGCTGGGCGAGATGAAGGGTCCCGGCTGGTACTGGCTGATCCCGTTCGTCGATCGCGTCGTCCGGGTCGACACGCGCATCATCACCTACCAGCTCGAAACGCAGGAAACGATTACCCGCGACGGAGTCGCCGTGCGCGTGAACGCCGTCCTCTGGTTCCGCGCGGAATCGCCGATCCAGGTGGTGAACTCGGTCGAGAACTGGATGTCCGCCACCGTTCAGGCGGCCGAAACCGCGCTTCGCGATGCAATCGGCCAGAGCGACCTCGACCACATGCTCAAGGACCGCGCTTCGATCAATCAGCGGCTGCAGGAGCTGCTCCGCGAGGCATCGCTCAAATGGGGCGTCGAAATCGACTCGGTCGAGATCAAGGATGTCGACATTCCCGAGCAGATGCAGCGCGCCATCGCCAAGGAGGCCGAGGCGATCCGCGAGAAACGCGCGCGGATCATCCGCGCCGAGGGCGAACAGGAGGCCGCGACCAAGCTCGCCCAGGCCGCGGAGACGATCGGCAACGTGCCCGCGGCGCTCGAGCTTCGGCGTCTGCAGACGCTGACCGAAATCGGAGTCGAGAACAACACCACGATCGTCGCGATGCTGCCGGTCGAGCTGGTCCACGCCGCGCGCAAGATTGCCGGAATGCCGTCCGTCGAAACCGAATCGGGCAAGGCGGGTTGAACCGCTCAGAGAAAGGGAACGAACATGTCCGTTTCTGAAATGCCGCTGCTGGAACGCGTGGCGCGGGTGCTTGCCGCGGAGGCGCACAGCAGCAATGCCGAGGGCAGCGATCCCTCCGCCGGAGAGAAGATCGACCGCGTCTGGCCCGAGCATGTCAACAAAGCGCTCGCCGTGCTGCACACGATGCGCGAGCCCGACGAAGACATGGCCGCGGCGGGCGATGCGGACGTCTGGCGCAAGATGATCGAAACCGCGATCTCCGAACAGGTCGATTGAGCTCGCCCGCCGCCGGCCGCGGCAGGACTGCCCCCGACCCGCGCTGGACGCTCGTCGCCTGCATCCTCGCCTCCAGCCTGTCCTTCGTCGAAGGGTCCGTCCTTAGCGTCGCCTTGCCCGCGATCCGCGCCAGCTACGGCGCCGGCGCGCAGGACGTGCAGTGGGTGGTCAACGCTTACCTTCTTCCCTTGTCGGCGCTGCTGCTGCTCGGCGGAGCGCTCGGCGATCATTTCGGCCGCCGGCGCCTGCTGGTGGTTGGCACCAGCATCTTCGCCGTCACCTCGCTCGTCTGCGCGCTGGCGCCGAGCCTGCCGGTCCTGCTCGCGGCGCGCGCCGCCCAGGGCATCGGCGCCGCCTTGCTCCTGCCCAACAGCCTCGCGCTCCTCAACGCCACTTTCTCGGGCGAGAAGCGCGGGAAAGCCGTCGGGATCTGGGCGGCTTCGGGCGCGGCGATGGCGGCCGTCGCTCCGCTCATCGGGGGCTGGCTGGTGGGGACCGCCGGCTGGCCGGCAATCTTCTACATCAACCTGCCGCTAGCGCTCGGCGCGATCCTGCTCGCGCTGCGCTTCGTCGCTGAAAGCCGCGAAAGCGGTCAGGGCCGCACCGATTATGGGGGCGCGCTGCTTGCCACCTGCGGCCTTGGCGGGCTGACCTATGCCCTGACCTTGTGGTCGGCGACGCGGCACTTCACCAACGGCGCGCTGGTCGCGCTCGTCACCGGAACGCTGGCGCTCGCCGGCTTCCTGTGGTTCGAATATCGCCGCGGCGTCCGCGCGATGATGCCGCTGTCGCTTTTCCGCGGGCGTTGCTTCTCCGGCCTCAACCTGCTCACCTTTCTCCTCTACGCGGCATTTTCGGCGGCGATGCTGCTGATCCCGTACGTCCTCATCACCAGCGGCGGCTACTCGCCGGTCCAGGCCGGGCTGGCGATGCTTCCGCTGCCGATCCTGATGACGGCGATCTCGCCGACGATGGGCAGCTTGGCCGCGCGGCTCGGCCCGCGAATCCCGCTGACCGTCGGCCCGCTGGTGATTGCCGCGGGCATGCTCCTGTCGCGGCTCGCCGGGTCCGACACCAGCTATTGGGCCGGCATCTTTCCAATGATCGTGGTGATGGCGGCGGGGATGACGATCGCCGTTGCTCCCCTCACCGCCTCCGTGCTCGGCTCGGTCGAGGAACAGCATGTGGCGATGGCCTCGGGCTTCAACAGCGCGGTCGCGCGGACCGGCGGGCTGATCGCCACCGCGCTGCTCGGCGCCGTGCTCGCAAGCAAGGGCGAGGCGCTGTTCGCCGGCTTCCATTCCGCGATGATGGTTGCGGCCGCGGTTGCGGCGCTATCCAGCGTCGTCGCGGTGACGATGCTCGGCGGTATCCGGATGAAAAAAACCGCTTAGGCGGCGGCGATGAACTTCTCGACCACGGGGGCAATCATCTCGCGCCACTTGCGCCCGTTGAAGATGCCGTAATGGCCGACGTCTTTGGCCAGGAAATACTTCTTCTTCGCCGCCGGCACCCTGGACGCGATTTCAAGCGCCGCGCGCGTCTGGCCGATGCCGGAAATATCGTCGCGCTCGCCTTCGATGGCGAGCAGTGCCGTGTCGCGGATTGCCTTGGGGTCCACGCGCCGGCCGCGGTGCTTCATTTTCCCTTGCGGAAGCAGATGCCGTTGAAACACGACGTCCACGGTCTGCAGGTAGAATTCGGAGGTCATGTCGCAAACCGAGCGATATTCCTCGTAGAAATTGCGCGTCGAGTCCGCGCCTTCCTCGTCGCCGACGACGAGATGCTTGAACATCTCCCAGTGGCTGATGAGGTGCGATCCAAGGTTCATCGTCATGAACCCGGCGAGCTGCAGGAACCCCGGATAGACCTTCCGCCCGGCGCCGGCGTAGATTGCCGGAACGGTTGCGATCACGTTGTTTTCAAACCAGCCGAACGGCCGCTGCGTCGCCAGCGTGTTGACCGCCGTCGGCGCTTTGCGGGTGTCGATCGGCCCGCCCATCATCGTCAGGGTCTTCGGCCGCCAGCGGTTCTTGTCCGCGCCCATCAGCGCCGTGGCGGCGAAGGCCGGAACCGCCGGCTGGCACACCGCCAGCAAATGCGGCCGCTCGCCGCTGCGCTCACCGATGTGCTCGAGGAATTCGATCAGGTAATCGATGTAATCGTCGAGATCGAAGGTGCCGGCTGACAGCGGCACCCGCTTCGCGTCGCGCCAGTCGGTGATGTACACGTCGTGCCCCGGAAGCAGGCGCTCGACCGTTCCGCGCAACAGCGTCGCATAGTGGCCCGACATCGGCGCGACGATCAGCAACGGCGGCCCGGCATTGACGCCTTGCTTTGCGAAATGCTTGAGCTGCCCGAACGGCTTGCGGAGAACGATTTCCTCTTCGACCGCGACGTCCTTGCGTGCCACGCGGACAGAATCGATCCCGAATACGGGCTTTCCGCGCGGCGCCGAGGCATGGGCAAAGACTTCGAGGCTCGCCGCGACCATCGGCCCCATCGAGCTGTATCCCCACGGATTGGAAGGGTTGTTGAGCCATCCGGCGCCCATTCCGGCCAGTTTGCTCGCACCTGCGAGAAACGAGCGCTGCACTTCATAGGCGTCGTAAAGCATCGAACCTCGTCTTCTGCCTCGGGGGAGCGGGAGATGTGGCCCTGAAGCTCCGCGCATGCAAGCGAATGCTGCAGTGCGAAGGCCGCATTGCCGGACTTGAGGCTTAGGGGAAACGGGAGGCGTTGCCCCCGGTTCCGGTACAGCCGCTAAATCGCGGAAGCGCGCACGACCACGCGCGCATCGGACTCGCCCAACAAGTAAGCCTCGGCGACGTCGCCGAGGTCGGCAACATCATGCACCGGCTCGACCGCTTCGAGAAAAGCCTCTCCGCCTTTGGCAATCATGAATGCGGAGGCATTGTGATTCCCCCCCCTGCCGGTCGCGAGAGAGATTTCGATTTCGCCGAAGTCCGGTGAACGGATGCGGTCGACGGGCGCTTCCGGCGCCCATTCGAGAATCAGATCCGGAAGGAAGTGACGCCGCGGGCCGGGAAGCTCTTCGTCGACGTTGACGATCCGCCCGATCAACGGCTCTCCGGTCCCGGCAACTTCGATCGCCGACAAACGCGCTATCAACCATTTGGCATAATGGCTCAGCTCCGCGCTTCCGGGCTCGAAGAAACCGGGCGTCTCGCGCCCTTTCACGTTCAGCCGGATCAGCCCCTCGCCGCCGCTCAGGATAGGAAAGGATGGTGTCGCGCTCCACTCGCGTCCTCCGGTCAGCGACCGGTTCACCACCCAGTCCTGCACACGCTCGCCGAGCACGTTTGCCGCCCAATGTTGCAAGCCGGGTGGCAGAACATGCCGGAGAAAGGCCATCGGATTGAGCGCGGCGGGCTTGCTTGACCGCTTCGGTTTAACGCCGAGGTAGAGACAATTCAGCCGCAAGAGGATTTCTGTGAGGAAGTGAACCTGCGTCCGGTTCGGTTCCATTCCATGCAGCGCGAACAGCAGCAGCGATGTCTCTCCGCCTTTAGCTTCCGCCGCTGCGATGACGCGGCCGAGCTGCCAGTCGGTTTCCTCATAGACGGCGAGCATCGCATCGGGCGATGCATCCGACCCGAAGTCTCCGTCGACCGGCCACAGATTATGGCCGGCGCGGTGCAGCTCGAACCAGCCGGTCACGAACAGATTCCACGGCCTGTTCATCAGGTCGAGCGCGGCGTCGGCCTTGGCGCGGACAGCGGCGATCAACCGGTCGCGGATCGCGTCACATTGCCGCGCGGTCTTTGGAACGGGCACTTCCACACCGATCGGCCTGTGTCCCAATCGGCGCCGGAGATCCTTCAAAACCTCAGGCTGCGAAGCCCTGGCGTTCCCTGAGCTCTGATACGACCAATTGGTGATCTGCAGGCAAGGCGCGCGCTTGTCATGCAAAGTGTGAGCAACGTCGAACGCGATCGCCGGAACGCCCGCCCGCGCGATGCGGTGCCAGAAAGGCTCGACGTCGAGCTCCTCCGACCAGCGCGGGTCGGCGATCCGCCGGTACTCGCCATGCTCCGCGACCCATTGGAAAGGAAAATATTGTCCATGCTCACCGGGCGTCTTCCCGCTTGCGAAGGTGGGCCATATGCTATCGGAAAAATAGGCAGCGGGAGATTGGAGTTTGCGCAGCGTGCCGGTTTGCAGAAGCGAGGCGAAGACGGGCAGCTTCGACAGATTATCCTGAATGAAGGGCATGCTTACGGCGTCGAGGCCGATCATCAGCAGCCTTCGATCGGTCCGCATTGCTGATCCATTATGTGACACGCGCTGCGGCGGCTCCCCTGCCTTCGCTTGCACCATCCACTAATGTGATCGATGCTGCCGCGCAAAACCTCTCTTCTCGCGGGGCGATTTCCGTGTCCAATAACGGGATGAATCACCTGCCGCTGAAATTTGCCGTCAAATGCCTGGTCACTGGCGTCCTCCTGTGGCTGGCGTTCCGCAAGGTCGACCTGGGCGCGGTATCCACCGTCCTTGAGGGGCTCAACCCTGTGTGGGCGGCCGCCGCGCTGCTCCTGACGACGCTCATCATTGTCGCGGACGCCACGCTGCTCTCCGTCGTGCTCCGCATCTTCGGGCGCAGCGTGCCGTTTGCGACCGCGCTTCTTTACAGCCTCGTCGGCTGGTTCTTCAGCAACCTCGCGCCTTCGACCGTGGGCGGCGACATCTTTCGCGGCGTGCAATTGTCGCGCGCAGGGGTATCTGCAGGAGCCGCCGCGCGGCTGATCATCTCGATCCGCTTCCTGTCCTTCGCGACCCTCGTCGCAGTGATGCTCGCGGGGCTTCCGATCGCGTTTGGCCTTTTGCCGGATCGGCGCGATTCGCTTTTGCTCGCCGGGCTGTTCGCCGCGGCGAGCGGGGCGCTGGCGACCGTCCTCATGCTCGCCCATTTTCCGCGCGGCTCAGGGCTCGCGCAGTGGCCGCTCCTGCGCAAATTCGACCCACTGTCCGACGATTTCCGCAGGTTGCTCGAACCCGGCCCGCGGACCGCGCTGGCATGGCTTGCGGCGCTGGTGCAGCATCTTCTTCGCGTCTGCATCCTGGCATTGCTGGCCACGGGACTGGGTCTCGCCATCCCCCTCACCACCCTGTTCGCGCTGACGCCGGCGGCCTTGCTGATCGCGATGGTGCCGATTTCAATTGGCGGCTTCGGCCCGCGCGAGCTCACCTTCGTTTATTTCCTCGGCGCGGCCGGGATCTCCGCCGAAGCGGCCTTGTCGCTGTCGATCGCGTTCGGACTGCTGCGCGTTTTGGTCGGAACGATCGGCGGGGTGACCTGGTCGCTGATCGGCGACCATCATTATCGCGTCGATCACCCCTCCGCCTGAAACAAGCACAAGCGGCAGGCGCCCTCAGGACGCCATCGTCGCTCAAGCACTAGAGGCGCCGCCCGTGCGCTGCTAACTGCCGTTCGCGATGGCAAACCTCCCCAACCGCCCGAAGGGCCGCTCGGTCAGAAACCTGCGGATGGTGTGGCGGTTCGCCCTCCACTACCCCGGGCATATCGCGATCGCGGCGATCGCCATGCTCATCGCCGCCGCGGCGACATCGGGCGTTCCCTACGCCTTCAAGCTGATCATCGACAAAGGCTTCGCCGCCGGCAGCACGCGCGATATCGCGCGCTGGTTCCAATATCTGCTGATCCTGGTGGGCGTAATGGCGATTGCCACGTCCGTCCGCTATTTTTTCGTCTCCTGGCTCGGCGAGCGCACCGTCGCGGACATCCGCCTCGCCGTGCACCGCAACCTGCTGCGACTCTCCCCCGGATTCTTCGAGGAAAACCGCCCGGCGGAGATCACCTCGCGGATCACGGTCGACACGACGATCATCGAACAGGTCGTCGGGACCACGATCTCGGTCGCGCTGCGCAACGCGGTGCTCGCGGTCGCCTGCGTCGTCATCCTATTCGCGCTCGCCGCCAAGCTCGCTCTGCTCATCCTCGTTGGTGCCTTGCTGGTCGTCGCTCCGATCGCGATCCTCGGGCGCCGCGTGCGCGCGATCTCGACCCGCAGCCAGGATCGCATCGCCGATGTCGGCGCGGTCAGCAGCGAAGTGCTTGCGGCGATGAAGATCGTCCAGGCCAACAACCAGCAGGATCGCGAAAGATCGCGCTTCGCCGAAGCCGTCGAGCGAGTCTTCGCGACCGCCAAGCGGCGCATCCTGCTGCGCTCGATCATGACCGCGATCGTCATCTTCCTGATGTTCAGCGCGATTACGATGATCATATGGAAAGGCGCGATCGAGGTCGCCGCGGGGCGCATGAGCGGCGGCACCATCGCCGCCTTCGTGCTCTACGGCGGTCTCCTCGCCGGCGCGTTCGGCAACCTCTCGGAAGTCTATGGCGACCTGCTGCGCGCATCCGGCGCGTCCGAACGACTCGCCGAATTGCTCGATGCCGAGCCCGATATCCGCGCCCCCGCCAACCCGGTTGCGCTTCCCGATCCCGCGCGCGGCGAGCTCGCGTTCGAGCATGTCACCTTCCATTATCCGACGCGGCGCGACACCTCGGCGCTCAATGATTTTAATCTCACCGTAAAGCCGCGCGAGCGCCTCGCCGTCGTCGGCCCCTCGGGCGCGGGCAAGACCACGATCTTCCAGCTCGCCGAGCGCTTCTACGATCCGCAGAGCGGGCGCGTGCTGCTCGACGGGATCGACCTCAAGGACGCCGACCCCGCCGACGTCCGCCAGCGAATCGCGATGGTGCCCCAGGATACCGTGATCTTCGCGGCGTCCGCGCGCGACAATCTTCGCTACGGCAATTGGGATGCGAGTGAAGAGCAACTGTGGCAGGCCGCGCGCGACGCCAACGCCGAGGAATTCCTGCGTGCTCTGCCCGAGGGTCTCGACGCGTTCATGGGCGAAGGCGGCGCGCGCCTGTCAGGCGGTCAACGCCAGCGTATCGCCATCGCCCGCGCGCTGCTGCGCGACGCGCCCTTGCTTCTGCTCGACGAAGCCACCTCCGCGCTCGACGCCGAGAGCGAGCGGCTGGTGCAGGACGCGCTCGACCGGCTGATGGCCGACCGCACCACGATCGTCATCGCGCACCGCCTCGCCACCGTCCGCGCCGCCGACCGCATCGTCGTCATGGACGCTGGGCAAATCGTCGAGGAAGGCACGCATGCGACGCTTAACGCGCGCGGCGGCCTGTACTCGCGCCTCGCCCGTCTCCAGTTCGAAGACCGCGCCGCTTAGCGCGTCTTTTTCAGCTCGCGCCGCCACCAGCAGGTGGCGTGGGCGCCGGGCTTGCGGGGCGCTTGGCCGAGCTGCGCTTTGCGCTGCTGCGCAGTTTGGCTGCCGTTGAGCGCTTCGCCTTCGAGCGCTTCGCCGTCGGCTTTTTCGCCGCAGGCGTGCTGCGTGAAGCCGCCGCGCCGCTCGATTTCGCCCGTGTCGAGCGCGCGGTTGAGCCGGCCGGCTTGGCGCGCCCCGCCGTTTTGCGCGCCGCCGTTTTACGCTTCGTCGTTTTTGGCTTTGTCGCCTTGCTCGCCGTCGTCTTGCGCGCGCCAGTGCGCGACGTTTTCGCGCTGGATTTCGCGCTCGCCGAGTCCTTCGTGCTCCACTTGCCCGACATCACGCGTTGCGCCGCGTCCGCTACGGCTTCGGCGATCAGCGAGCCCAATTTGGTCGCGCTCGCCGCCACGCTGCTCGCCGCCTGCTGCGCGGTATCGGCGGCATCGAGTCCCGCGTCGCGGATTTTGCGCCTCGCGGCCGGACTTGCGCTGATTGCCGCCGCCGCCGCGGCGAGACCCGCCGCGAGCATCTCTTTGCTCATCGCCGCCTTGGCCAATTTATCCACCGTCGTGCCGCCCGATTTCGAAGACCGGTTCGAAGATGTGGAAGATGGTTTTGAAGACGTTCGTGTCGAAGAAGTTCTCGGGGATTTGGCCATTGCTTTTCTCTCCGTCGGTCGCGTGGGATAGACACTTTAGCGCCGTAACGGTTCCCGATTGAAGAGGAATGCGTCGATTCGTTCGCTTCGCAGCCGGCAAGTCGCTTTGTAAGGAGCGTGCAAATGACTGAATCATTCGCTCCGCTGAAATGGCACGAAAGCCCGTTCAAGATCGGCAACCATCTGGTCGATCCAAAGCGCAATCGCGTTGCCGGCCCTGCCGGAGAGAGTGCGCTGCAGCCGAAGGTCATCGACGTCCTTTGCGCACTCGCCGAACGCCAGGGCGAAGTGCTTTCGCGCTCGGACCTGATCGATCGCGTCTGGGGCAAGGAATTCGGCGCGGATGAAAGTCTCACGCGCGCGATTTCGCAGCTGCGCAAGGCTTTCGCCGACACGCGCGAAGTCCCGCAGGTGATCGAAACGATTTCGAAGCGCGGCTATCGTTTGATGATCGCTCCGTTAGCCGTGGGTGAGACGCCGACCGCTCAGCGTCCGTCGCGGCGTATTCCGGTTGCTGGCATTTTCGCTATCGCGGTGATCATCGCCGTAGCGCTGCTGGCATTCAGACTGTGGCCGGCAGACGCGCCGCCCACTCCGTCCGATCGGACCGGCATCGTCGTCACTGTCGAGCAATTCACGAGCGATGATAGCTCTCTGCCCGCGACTGGACTCGACGATGAGCTCAGCGCCGAGCTGGCCCGCAGCCCTCTCGTTCGTGCGCGCACCGGGACAACGTCGGCCCCGATTGGCGCGGGCGTAATTCAATACCGGCTTCATGGCGAAATCTTGCGCATCGGTGAGCGCCTGCGGATCAATGCCCAACTTCTGGATGCCGGTACCGGCGAAGCGATTTGGGGAGAACGCTACGACGAACCCTACGACCGGCAGTTCTCGGCCCGCGAAAACCTGGTCGCTGCAATCAGCCGCGACTCGTTCTACCCACTCCTGCGGGCAACCAAATCGAAGCTACTGCAGCGCTCAGCATTTTCACTCACGCCATGGGAAGCGACCCTGCTCGTCACTTGGGTGCCCGGGAGCGAGAGGATGTTTCCCGGTCCACCGACGGAGGAGTCTTACTGGCTGCAGCGGCATGCGCTCCAAATCGATCCGGACTTCGCGCCGGCCCACGCGCTGTTCGCTCAGCTTGCCTCCTGGCACATGCTGTTCGATCCGCCGAGCAACAACCCCGCAAGGCGGGCGCGGGCGCGACATCATGCCGAGCGTGCGATTGAGCTCGCACCCTATGATCCGAAGTCCTTTACCAGCTATCGCTCTATTATCGCGCAATCGGGGACCGGGAGCGCGCATCGGCGATGATCGGTCGCGTGCTCACGTTGCAGCCCAATCATCCGCTCGCCGCGATCGACCGCGAGTTTCTTGGCGCGCAATGCCAGCCGAACGCCGGCGCGGCCGTGGCCCGGCTGACCGAGGACATCAGGGATCTTCCCGCCTCCAGCCCGACGCGATGGGTTGCGCTGATGCACCTCTCCTCGCTCGATCTCACTGAGGGTAAGTATGAGCGGGCGCGCGCCGCCGCGCTTGCATCCCGCAGAATTGTACCGTCGACCTGGACGGCGATGACTCTGGCCGGATCGGATGCTGCGCTCGGCCGCAACGCCGAAGCGGCGCAGATCCTCGCCGAGCACCGGCGCGAATGGCCGAACATGGACCTGCACTATTTCGCCGAGCATATCGTGCCCCGCTGGTGCCTCGGCGGTCCGCGCACGCGCGACGTCCAGCAGGTCTTTCGCCATCTCGCCGACGCGGTTCAGCCCGCGCAGAAATAAATCGGGAAAAATCCAGCTTGCGGTCAGGACCGTTGTGCTCGGGCGCGGCAAGACGTTGGCATGGAAACAGATCATTTCCGCTGCGCCTTCATGTCCCTGCTGCTCGTCGGCACCGCGGCCCAGGCCCAGGTAGCGCCAACCGTCCAGTCCCGTCTCGTCTACGACGCAGCTTTTTATGCGCAGTTCAAGCCGAGCACCGCGCTCGACCTGATCCGCGAAACGCCCGGTTTCGCGCTCATCGACACGAACACGCGGCGCGGGTTCGCTGGAGCGGGCGGCAACGTCTTCGTCGACGGCGAGCGCCCGGTCGCCAAGAGCCAGACACTGTCCGACATCTTGCAGCGTATTCCTGCCACGCAGGTGCTGCGCATTGAGCTGCTGCGCGGCGGAGAAAGCGGCGCAGATGCGTCCGGCTACGCGGTTATCGCCAACGTCGTCAGCACACCTTCGGCCGGTGCCGGGGTCTATCAGCTCGGAGCGGAATATGCCGGGCGGACGCCGGTGCCCAATGGCTGGGCTTCGTGGAGCGGGCGGCTGGGCCGCACCAACTACAGCCTCGGCGCCAACGGCTACAGCCTGATGCGATACCTTCCCGGCGAACGCGCGCTGCTCGACGGAACCGGCGCGCTCGTCGGAACGCGCGAGGATCGCTCCCCGCGCAGCTTCTATCAGGTCGCGTTCAACGGCGAGGTGAGCCGCCCAATGCTTGGCGGGCAGGTACGGGCCACGGGACAGGTCAAGTTCGAGCGCTATCATCACGATTCGACCACGGCGACGCGATCGCTCTCGGGCGCGCTGACCGAGTTCGAACGCGATCCTTACGGCTATCGCAAGCGGACGCTCGAAAGCGGCATCGAATGTGACCGGCCGCTCGGCGCCTGGGACCTCGCCCTCTCCGGCCTGGCCACTCGAACGCACTTTACGAGTGACACGAGCGCGACCCACAGCACTGCGTCCGGTGGTGTCGACTCCATCTTCAGTCAGGCCCAGATGCAGAACAGCGGCGAATCCATCGTCCGCGCGACTCTGGCGCGCGCGCTGGGTGAGCACCATCGCTTCGAAGCGGGAGCCGAAGCCGCGCTCAATACGCTCGGCCAACAGCTTGCACTGACCCTGGATTTCGGTGCCGGGCCGTTCCCAATCCCAATTGCCAACGCGAACCTCAGAGTCACCGAGCGTCGCGGCGAAGCCTATCTCGCCGATACCTGGACGCTCGGTCGCTGGACGCTTGAAAGCCGCTTGACCGGCGAAGCGTCGCGCCTTTCCTTCACCGGCGACACCGACCAGTCGGTCGGCTTCGCTTATGTGAAGCCTTCGATTCAACTCACGCGCAAGCTCGGCGCCAGCAATCAGCTTCGCGCGCGCCTGTACCGCGACGTCGGTCAACTCGACTTCACCGATTTCGTCTCGGTCGCGTCGCTCGCGGACGGGCGCATCAACGGTGGCAATCCCGACCTCAAACCGGAAACGTCATGGCGGGCGGAACTTGCCGGCGATTTCCGTTTTGCCGGCGACGGCGCACTCGATCTCACTTTGTTTCACTGGTGGGTGTCTGACACCGCCGACCTGGTCCCGGTCGGGTCGCCCGACAAGCGCATCGACGCGCCCGGCAACATCGGTCCCGCGCGCGTTGACGGCGTCCAGCTCACTTTGCGCCTCCCGTTGAAGCCGCTGCTCAAGGGCGCATCGCTGAATGTCGCCGGCACTTGGCAGCGATCGCGCGTCACCGACCCGCTGACTGGCGAAGGCCGCGGCATTTCGGGCTTTGCGGATAGTGCACTGAAGGTCGAGTTCCGCCAGGACCTGCCAAGACATAGGCTCGCCTGGGGCGCGACCTACACCGATCAGCCGACCTTGACCTTTTACCGGCTGGCCGAGATCGAGCGCGCGGGCGCCAGTCCCTCACTCGACGCGTGGGTCGAAACCACGGCTTTGCGGAGTTTCAAAATCCGTCTCACAATCCTGTCGCTGCTCGGCCAGGCGCAGCGCCGGGAACGCACCTTCTTCGCGCCGGACCGCAACGGTGTAGTGTCCGAAATTGAGCGCAGCGCGTGGCATCCGGGCCGCTGGCTCAATGTCACTGTGTCGGGCAATTTCTAGACGCTCAAAAATGAAAGAGGCCGCCGGCCCTCGCTGAAGGGGCACGGCGGCCTCAAACATGGTCAGCGGCCGAAGGTGATGGCCGTTCGTCAGCGTTTAGAGCGGGCGAACACCCCTCTCCGACCTCCCTGCTGAACCATGAGACATCGGATCACCTCCTTTCGCTGCGTTGAAGCCGAGGTGAAGATGAGTCTTCTTTGCGCGGAACGCAAGACTTGTAATGCGGTGAACATTCGGCAATTCTCTTGCGCTTCGCGTTGAGCCACCGAGCAGAAGGTCGGCTTTGCGAAGCACAGGCGAGCTTCTGTCGAAGAGATGGCGAATGCCTCCCGACCGGCGCGAAGCGACCGGATCGACGTCACGCGATTCACTCGCGTGACGGCCCCTTCATACCCGGCAATTCTCCACAACCCGCGTCACCTCCGCCCATGTCGGGACGACCAACGCGCCCGCTGCCGCGACGCTCACGCCGAAACGCCCGCGGCTAAAGGCGATCGCGTCGAGCAGCGGATCGGACGCGGCGACCTCTGCGCTGAGACGCTGCGTCGCCGGATTGAAGCTCGCCGGAAGCGCGCGCGTCTGCGAGCTGGTCCACACGGTGAGCAACGGCGCCGCTACGCTCGCCGGCTTGGCGATCGTGATTCGCTGCGTCGGCAGCGCGCAGCGGATGGTCACTTGCGGAAGCGCGGATGCGTTGAGGAACGACGCCTCTCCCCCGCCGGTGCCTTGCGAATAAATCCAGCTTCCAGCGATTGGCGTCGCCGTGCCCAGGTCCAGCACGGGCGCCGCCAACATCGTCTGTGCATTGAGCGAAGGCGCGGCGATCAGCGCCAGCGCCGCTAACATTGCCAACTTCATGGGGATCAGCGGCTCAGCTTGTCGAACTTGGCCTGGAGCGCCGCGAGTTCGGAGCGCAGCTCGTCCATGTCGCCGCTGCTCGGCTTGGCTTCAGATGGCGGCTTCTTTTTGCCGAAGGCGCGGCTCGCGTCCTCGAACATCGCCATGTTGCGCTTGGTGAGGTCGGCGAACATGTTGCCGGGGAACGCCTCGCGCGCCGCCACCTGGTTGCGCTGAAAGGCCTCCATGGCCGCTTCGAGATACTGGGGAACGAAATTCTGCATCGAATTGCCATAGAGCCCGATGAGCTGCTTGAGGAAGTTGAGCGGAAGCATGGTTGCGCCGCGTGATTCTTCATCGACGATGATCTGCGTCAGCACCTGGCGGGTGATGTCATCGCCGGTCTTGGCGTCGACCACTTCGAACTCGCGGCCCTCGCGCACCATGAGCGCCAGCCGGTCGAGCGTGATGTAAGCGGAGCTTTCGGTGTCATAAAGCCGCCGGTTGGCGTACTTCTTGATCGTCACCTTGCCCGAAGATTTCGCCATGAACCGCTCCGATAAACCAAGTGATGATCTACTCCCGGAGCATAGTGCAGTGCAACATGAGCGTTCGCCCCGGCAAGCCCCGCAAAAAGCACCCCGTCCCCTTCCGCTTTTTCTCGAGTTGGTACGGCAGGTGTCGGAACGCGATCCGGAGCTGGCGCGCGATGCGCTCGCCGGAGTGCGCGCATACGAATCCGCGGAGCGCCGTCCGCGGCCGCCGCTAATGCCGGAAACCGCGCGTGCGGCAGGCGCGTGCCTGCGCGACCACGGCGGCGATGGTCCGCCGGCCGTTCTCGCCCCGTCGCTGATCAATCCGCCGCGAATCCTCGACCTCGACGCGCAGGTCTCGCTCGCCGCGGCCGTTGCGCGGATGGGCCGCCGCTCGCTGCTGCTCGACTGGGGCGAAGCCGGCCAACGCTCGCACCTCTCGGTCGCTGGCCACATCGAGGAGCTGCTGCTGCCCTTGCTGCGCGGCATCGGCGAGCCGGTCGCGCTGGTCGGCTATTGCCTCGGCGGGACCATGGCCATCGCCGCCGCGAACCTCGTCGTTTGCGAGCGCGTCGCCACCCTCGCCGCGCCGTGGAATTTCTCGCATTATCCGGAGCCGTCCCGGGCCGCGCTGCAGGACATGTGGACCCACTCGCGCGGCGCAAGCCGCGAGCTCGGAGCGCTGCCGATGGAGGTCCTTCAAGCGAGCTTCTGGTCGCTCGATCCGGCGCGGACCGTGGCCAAGTTCGCCGAGTTCGGCCGCCTCGACATCCACAGTCCGGAGGCGCAGCGCTTCGTCGAGCTCGAGGATTGGTCGAACGAGGGCGAGCCTCTGCCCTACCCCGCCGCGCGCGAGTTGATCGAAGATTTGTTCGATCGCGACTTGCCCGGCGCGGGCGCGTGGAACGTCGGCGGCCGCGGGGTCACCGACGCGCTGCGCGTCCCGCTCCTCAACCTTACCGCCGAACGCGACCGCATTGCCCCCGCGTCCACCGCCCCCGCCGGACAGACGATCGGCATTGCTTCCGGACATGTCGGAATGGTCGTCGGCTCGGCCCGCGCCCGCCTCCACGAGGCCTTGCAAGCCTTCCTCGCGCCTTGCCGCTGAAAGCGCGCATCGCTAAGTCCCCGCCCACGCACCCGTAGCTCAGCTGGATAGAGCGCTGCCCTCCGAAGGCAGAGGTCACAGGTTCGAATCCTGTCGGGTGCGCCACCTTTCAAACCGCGCGTTTGCGCCTATCGTGAAGTGGCATGGCCTCGCTCAGCATCGCCGCCCGCGCCGAACGGCTGGTCTACCGCGTCGCCGCGCTGCCGGTCGCCGTGTCGCTCCTCTTCCGCCGATCGTCCGACCCGCTGCAATCCGCCGTGGCGTGGCGCTACTGGCATCCGGCCGACGCCGGCGAATGGCTCGAGCTGGTTGCCGGCCTCATCGCCTGGCCGATCGCCCTCGTGCTCGGCTCCCTCTGGTACACCGCCCGCAACGGACGCATCATCCGTCGCCGCTATGGCAGGGGCATCGCCGCGCAGGTCGGCGACCAGTTCCGCTTCTATTTCTCGGGCGGCGTGCTCGCTCCCTGGTATTATATCTTCGGGCTTCACGACGACGGGGCAAGGCGCGCCGGGACCTATATCCAGCGCTTTGAAACCAAGCCCGCCATCTTCCCGCTCCTCAAGCGGCGCAAGGGCTCGCCGCTCAACGACAAGACGCGCTTCGCCGAATATTGCGACGCCAACGGCCTCCGCTGCGTCCAGTCGGTCGCCCAGCTGGACGGGAGCGCTCCAAGGACAGCGCTCCCCGACCACGATTTGTTCGTGAAGCCGATAAAGGGCCGTGGCGGCACGGGGGCCGAGCGATGGGACAGCATTTCGCCCGGCACCTTCGCCGCGGCCGATGGCGAGCGATTGTCGAGCGAGGCCTTGCTCGCCAGGCTCGTCGAGCGCTCGCGCCGCTCGCCGCTCGTCCTCCAACGCCGCTTGAGCCCGCACCCCGAGCTCGTCGAGATCACCACCGGCGCTCTGCCCACGGTCCGCGTCGTCACCTGCCTCGACGAACATGGCGAGCCCGAGGTCGTGGCGGCGATGTTCCGCTCGTCGATCGGCCGCAACGTCACCGTCGACAATATGCATGCCGGCGGAATGGGCGCGCTGGTCGACATCGAATCGGGGACATTGGGACGCGCCAGCAATCTCGGCGGCGACTCCCGCCTCGGCTGGTTCTCGGTCCACCCGGACACCGGAGCGCCGATCGAAGGGCGCGCGCTTCCGCTGTGGCCCGACGCGAAGGTGCTCGCCGCGACCGCCCACCAGCATTTTAAGGACCGCGTGGTCGTCGGCTGGGACGTCGCCATCCTCGCCGACGGGCCGATCATCGTCGAAGGCAACGGCAACCCCGACCTCGACATTCTCCAGCGATTCATGCCGCTCGGTTTCCGCGAGCATCGCTTCGGCCGCCTGCTCGCGCACCACGTCGCCTCGCGGCTGCCGGCGCTTCGCGGCGGCTTTGCGCAGGAGCCGATCGCGCTTTAGATAGATTGCGACATGAAGCCCGTCGTCATCATCCACACCAACGACAAGCAGATGCTCGGCGCGCTCGTCTCGGCGCACAGCTACCGCCGCAACAGCCGCGCTGCCGACGCGTTCGAGGTCCGCATCCTTCGCGGAGAGGACGAACCCGAGCTTCAGGTGCGGGATCGCACACTGCTTCGCGGCGGCCACGAGCGCGCGTGGGACCCGGACGACCTCCAGTCGTTCACGCCGCTGCGCTACGCGGTGCCGGACGTCGTCGGCCATCAGGGCCTGGCGCTGGTCACCGACCCCGACGTGTTCGCCGTCGGCGATGTCGGCGAGCTCTTCACCCGCGACCTCCAGGGCAAGGCGATCTGGTGCCGCCCGCGCCCCGGTTACGACAAGATCACCGATCCGCTCGCGACCTCAGTCATGCTGCTCGATTGCGGCAAGTTGCCGCACTGGCGCTTCGCCGAGGATCTGGCGGCGCTGTGGGCGCACCGCATCGATTATCTCGACTGGATCAACCTCAAGCGCGAGAAGCTCGAGACCATCGGCCTGCTCGAGCCCGAGTGGAACGATTTCGACCATCTGACGCCGCGCACCAAGCTGCTCCACAACACCAAGCGGCGCACGCAGCCGTGGAAGACCGGGCTTCCGATCGACTTCACGTTCCGCGAGCGCAAGGGCATCATCAACCTCGCCTTGCCGATCGTGCGCATGGTCTCTCCGCGCTACACTCGGCATCCCGACCGCAACCAGGAAGCCTATTTCTACGCGCTTCTCGCCGAGGCGCTCGACTGCGGCTCAGTCACCCGCGGTGAGGTCGAGGATCATGTGCGGCGCGGCCACGTCCGCCCCGATTCGGTCGAGCTCATCGATCGCTACCGCGGCCATCTGTGGCCGGCGGAACAGGCCGCTCCAAAAGCAGCCTGACTCGCGCGGCGACCTGCGCGGCATAATCGGGCGGGCAGCTCGCTTTGGGCTCCGCCAGCGTCCCGCCGAATCCCTCCTGCTTGAGCGCCGCCCAGAAGAAGCGCAGGTCGCGCGGATATAGCCGCCGGCCTGGCCGCAACCGGTCCATCACCGCCATGACCGCCCGCCCGAGACGGCTCCTCGCGATCGGAACGATGCCGACCGGCTTTCCCGTCATCACCGCGTCGGCGACCATCGCGACACTGTCGGCCGTGACGAAAATCGCGTCCGCCGCCTCGATCAGCGCCGGATAGGCCGGCGGACCGTCCCCCGGCTCGAACAGGAACGGCACGGACGAGGCTTCGAGCGTCTGCCGGATCGCATCCAGCAATCCGACCGGCGTGCGCGGGCTGCCGACCATCAGTACCGAACCGCCGTGCTTCTGCGCAGCATCGAGCAGGTGCCCGACCGCCGCCGTCATCCGCTCGACCGGCCCCCAGTAGAGCGTCGGTCCGCCGACCAGGAACAGCCGTCGCGGTTGTGGAAAAGCATGCAGCAGGTCGCGATCACTCTGCTCGATGGCCCGCTCGCGATGTGGCGTCAGCGCGAAGGGAATGCGCAAAACGTTGGGCGCGTCGGGCACCGGATATTCGGGTGTCGGCACGACGAGGTCGAAGTGGCGCGGCGAGATCCGCGGAAAACCGAGGTGGACCGCCCGCATCCGTCCGCCCGAGCGCCGCTTCAGCTCGCGCACCACAGACACGCTGCGCAACCCGGTCGAGATCGTCAGATCCGGCGGCTCGCCTTCGACCAGCTTGCGGTAATCCGCCGCAACGCTCGCGAACGTCGCCCCCAGCAGCCCCGCCGGAAGCCGCCGTAGCCAATTGTAGCGCAAGTGCTTCTCTTCGAACGGCAAGCCGAGCGCGTTCGCCAGCGCGAGGATCTGGTTATTGTCCCCGCGATGCGGGCCGAGCAGCGCCCACACTCTTTTCGGGGACACTTTACTTAATTCCCGCGTCCGCGGCGCCAATTCCGCTGGACGCACCCGAATTAAGTAAAGTGTCCCCGAAAAAGGCCACGGCCCGCTCTTTCGATCATGAATCCCGGCAACGCTTTGGCCATTGCGCCAAATTATGCAAACAGCGGCGCGACGTCCGAGGAGTTCGTATGTGCGGAATTGCCGGCTGGTTCAGACGCGGCGGGCGGCCGGTGCCACTCGACGCGATCGCGGCGGCCTGCGACCGCCTCGTCCATCGCGGACCGGATGACGCCGGCTATTTCACCGACGGCGATTTCGGCTTCGGCATGCGCCGCCTCAGCATCATCGACGTCGAAGGCGGCCACCAGCCGATCTTCAGCCCCGACAAGCGCCATGCGATCGTCTTCAACGGCGAGATCGTCAACCATCCGGCGCTTCGGCGCGAGCTCGAGCCCGGCTACGCCTTCCACACCGACCACAGCGACACCGAGACGATCCTCGCCGCGTATCTGCGCTGGGGCGACGACGCCTGGGCCCGGCTCGAAGGCATGTTCGCGGTCGCCATCTGGGACAAGCTCGACAAGCGCCTGACCCTCGCCCGCGACCCAGTCGGCATCAAGCCCTTGTTCTTCACCGAGCAATCGGGCGGCCTCGCCTTTGCGTCGGAGATCACGGCCCTGCGCGGCCTTCCCGACCATTCGTTCGATCTCGACGAGGACGGCGTCGATGATTTCTTCTGCTTCGGACACACGCTTCCGCCGCGCACCATCTTCCGCCACGTCCGCCCGCTCGATCCCGGCCACGTGCTCCACGTCGGACACAATGGCGAGGCGGAGGTGCGGCCCTTCTGGCAAGCCCGCCTCAACGTCGAAAGCGGCATCTCCGAAGCCGACTGGGTCGAGCGCACCCGCGCCGAGCTGCTGCGCTCAGTCAGCGAGCACCAGCTGTCCGACGTTCCGGTCGGCGCCTTCGTCTCGGGCGGCGTCGATTCCGGCGCGATCGCGGCGGCGATGGCGCGCACCTCGTCCGCCCCTTTCAAGATGTTCACCGCCGGCTTCCCCGGCTCCCCGCGCGACGAGACCGCGGCGGCCAAACGCCTCGCCGATCATCTCGGCTGCGAGCACGTCGTCCTGCCGATGCAGCCGCAGGACGCCGCCGATGTCCTGCCCGCGGTCCAGGCTTCGTTCGACGAGCCGACCGCGGCCAACAGCGCCATCCCGCTCTGGTACTTATCGCGCGCCGCGGCCGAGCACGTGAAGGTCGTGCTGTGCGGCGAAGGCGGCGACGAACTCTTCCTTGGCTACAACCGCCATCGCTGGGCGCGGCGAATGGCGCGCTTCCGCCCGCTCGCGAAGCTGGTCAGCGGAGGGATCGAGCATCTGCCCGAACTGCCGATCCGCCAATGGAATTACGTCCGCCAGCTCGCCGGCCGCTTCCGCGAGGGCGCTTCGCTCGACGACGGCTACGAACGCTTCTTCGCCGCCGTTTCGATCAGCGCGCCCGGCTTGCGCTCGCGCATCTTCGACCCCGCCTTCCTCGAGCGCCAGCGCGGCCGCGACCGCGTCGCTGCCCGCGCGCTCGAATATTTCCCGCGCACCGGCCGCCAGCCGCTCTCCGATCTCGAGCAGTTCATGATGGGCGACCTCATGGTCCACATGCCCGCCTCGATGTGCCAACGCCTCGATCGTTCGAGCATGGCCCATTCGCTCGAGGCTCGCGTCCCCTTCCTCTCGCACCGCTTCGTCGACTTCGCGCTGACCGTTCCGACCGGCTTCAAGCTCAAGGGCAACACCGGCAAATACGTCCTGCGCAAGGCGGTCGAGCCGTGGCTTCCGCCCGGCCACCTCGACCAGCGCAAGATCGGCTTCCAGCTCCCGCTCGCCGATTGGTTCATGGGCGGATTCAACGATTTCGCGCGCGAAGCCTGGTCGTCGTCGGGCGTCGCGGACCTGGGTCTCCTCGACAAAGCGGGCGTTGACCGCCTGTTCGACGAGCACCGCAGCGGCAAGGCCGACCACGGCCGTATGCTCTACGCCATCGCCATGTTCAGCTGCTGGTGGGCGCAGCAACGTGCCGCCGCCATCACCCCGTCATTCCCGCGAAAGCGGGAACCCCGCTTCTCTTCCGACGAGCAGATTAAGGCAGCGGGACCCCCGCTTTCGCGGGGGTGACGATGAGGGTTTCCGTCATCCTCCCCGTCCACAACCGCGAGGACGTGCTCGCCCGAGCCATCCAAAGCGTGCTCGATCAGACACTGGCGGATTTCGAACTAATCGTCGTCGACGACGGCTCGACCGACGGCAGCGTAGCGGTCGCGAAATCCTTCGCCGACCCGCGCATCCGTATCATCGAGCTCGGGCAGAACCGCGGCGGCAATGCCGCGCGCAACGCCGGCGTCCGCGCCGCGACCGCCCCCCTGATCGCCTTCCTCGACAGCGACGACACCTTTCTTCCGCCAAAGCTCGAACGCGCCGCCGCCGAGTTTAACCGGCGCCCCGATCTCGACCTGCTCGTCGACAGCTTCATCAAGATCCAGCCGTCGGGCGCGCGCGCCGAACGGAAAAACCGCGTGATCGCCGACCGCGAGACCTTCCGCAAAGCCCTGTTCCAACGCCAGCTGTGGAAAGCCACGCCCGCGATCACGGTAAAGCGCGACGCAGCCTTGCGCGCCGGCCTGTTCGACGAGACCCTCCGCCGCCTCCAGGACTTCGACTTCCTCATCCGCCTCTCCGAGTTCGCCAACTGCGCAGCGACCGACGAGGTCCTGTGGGTCAAATATTGGGACGCCGGCGCCATCTCCGCGCAGGACAACATGATCCCCGCCAACATCGAGCTGGTCCGCCGCCACCCCGAATATCTCAGCGTCCCCGAATACCGCCCCGGCCTCGCCTACGCGCTGCGCCTCTCGCTCTGGCGCCGCCTCAAAAAAGGCGACCCCGCCGGCATCCTCCGCGACATCCGGAGCCTCAAAGACGCTTTCGGCCCTCGCGAAGCCACCCGCCTCCTGCTTGAAGCCGCCAAGCCCCGTCTCCCGCCGCGAACGGCGTAGGTAC
>JBDTXI010000033.1:0-29755 GCA_040006255.1 Sphingomicrobium sp.
AGCCCTTGAACGCGGCCGAATATTCGCCGTGCGGGTCGATCATCACGATGTGACCCTCGGGCGAAAGCTGCGAGATGCGGTGCAGGATCAAGGCAACCGAGGTCGATTTGCCGGTGCCGGTCGATCCGAGAACCGCGAAATGCTTCGACAGCATTGGATCCACGTAAAGCGCGCCGCGGATATCGTCGGTCGGATAAACGGTGCCAATTTCGATGTGCGGCTCGTCGCTCGCGGCGAACACTCCGCGCAGGTCTTCGGTGGTCACCGGAAGGACTGCCGCACCGGGGATCGGATAGCGCGTTACACCGCGGCGGAAATTGCCGATCTGACCATTGGCGGCCCGGGTGCCTTCGCCGAGGAAGTCGACGTTGGCGACGACATTGGCCCCTTCGCCGCGCATGGTGCGGACGTTGGCGATCAGCCAATTGTCGCCGACGACCATCTTGACCTGGCTGCCGACCTGCCCCGACATCGCGACCGATGGGTCCTTGTGCGTCTGAATCGCGCTAAGGGCGGCGGCGTCGATGCGAATCTGCGAGCCGGAACCGGCGATTTCGACGACTTCGCCGATGGCGCCGAGCCCGGCGCTTCCCGAGGCGGCTTTAGCAACGGGCGATTCCTCTGCGAAGTTGCTGACTTCATTCAGGAATTCATGCAGGTTCGGCCGATCGTCCATGGGTGCGCGCACTCCGCTCTCGCAATAGGTGAGGAGCGGCTTACCGATGAGCGGTTAAAATTAACTTAGGCCTTCATGGATACCGCGCTCTAGAAGCGCCGCCGGAACGCGGCCGCAGCCGCCCAGCCGAGACCCAGCGAAAGTGCCACCGAGGCAAGGCCGTAAAGCCCTTCGTGGCGGCGGGCGGCGAGGGCGACATAGCGTTCGAAGCCGGATTTGTTGATCTGGATGTCGCGGGTGGCGGCGGCAAGAACGCGCCCGCGGTCGATGAGGAAGGTCTCGGCCGTGTAGGTGCCGACCGGGACCTGGCTGGGAATGGTGATGGTCGCCCGGTAGAGGACGCCGCCGCTGATCTCGACGCCGCGGGGATTCTCCGAATAGAGGCCCTGCCTCCGGCGCAGGTCGAGAAGCCCGGCTTCGAAGCGGCGCTCCTTCTCCGGAAGCGCGCCGCCGCCGGGGGACAATTGCAGATTGTGCAAGCCGAGCTCGTAGATCGAGGCGGTGCGGTCATCGACCAGTTCGCCGATCGGGCGAGAGGACGCGACGGCGTAAAAGGACGGCGCCGAACGGAAACGGTCGGAATCGGCGTTCATCCACATGCCGGCGATCTTTTGCTTCTCCCGCACGAGGAGCGGCTGGACCGGGCCGCGCAGGACCACGGCGATGTCGGCGGGCTGCGTTGGCGGCCGGCCGCCCGGATAGACCACCGCGCCGAACAGCAGCAGCTGCGCGCCGGTGAAGCTGTAGCGGATCTGCACCTGGCGCGCCGAAATGTCGGGCACCAGCACCGGTTTGTCGGCGCCGATAAGCAGCGGGGCGAGGCACAGGAGCGCGAGCGGGGCGAGGCGGCGCTTCACAGATAGACGATCGAGAAAATCTCGTCCGGCCGCCAGAACAGGCCAAGGAACATGCGCAGTCCGACGAGGAGGATGATCAGCGCCAGCGCCAGGCGCAGATAATCGGGCTTCAAGCGCGTGGTCAGGATCGCCCCATATTGCGCGCCGACGACTCCGCCGACCAGCAGCAGGCCGGCGAGCACGATATCGACCGCGCGCGTGGTCAGCGAGTGGACCATCGTTGTCGCGGCGCTCACCGCGAGGATCATCACAAGGCTGGTTCCGACCACGACCCGGGCCGGCATGCCGAGCAGATAGATCATCGCCGGGACGAGGATGAAGCCGCCGCCGATGCCGAGGAAAACGGTGAGCACGCCGGCGAGAAAGCCAAGAGCGAGCGGAGCGACGGGCGAGAGGTAAAGGCCCGAGCGGTAGAAGCGCCAGCGCAGCGGCAGCGAGGCAACCCAGCGATTGTGGCGCGGGGCCGCGGGGGCTGCCTCCTTCGCGCCGAGATAGCCGAGCGCCGTCAGCGAATCCTTGAGCATGAGCGAGCCGATGCCGCCAAGGATGAGGACGTAAAGAAGGCCGATCACCACGTCGATCTGCCCGCTCGCCTGGAGAATTCGAAACAAAGCGGCGCCGACCAGTGAGCCGAGCAGGCCGCCCGCGATCATCACTCCGCCCATCTTCATGTCCACTCCGCCGCGGCGCAAATGGACCATGGCGCCGGATACGCTGGCGCCGGTGATCTGGGTGGTGGCCGAGGCCACCGCCACGGTCGGCGGGATGCCGTAGAAGATCAGCAGCGGCGTTGTCAGAAACCCGCCGCCGACGCCGAACATTCCCGAGAGCACGCCGACGAGAAAGCCGAGGACGATTATGAAGAGCGCATTGACCGATTGGCCGGCGATCGGGAGGTAGATGTCCATCCTGGCCCGAGGACTAGCCGCAAACGGCGGGCCCGGCCAAGCTTCCCTTCGGTGCGACTCGAGTCGGGTGGTCTAGAAATCGCCGGCGAGGGTGACCGCGGGTCCGGACCCGGGCAGCGGATTGCCGACGAGGCGCTGACGCCAGTCGAAATGCACGCGGACGTTGCGCCGCACCTGCATGGTGATGCGCGGCCCGGCATCTACTCGATAGAGGCCCGGCTGCGCTCCGCCCCAGACGCCGAGCCCGGCCGAAAAGCGGCCGTAGATCGGTCGCGTCAGGGTCATCCCGCCATCGACGAAGCCGTCCCTGCTGCGCAGTCCGACAAAGCCGCCCTGGAGATAGGCATCGAGGTTCAGCCGCCACGGCATCGGCCGCTGGTAAAGTCCGCCCTCGAAGAAAAAGGCGAAGTCGTTGCGGCCGTCGCTGAATTGGCCGAGGCGCTGACGGCGTTCGGCGGTGAACCATACGGGGATGCTGGCGATTGGCTGGACTCGAACGCCGGCCGCGAACTCGCCGCCACGGCGGCCGATGGTCGTGCTGGTGCGCAACGTCGCCGCGACCTGGCGGGTGAAATTGTATGTGAGCCGCGATCCGGCCTGGCTCGCGCCGAGGGTGCCGCCGCTGGCGAGCGAAGTCGACCCGGCGATGCCGGTCTGCTGACCGCGCAGAAGCGCCCATGCGGTAAGCTGCACGCGGTCGATCCCGTTGGGCCTGAGCGGAACATTCTGCTGCGGGAATGTCGGAGTGGATGTGGTCGTCGCGCGCGACAATCCGGCAATGTGCGCCAGCGGCCATTGGTCGAGCGGCGGGAGCTGGGAGTAGAATATGGGTTCCGGGGTGGGCAGCGCGTTGGCGAGGGGAGTCGGGCGCGGCGGCAAGTCGACCGCTTGCGTGGCAACCGCCGCCGGCAGCTGATAAACGGCGCCGCCCCCCCGCCGCATCGCCACCGGGACCCCACCAAGCCGCGCACATAGCGAATGACGGCGGGGGCAAATTGCGGCTGCGGCTGAGCAGCGGCGGGAAGGGCAGCAGCGACGACCGGCGGCTCAGGGACGCTCGGCGCGGCAGGCGCCACCAGTTCGACTTGCGGGAACTCGGTCGGGACGATCGGCTTCGGGACTTTCGCTTCGCGGCGGTACGTCAAGTGCCTAATAGCGATGACAGAACGGACGCGAAACAACAAGTATGGCTTCAAATTAGTGCATTACGGCTTAACCTGCATCAGGCACCAAAAAAGCTGGACGGGATATTGTCTGCTGTTAGGTTTGAGTGCCGAATCGTCCGCAGCGGGAGAGCGGGCCAGTGGAATTTTTGCGTAGCATCCCGGTCAGGGATGCGAACGGGGACGAGCTCACGGTCTACGAGTTTAATGAACGGCGCTTCCTGCGAAGGGTGCGCCGAATGAAGCTATGCACGGGCGAACCGGTCGAGCCTTTGGACGATAAGGTCTTCGTGGTCGTCAGCACGGGCGAAAGGCTCACGCGGGTTTAGAGGATTGGCGCCGTTCGCCGATCCGCGTTAGCGCTTCGGCAATGAAATTCGGGTTCGCTGCGCTTGCACTCGCCGCTCTCTCCGCAGCCGCGGACGGGCGTGGCGCAATCGTCTTTGCGGGCGGTTCGTGGGTCGCCATCGACCGCGGCAACGTGTGCGAGGCGCTGGCGCGGTCGGCGAAGATCGCACCCAAGGGAAAAGCGCAGGCGATTGCGGGATTTGCCTTTACTCCCGACCACCGCCGCTGGGGCGAGTTCCACGCGCAGCTTAGCCGTGTGCCGCGCCCCGGCTCGAGCGTGATGCTCGAAGTCGGCGGCCAGCCCTTTCTGCTCGTGGCACGCGATGGGTGGGCGTGGAGCCGCGGTCCGCTGCAGGAACAGGAGATTTTAGGCGCGGTGCGCAACGCCGGGGGGATGCGGATAGAGGCGCGCGACGTCGCCGGCGTGCGGTTCAGCGATCCCTACCTTCTCGACGGCGCCCCGACGGCGATCGACGCCGCCGCGGCGCGGTGCGCGCTTCGCGCTGCTGGCAAAGTGCGCTGACGCCTCCTAGATAAAGGCCTCGCCATGAGTGCCGATACGACCTTGATGCCCATAGCGGGCGCGACCGATCCCGTGACCGTTCCGCGGGCGGCGACCGCGCGCGCCGACGGCCGCGCCGAGTTCGTCGGCCTGTCGAAGGAGCAGATCCGCGCCGAACTCGAGCAAGCCGGGCTGGACGCACGCCAGGCCAAGCTGCGCGCCAAGCAGATCTGGCACTGGATCTACAATCGCGGCGTCAGCGACTTTGCCGCGATGAGCGATATCGCCAAGCCGCAACGCGGCTGGTTCACCGCACGCTTCGTCATCTCGCGTCCCGAGGTGATTGAGGCGCAGGCCTCGTCCGACGGCACGCGCAAGTGGCTGTTGCGGACCCACGACGGCCACGATTTCGAAATGGTGTTCATCCCCGACGCCGACCGCGGCACGCTGTGCGTTTCGAGCCAGGTCGGTTGCACGCTCAACTGCCGCTTCTGCCACACGGGAACGATGCAGCTGGTGCGCAACCTCGAGCCGGGGGAGATCGTCGGGCAGGTGATGCTCGCCCGCGACGCGCTCGGCGAATGGCCCCAGGCCGGCGAGCAGCAGGAGGACAATTACCAGCCGGAAGGGAGGATGCTGACCAACATCGTGATGATGGGGATGGGCGAGCCGCTGTACAATTTCGACAATGTTCGCGACGCGCTCAAGATCGTTATGGACGGCGACGGTCTCGGCCTGTCGCGGCGGCGAATCACGCTTTCGACCAGCGGAGTCGTCCCGATGATGGCAAGGGCGGGCGAGGAGATCGGCGTGAATCTCGCGGTCTCGCTGCATGCGGTGACCAAGGAGGTCCGCGATGAAATCGTGCCGCTGAACCGAAAATATGGGATTGAGCAATTGCTCGAGGCCTGCGCGGCTTACCCGGGCGCGAACAATGCGCGGCGAATCACGTTCGAATATGTGATGCTGCGCGACAAGAACGACAGCGCGGAGGACGCGCGCGAGCTCGTCCGCCTGATCCGCAAGTACAAGCTGCCGGCCAAGGTGAACCTGATCCCGTTCAATCCCTGGCCCGGGGGGGCGTACGAATGCTCGACCGAAGAGCGCATCCGCGCATTCAGCAACATCATCTTCGAAGCCGGCATCTCGGCTCCGGTGCGGACTCCGCGAGGGCGCGATATCGACGCGGCATGCGGGCAGCTGAAGACCTCGGCCGAGCGCAAGCGCCGGAGCCGCGAAGCGGCCTGACCGATGCTGTCGCCGGTCCGCCCGTTGCGGCCCCGGATTCCTATCGTTGACGAGCGCTCGGCTAGGCGGCAATCGGACCGCCGGCCGTAACGGAGTATTGCAATGTCGCTGATCGGCAGCCTGGTCGAAAAGCTGCTCACCACGGGCAGCATTACCTTGCTCAGGCCGGGCAAGGTACCGGAGACCTTTGGATCGGGGGGCGGCAGGCATCTCACCGTTCGCTTCACCGACCGCAAGGTCGCATTCGACATTATCAAGAACCCGCGGCTCGGGCTCGGCGAAGCTTATATGGACGGGCGGCTGATCATCGAGGACGGGACGATCCTCGACCTGCTCGAGCTGATCGTCGGGGCCAACCGCTGGGAAGACAAGGGCGAGGGCCGGGCCGCGCTTTCGCGGGGCAAGCGGCGGCTCAACCGCTTGCTGTTCCGCAACAACCCCATCCGGGCGCGGCGCAACGTGGCGCATCATTACGATCTCAAGGACGAGCTTTACGAACTCTTCCTCGACGAGGACAAGCAGTACAGCTGCGCGTATTTCACCGAACCCGACAACAGCCTCGAACAGGCGCAGGCCGACAAGAAGGCGCATATCGCCGCCAAGCTCGCGCTCCGCCCGGGGCAAAGAGTGCTCGACATCGGCTGCGGCTGGGGCGGGATGGCGCTGTACCTGCACAAGGTGGCAGGCGTCGACGTGCTCGGAGTGACTTTGTCCGAACGCCAGCTCAAGATCGCTCGCGAGCGCGCCGCCGCCGCGGGCGTGTCAGACCATGTGAAGTTCCAGCTGGTCGACTACCGGGGGCTCGAGGGCGCCTTCGACCGGATCGTCTCGGTCGGGATGTTCGAGCACGTCGGAGCCAAGCATTATTCCGAGTTCTTCGCCAAGTGCCGGGAGCTGCTGAAGCCCGATGGCGTGATGTTGCTGCACACCATCGGCAAGCTCGGCGAAGTGTCGAACGGTCCCGACCCGTTCACCGACAAATGGGTTTTCCCGGGGTATCACCTGCCGTCGCTGAGCCAGATGCTGAGCGCCAGCGAGCCGGTTCGGCTGATCGCCAGCGACGTCGAGAATTTGCGGCTGCACTACGGTCTCACGCTGCGGCACTGGCTCGACCGGGCGACCGCGGCACGGCCGGAGATCGAGGCGATGTACGACGCGCGCTTCTTCCGCCTGTGGGAATTCTATCTCGCCGGCGGAATCGTGATGTTCGAGAACGGCGCGGCCTGCAATTACCAGATCCAGTATGTCCGCGACCGGCGAGCGCTGCCGATCACGCGCGATTACATGGCCGAAGCCGAAGCGCGTTATCGCAAGATCGGCGCGGAACCGGCGGCGGGCAGGAAGCCGGCCGGGCAAAACCGGCGTTCGGAAGCGCCGCAATTCGCCAAGTGAAGGAAGTCAGCGACCGCTGCGGGCGGTGAACGGCTGGACCGCGATATAGCTCACAGTAGATTTTCCCCGGCTGCCGGACCTGGGTGAGCGCGGATGGAAGCTCTTCTCGCGGGTCGAACACTCGCTTTGCTGGGTGACCAGAGCCGAGCCCGATGGCGCGAATGCCCAGGCCAAGTAGCGAAGACGATGCCCGCCTGAACCGGCGTGAGCCGACGCGCCCAGCGGCGGGAAATACTGGTGCGGCTGCGTCCATGGCCTCCCCGGGATGTGACGCTTGCTTATGGAAGCTTGGTTAACACCTTGTAATTCGGCGGCCCTTCGCATGGACAATTGGCGTCGCCCCGCTAGTGAGCCGCGCGGGGAAGGATGGCGGCGCGTGATGATCGGGGGACCGGGCGCAAAGCAGGACGGGACGGACGGGACGCCCCCGTGGTGGGAGTCGCGCGCGTTCCTGGCGTTCATCGTCCTCGCGACCATGGCCCCGCTGCTCTACCCGCCGATTCCGCCTTTGGTGGACCTATTCGGGCACATGGGCCGGTACCGGGTCGAGATGGACCTTGGACGCTCGCCGTGGCTGCAGCAATATTACGATTACCACTGGGCGCTGATCGGCAATCTCGGCGTCGATGTGCTGGTGCGGCTGCTGGCCCCGGTCATCGGGCTCGAGCCGGCGGTGAAGCTGATCGTGCTCTCAATTCCGCCGCTGACCGCGATCGGGTTCCTGTGGGTGGCGCGGGAAGTGCACGGGCGCGTACCGCCGACGGCGTTTTTCGCGCTGCCCTTCATCTACGGCTATCCCTTCCTGTTCGGCTTCGTCAATTTCGCGCTTTCGGTCGCGCTGGCATTCCTCGCCTTCGGCCTGTGGTTGCGGCTCGGGCGTTTGGGGCGGACGCGGCTGCGGAGCCTGCTGTTCGTTCCCATCTCGCTCGTCGTATTCTTCGCCCACACTTATGGCTGGGGCCTGCTCGGACTGATGTGCTTCTCGGCCGACGCGGTGCGCCTGCATGACCGCGGCCGCTCGTGGTGGCGGGCGGGCATCGAGGCGGCGCTGCACACATCGGTCATGGCCCTGCCGCTGCTGGTGATGCTGCTGTGGCGCAGCGAGACCCATGGCGGGCAAACCTACGACTGGTTCGCCTGGAAGATGAAATGGCGATGGACCTATTCGGCGCTTCGCGACCGCTGGAAATGGTTTGATATCGGGTCGCTCGCCGCCGCGGCGCTGGTGTTCGTCTTCGCGCTGGTCAGCCGCAAGCTGACGCTGTCGCGCAACCTCGCCTTCTCGGCGATCGTGCTCGCGATCTCCTTCGCCGTCCTGCCGCGCATCGTGTTCGGGTCGGCTTATGCGGACATGCGGCTGGTGCCTTATTTGATCGCGGTCGCTCTGCTCGCGATCCGCTTCCGCGGCGCTCCGGACCGAACGACGGCGCAAGTCCTCGCCGTCCTCGCATTATTGTTCTTCGCTGTCCGGATCGGAAGCAACACCTTGAGCCTGGCGATGGCGGGCGATGATCAGAAGGCCAAGCTCCAGGCGCTCGACCACGTGCCCGAAGGCGCGCGCGTGATCACGCTGACGGGCATGACCTGCAGCGAATATTGGCCGATGCTGCGCAACAGCCATCTCGGAGCCATGGTGATCGCGCGGCGCGAGGGCTTCTCCAACGACCAATGGGTGATCGAAGGCGTCAATCTGCTCGACCTCAAATACAAGGCCGCCGGCTATTTCGCCGCCGACCCGTCGCAGCTCGTGCGCCCCAACAAGTGCCGTGACGCCCTGCATCGGCAAATCAACGAATCGCTTTCGGCCTTGCCGCGCAACGATTTCGATTATGTGTGGCTGATCGACGTGCCGCCGTATGATCCGCGGATCGTCGCGGATCTTCAGCCGGTCTGGCGCGGACCCGGTTCTATCCTCTATCGGCTGCACTGATGCCCGCGCTGTCGATCGTCGTACCCTGTTTCAACGAAGAGGCGTGCCTCGGCGCCCTCCACGAGCGGCTGACCGCGGCGGCGAGAACGGCCGTAGAGGACGATTACGAGCTCGTGCTGGTCAACGACGGGTCGCGCGACGGCAGCTGGGCCATCATGGGAAAGCTCGCGGCGGCCGATCCGCACGTCGTCGGCATCAACCTGTCGCGCAACCACGGCCATCAAATGGCGCTGACCGCCGGGCTCGACCTCAGCAGCGGTGCGCACATTCTGATCATCGACGCGGACCTGCAGGATCCGCCGGAGCTGCTCCCGGCAATGCTCGAGACCATGCGGTCGAGCGAGGCCGACGTTGTTTACGGAGTGCGGAAGAGCCGGCGCGGCGACACCGCTTTCAAGCGCGCGACCGCGCACGGATTTTACCGCTTGCTGTCGCGCGCCACCGAGGTCGAGATCCCGGTCGATACCGGCGACTTCCGGCTGATGAGCCGCCGATCGCTCGACGCATTGCTGGCGATGCGCGAGCAGGCCCGTTTCATCCGTGGGATGGTAGCGTGGATCGGGTTCAAGCAGGTTCCGCTGCCGTACGACCGCGAGGAACGGTTCGCCGGCGCGAGCAAATATCCGCTGAAGAAGATGATGCGCTTCGCCTTCGACGCGCTGACCGGCTTCTCGTCGGCGCCGCTCAAGCTCGCGAGCCACGCCGGGCTGTGGCTGTCGGCCGGTTCGGTTCTGCTGATCCTGTATATCGCCTACGCCTGGCTCGCCGGGCACAATATCCCCGGCTGGACATCGTTGATGCTGGTGGTGGTGGTGCTCGGCGCGGTGCAGATGTTCGTGCTCGCGCTGATGGGCGAATATATCGGCCGGCTCTACAACGAGGCCAAGCGGCGGCCGCTGTACATCATCCAGGAGATCGCCGGCGGAGAACCGCGCCAGGCGCGGCTCGGCTATGTCGCTGAAGCGACCGCGAACAACGACAAGCCCACGGGCAAAGGCACGCGGCCAATCAGGTGACGTTCGGCCGCGAAGACGCGTTCCAACGCCGCGTTGAGCGGTACCGAGGGAAGCGTGAGGTCGGCATTGTCCTTGCCCCGCGCTTTTGACGACAGGCGCTCGAAGACCGCCGCCGGAAACAGCAGGCTGTTAAAATAGCCGAGGGTCTCGAGCCTGAGCGGAGAGCCTTCGATCAGCGCGCGCAGCCCGCGCTTCGAATAGCGCCTCTTGTGATGGTTGACGACGTCGTGCGCCGACCACATCCACTGGTGCCCTGGAACCGTCATGACGAACTTGCCACCGCGCTTGAGCTTGGCCGCGATCGAAGCGACCGACGCGCGATCGTCGTCGATATGCTCGATCACGTCGAACGCTCCGATGAGATCGTAGGAACGGTCGGGGACGCCGGCGAGCTCGGGAAGCGGGGCGCTCATCACCGAGCGGCCGAGCCGCCGCTCGGCGAAGCTGCGCATCTCCTCGTCGAGCTCGAGGGCGTCGACATGTCCGAACGCGCCCAGCATCGCGAAATTGTGCCCCGTGCCGCAGCCGATCTCGAGGATCCGCGCGTCCGCGGGAGGCCGAACGCGGCGGCGGATTAGCGCGGCGATCACCTCGCGCCGCGCCCGGTACCACCAATGGCGCTGGTCGAGCTCCGCCATTTGCCGGTAAACGACGCGTTCCATCAGCGGAACACGAGTTGCCGGTTGAGCGCGAAGGTCGCAAACGGGGTTATGAAGATCGCGGGGACCAGCGGCCACCACGTCGGGCCGTGGACGAGCGGTCCGGTGAGAACCCAGGTGAAGATCTCGTTGAGCACAAAGCCCGACGCCTGGACGAGAAGGAACTTGACCTTCATCCGCCGGTCTTCGGTCCGCCCGTGACCGCGGAAGCTCCAGCGGCTGTGGAGGACGAATCCGATTGACACCGACACCAGGAAGGCGATGACCACGGCCGCAACCGGCGGCATAACGTACGTGGCCAGGTACCAATAGATCGCCGAGTAGATACTGGCGAGGAACAGCCCCACGGCAGCGAAACGTGTCAGCTGGGCGAACGTCTCGTTACGCATGTTTAATCCGGTCGCCATGTCCACTTGCTTGCCGTTTAGAGTTTCGTGGCTACAGCCCGAAAAATGGAGCGACGCAAGGACGAGGAGTGGCAGAACTGGGCGTTCGCCCTGATCGAACGCCATTGGAAAGCCGTCGCCCTCATCGTCTGGCTCGGCTTTTGCGGCTGGTTCATCTTCAGCCAATGGAACAGCATCCGCTACTTCGCTCTCGGCGACACCGACGACAATATGCGGATCATGCAGGTCCGCGGCCTGCTTCATGGTCAAAGCTGGTTCGACTTGCGCGATTATCGGATGAACCCGCCGTTCGGCGCGAACATCCATTGGTCGCGGCTGGTCGATCTCCCGATTGCCGGCTTGATCCTGCTCCTCCGGCCATTCCTCGGCGGAGCCGGCGCCGAACGGTGGGCCGTCGCAATCGCGCCTCTGCTGCCCTATGTGGTGCTGCTGTGGGCGCTTGCGCTGACGGCGCGGCGGCTGATCGATCCGCGCGCGTACCCGCTCGCCTTTCTCGCCCTCTTTTTCGCCGGCTCGACCAACGGCATGTTCATGCCCGAGCGGATCGACCATCACGGCTGGCAGCTGGCCCTGCTCGCAGTCGGCATCGCGGGAATTGCCGATCCCAGGCGTCTTCGCGGCGGGCTGACGCTCGGCATTTCGACGGCGCTGTCGCTCGCCATCGGGCTCGAAATGCTGATCTACATCGCGGTCATGGGCGGGGCCATGGCCCTGTTCTGGGTTGCCGATGCGGAGGAACGCGATCGCTTGCGCGGCTATGCGGTGTCGCTCGGGGCCGGGACCGGGCTCTGCTTCCTCGCCTTTGCGTCCTGGGCGAACCGCGCTCCGGTCTGCGACGCATTGTCGCCGGTATGGCTGTCGGACGTGCTGCTCGGCGGAGCCTTGCTCTACGGGCTCTCGCTGCTGCCGCTCGCCGGCTGGAAGACGAGGCTTGCGTTGGCGCTCGCCGCCGGAGCGGTGCTCGCCGGCTTCCATGCCTTGACGTGGCCAAACTGCCTGCAGCGCCTCGAAGGCGTTTCACCCGAAGTCTACCGCATCTGGCTCAGCCACGTGAAGGAAGCGCGGCCGGTCTATAGCCACGGTTGGCGCATCGCCACGCTGATCGTCGCGCTGCCGATCACCGGCCTCATCGGATGGGGGCTGCTGGCGTGGATCCAGCGGGGCGACCGCGAGCGGCTTCGGCGCGTGCTGGGCGCGGCCGCTCCGGGCCTTGCCGCGACGCTGTTGCTCCTGTGGCAGACGCGCACCGGGCCCGCTTCCCAAATGCTGGCGACGGTCGGAGCAGCCGCGGTGGTGTGGCATCTCGCTCCCGTCGCCTGGCGGTCGCAATGGGCGGTCGTCCGAGTGCTTGGCGCGACGCTGATCGTGGTCGCCGGGGTCGGAGCCGCGGTTCCGTTCGTGGTCGGCTTCATCCCCGAAGGCAAACCGACGCCGCAGCAGACGGCCATCGGCAAAGCGAATTCCCTGTGCAATTCGATGTGGGGCTACCACCCAGTGGCCTTGCTGCCCAAGGGGATGGTGTTCACTTTTGTCGATCTGGCGCCACGGCTAATCACGGTCACGCATCACAACGCGGTGACCGGACCCTATCATCGCAACGGCGAGCAAATCGGCGACGTCATGAACGCCTTCCGCGGCAGTGCCGACCAGGCGCACGCGATCATCGCCAAATATCATTCCGATTACCTGCTCATTTGCCCGAAGAGCTCGACCACGACGATCTTCATGTCCGAAGCGCCGAAGGGCTTTTACGGACAGCTCGCAAGCGGCCGCGTGCCGCCGTGGCTGACTCCGGTCGCGCTGCCCAAGGATTCGCCGTTCAGGATGTGGCGGGTGACCGGTTAGCCCCGGACTAGCCGAGCGCGTGCGGGAAGCTTTGCTTCAGGCCGTCAATCACGAACTGGGCGGCGAGAGCAGCGAGGATGACGCCAAGGATCCGCGTGATCATCGCTTCGATCTTCTCGCCGATGAACCGCATCAAGGGTCCGGCGGCGAGCAGCGTCAGCAAGGTCATGATCATGACCGTCGTGATGGCAGCGAGGACGACGGCGACGTGCAACGGGGTTTCGGCGCGCGACACCCATAGCATCGCGCTGGCGATCGAACCCGGTCCGGTAATCATCGGGATGGCCATCGGGAAGACGCTGATGTCCTCCGCCTCGGGCGTGCCCTCGATCTGCTCGGCCCGCTTTTCGCGCCGCTCGGTGCGCCGCTCGAAGATCATGTCGAAGGCGATGAAGAAGAGCAGGATTCCGCCGGCGATGCGGAAGCTGGCGAGACTGATGCCCAAGGCGTGAAGCATCGGCCTGCCGAGCAAGGCGAAGAACATCAGGATCGCCCAGGCGATAAGCGAGGAACGGACCGCCATCGCGCGCCGGTGCTCCGGCGTCGTCCCGCGAGTGAGGCTGGCGAAGATCGGTGCGCAGCCCGGCGGATCGATGATCACCAGGAAGGTGACCAGAGCCGATCCGAACAGCTCGATCATTGCGGCGGAATGTCGTTGTAGATCACCTGGGCGTAGCGGGTGCCGTTCCACATGTAGACACGCAATTTGCGCGCGCCCTTCTTGTCCACCCGCCAGTCCCACCCGAGCGTCTTGTCGGCGGATTGGCCGCGGCCGTTGTCGTCGGGGGTGGAGCGCGCCTGCTTGGCCGTTAGTGGCGGCGGCGGGATGATCGGCGCGCCCGGGGCCTTGCTGCAGGCGGCACGGTGGATGCGGGGACGGGTTGCGGCTGAGGGCGCCGCCGCCTGGAGCGGGCCGCCGCCGTCATAGACCCAGCGCCATTTGCGCGTGCTGCGCTGCCATACCGTGGTGAAATAGCCGCCGGGCTCGCCGCCGAGGTTGAACCAGGGCCCGGTGTTCACCGTCGTGCGTCCGTCGCACGAGCTGAAGCTGTCGCTCGGCCGCCAGCCGATGGCCTTGGGCGGATCCTTGCGGTCCTTGAGGAAGTCGCGCGCCCACACCGCCTGCGGGGTGAACATCACCGCGTCGCGGTCGGCATATTTGCGGAAGGCGGTCCATTGGCCGATCCGCTGCGCGTCGCGGGCGAAGGCATATTCGGCGTCGATCGCCGTCGGGGCCGAGGCGGCGAGAAGAAGCGCAATGATCATCGGGTTTTCTCATATGAAAAGCCTTCGCGGCGAGCGGCCGAAACGAAGGTGTTGCGGATAAGGCAGGCGATGGTCATCGGCCCGACGCCGCCGGGCACCGGCGTGATCGCGCCGGCAATGTCGAGCGCTTCGTCGAAAGCGACGTCGCCGAGGAGCTTGCGCGTTCCGTCGGGCTGCTCGACCCGTTCCTGGCCGACGTCGATGATGGTCGCCCCCGGCTTGATCCAGTCGCCGCGGATGAGCTCGGGCCGCCCGACGGCGGCGACGACGATGTCCGAGTGGCGCACGGCGGCGGGCAGATCGCGGGTTCGCGAATGGGCGACCGTCACCGTGCAGCTTGCCCGGATCAGAAGCTGGGCCATCGGCTTGCCGACGATATTCGACCGGCCGACCACGATCGCGTCGAGCCCGGCGAGGTCGCCGAGCTCCTGCCGGAGCAGCATAAGGCAGCCGAGCGGAGTGCAGGGGACGAAGCCGTGGAGGCCGGTGGCGAGCCGGCCGGCATTCACCGGGTTGAACCCGTCGACATCCTTGTCCGGCGAAATGCGCGTGATGACGACCCGCTCGTCGATCTGCGGCGGGAGCGGAAACTGAACGAGGATGCCGTCGACCGCGGGATCGGCGTTGAGTTGATCGACGAGGGCCACCAGTTCGTCCTGGCTCGTCGCTGCGTCGAGGCGATGCTCGAAGCTTTCCATGCCCGCGTCGACGGTCGCCTTGGCCTTTGAACGGACGTAGGCCGCCGAAGGGGGGTGGTCGCCGACGAGCACGACCGCGAGCCCGGGAACCCTGCCGGTGGCTTCCCGGAAGCGCGAGACTTCACGCGCGATCCGCTCCCGCAGCGCCTGCGCCGCGGCCTTCCCGTCGATCAGTTTGGCGGTCATCCGACGCCGTAATATTGGATGACCACACCGGCGAGCAGCTTCTTGATCACCTGGATAAGGATCAGGATAACGAGGGGCGAGAAGTCGATCCCGCCGAAATCGGGAAGCAGGCGCCGGATCGGCCGGTAGAGCGGCGCGGTCAGGCGATCGAGCGCGACGACGAACGCACGCACCCCGCCGGAGCTCGTATTGAGCACGTTGAAGGCCAGCAGCCAGCTGAGGGCGACCTGGATAATGATGACCCAGGTGAGGATATCGAGGAGCAGGTCCGCGATCTGGACGAAAGCTAGAAGCATAAGCAGCGCTTAGCCGCGACGTCCCGGGCCCGCAATCAGGGCGCGAAGCGATTGGGCTGCGCTTCGGCCAGAACGACAGCGAAATCGCCGGCGGCGTCGGTCCATTCGGCGATCGGGGTCCAGCCGCCGGCAAGCAGCAGCAGCCGAGCGCCGCGGCGTTCGTATTTGTGGCTGTTCTCGGTGTGGATGGTCGAACCCGCGGCGAAGTTGAAATGCCGGCCGGAGACCGTCAACTCGACATCGCGTGTGGCGACGAGGTGCATCTCGATGCGCGACAGGATGTCGTTCCACCGCGCCTCGTGGCGGAAGGCGTCAACCGGCACGTCGCCGTCGAGCTCGCGGTTGATCCGCTCGAGCAGGTTGAGGTCGAACGCGGCGGTGACACCTTGCGGATCGTCATAGGCGGCGAGCAGCCGCTCGACCGGCTTCACCCGGTCCATCCCGATGAGAAGCTGCGCGCCGACGCCGAGCAGGTCGCGGAAATGGCGCAACAAATCGGTGGCGGTGCGGGGGACGAAATTGCCGATGGTCGATCCGGGGAAGAAGCCGAGTTTGGGCGGTGCCTCGATCTCCGGCGGAAGGGTGAACGGTCGCGCGAAGTCGGCAACGACGGGGATCACCGCGAGCGCCGGGAAGCGCTGCTGCAGATCGTCCGCGCTTTGCCGCAGGAAGTCGCCGGAAATGTCGACCGGGATGTAAGCCGCGGGTGCGATCGCCTCGAGCAGCAGCGGGGTCTTGGTCGCGGATCCGGCGCCGAATTCGACGACCGCGGTTCGGGCGGGAATGGCGGCGGCGATCTCGGGCATGATTTCGGTGAGCAGCCGGGTTTCGGTCAGCGTCGGGTAATAAGAGGGGAGCCGGGTAATCTCGTCGAACAGCTCGGATCCGCGGCGGTCGTAGAGCCAGCGCGCCGGCACCGCTGGAATTGAAGCCGACAGCCCGGCGAGGACGTCGGCGCGAAACGCCTCGGTGAGCTCGTCAAGCGTCGCGAGCAAGGCGCAGTCCGGTGAATTGCCAGCGTGCCGCGGGCGGGAAGAAGTTGCGGTAGGAGGCACGGCTGTGTCCGCGCGGGGTTGCGCAGCTCGCGCCCTTGAGCACCAGCTGGCCGCTCATGAACTTGCCGTTATATTCGCCGACCGCACCTTCGGCGGGGCTGAAGCCGGGGTAGGGGGCGAACGCGCTCGCAGTCCATTCCCAGACGTCCCCGAAGATGCCGCCGCCGGCGCGGGGAACAACGGCTCCCGCCTTACCGAGCTGGTTTCCGATGCCGGGGTCGGCCGAGGCGGCGAAGCTTTCCCATTCGGCCTCCGTCGGGAGCCGCGCTCCGGCCCAGCGGGCGAAGGCGTCGGCCTCGAAAAAACCGATGTGTGCGACGGGAGCCGCTTGGTCGATCGCGCGGCGGCCGCCGAGGGTGAACTCGCTTCCGTCACCCCGCCAATAAAGCGGCGCGCTGATGGTCTCGCGCTGGACCCAGTCCCAACCGTCGGACAACCACAGCGTCGGGGTCGAGTAGCCGCCGTCGTCCATGAACTCGCGCCACTCTCGGTTGGTGACCCGGCGATTGGCGATCTTGTGGGGGGCGAGGAAGACGCGGTGGCGCGGGCGCTCGCTGTCGAAGGCGAAGCCGTCATCGGGTGTGCCGATTTCGACGATGCCCTCGCGGCCGGGCAAGAAGCTCAGCGGCTCGACCGCGAAGCAGCCAGCCGGCGGCAGCTCGCCGTAAGCCGGCTCGAGCGGGTTCTCGGCGAAAGCGGCGAGAATGTCGGGCAGGAGCAGCTCCTGATGCTGCTGCTCATGGTGGATGCCAAGCTCGACAAGCTCGAGGACTTCCGGCGGAAGCGACGGCAGGGCGCGCTCGAGCGCCTGGTCGACATGGGCGCGATAGGCGCGGATTTGATCGAGCGACGGCCGGCTGAGCATACCGCGGCGCGGCCGGGCGTGCCGCGGGCCTTCTGCTTCATAATAGCTGTTGAACAGGAAGGCGTAATTGTCGTCGAACGGCCGGTATCCAGGCGCATGGTCGCGCAGCACGAATGTCTCGAAGAACCAACTGGTGTGCGCGAGGTGCCATTTGGCCGGGGATGCATCCGGGAAGGGTTGAATCGTCGCGTCGGCGTCGCTGAGCGGCGCGGCAAGATCCAGCGTCAGCGCGCGCGTGGCAAAGAGCGGCGCGGCCAGGTCACCGCGGTCGTGCTCCATACGGGTCAAGGGTCTCGGCGTGCTCACTTCGGCTGGGGCACTCCCGGATAAGCGTGTTGTTTCATCAGATGCGCGACATGCGCGGCGTTGGACGCGAGCATCGCGGCGGCCCCCTGCACTTCGTCGGGCACTTTGGGAAGGTCCTTGAAGTCCGTTTTGTGCATCGCTTCGCCGACCCAATAACTGGCCACGCTGGCGGGAATGGTCCAGCCTTCATCGTTCAACGCCTGGAACAGCTCCGCGGTGACGTTGTGCGCGCCGTCCTCATTGCCGACGATCGCCGCGACCGCGACCTTGCCGAAGCTCGGCATCCGGCCGCAATCGTCGGTTTCGCCGAGAAATGCGTCCATCCGCTCGACTACCCGCTTCGCCAGGCTCGACATCTGGCCGAGCCATATCGGGGTGCCGAAGATCAAGATGTCGGCGCCGAGGATGCGGCGCCGAATGTCCGGCCAGGCGTCCCCTTCGCCCTCGTCCGAGGTTACACCAGGCTTGATGTCATGGTCGGCAATGCGGATCGTCTCGATGAACTCGACATCGTGCTTCTTAAATTCGGAGACCAAGAGTCCGATCATCTTGTCGGTCGACGAAGTCTCGCTGCCGGAGCGTTTGAGCGTACAATTGATCGCGATGGCTGTGATCGCCATTCCGGTCTCCCTCTTGCCCGTCCTGAACGTTGCCGAAGCGGCTTTGTGCCGCGACAACGCTGACACTGGGCTATCCGCGGGTCGCTCCTGGCTGCCACAACACGTCGCCCCCCTCGGCCGCGGCGACATGACGGGCGGCGACGAACAGGTGGTCCGAAAGCCGATTGAGATAGGCAAGAAGTTGCCGATTGAGCGGCTCGGCTTCGTTGAGCGCGACTGCTGCTCGCTCGGCGCGGCGGATGACGGCGCGGGCCACGTGCAGCGCGGCGACCGCAGCCGATCCGCTCGGGAGGATGAAACTGGTGAGCGGTTCGAGACTGGCGTTCATCGCGTCGATTTCGCGCTCGAGCCGTTCGACCTGCGGCGCGACGATGCGCAGAGCGCCCTCGACTGCGCCCGGCGTGGCAGCGTCGGCGCCGAGATCGAAGAGGTCGTTTTGGATCGCCACCAGCCGCGCGGCGAGCTCGCCCGGGTCGAGGCAGGCGATGGCGGCGCCGATCGCGGCATTGGCCTCGTCCACGTCGCCGATGGCCGCCATGCGCAGGCTCGACTTGCTGACGCGGCTGCCGTCGACGAGGCCGGCCGTGCCGCCGTCGCCGGTGCGCGTGTAGATCTTGTTGAGCTTGACCAAGCGCCGCGGCTCTATCGGTTGGCGGCGCCGGCGACGGCCAGGATGAGGACGACGAGGACGATCGCGACCGCCTGGAAAAGCACGCGGCGGCGCATCCATTGCTGCGACTGGTGGCCGGTCACATCCTTGCCCGACGCCATCAGCATGACTCCGCGGACGAGCACATAAGCGGTGCCGGCCATCGCCAGCAGGAGCAAGACGAGGAGGACGATGCGCATGGCGGCGCTTTAGGCGTCGGTGAAGGTGAAACCAAGCGGAAGCTTGGCGGCGAGGAGGTCAGCGGCGAGGGCCGCGCCGTCCACACCCGCTTCGCGAATGACGGCGAGCGTCGGCGCGCGGTCGCGCTTGGCGAGGCGGCGGCCGTCGGCATGCGCGACCAGAGCATGGTGGAGATAAGTAGGCTCGGGCAGGCCGAGCAGCGTCTGCAGCAGCCGTTGAATCGGAGTCGAGGAGCGCAGGTCGGCCCCGCGCACCACCAGCGTCACGCCGCTGGCGGCATCGTCGACGACACAGGAGAGGTGGTAGGCTGCGGGCGCGTCCTTGCGGGCGAGGATCGCGTCGTCGAAGTGGTCCGGACCGCTGGTTAAGCGGCGTCCATTCTCTTCGGTCCAGCCGGGGAAGCCCGCGAGATCGAGCGCCCTGGCGCTGTCGAGCCGCCAGCAATGCGGCATCGAGGCGCGCCGCGCGGGATCGTCGGGCAAGGCGCGGCACGTGCCCGGATAATGCGCGGCGGCTGGCCCGTGCGGCGCGGCGAGCGCGGCCGCGATGTCGGCGCGGGTGCAGAAGCAGGCATAGGCGAGCCCCTGCGCCCGCAACTGTTCGAGCGCATCGGCGTAAATCGCGCTGCGCTGCGACTGGACGAACATCGGCTGATCCCAATCGAGCCCGAGCCAGATCAAATCTTCATAGATCCCGTTGACGAACTCGGGCCGGGTGCGGGTCGGGTCGAGATCCTCGATGCGCAGCAGGAACATGCCGCCGCTCTCCCGCGCCCGCGCATGGCCGAGGACCGCGCTGTACGCGTGTCCAAGGTGCAAACGGCCGGTGGGCGAGGGCGCGAAGCGGGCGTTCGCCACTATTTCCTCCCCGCGCGCGCCGCGCGCAGGGAGAAACTCGATCCCCCTTGACGCAGACTCCGCAATCTTCGATTCATCGCCATGTCACACCGGGTTGGCATCCGGTGCGTCACAAGGGAAGACGGGCCGAGCCCTCTCCACCTTGCGTGCGACGGGGCTGCGGGAGCTGGAGTTCGGACCGACCGAACGAAAGGCTTGCGCGTCCTCGTGTATCATCCTGAGCTGATCCGCCATCCCGACAGCTGCCCGGCGCTGGTGCTCAACGCCGATTATACGCCGCTGTCTTATTACCCGCTTTCGCTGTGGCCGTGGCAGACGGCGATCAAGGCGATGTTCCTCGAACGCGTCGATGTCGTCGCCCATTACGAGCGCGAGGTGCATTCGCCGAGCCGGTCGCTGAAGCTGCCGTCGGTCATCGCGCTGCGGCAGTTCGTCCGGCCTAACGAATATCCGGCGTTCACCCGGTTCAACCTCTTCCTCCGCGACAAATTCCGCTGCGTCTATTGCGGGTCGGGCCGCGAGCTGACCTTCGACCACGTGCTTCCGCGCGCCCAGGGCGGGCGGACGATGTGGGAGAATGTCGCCACCGCCTGCGCGCCGTGCAACCTCAGGAAAGGCGGGCGCACGCCGGCCCAGGCGCACATGCACATCATGCGCGAGCCAATCCGGCCGACCAGCTGGCAGCTGCAGGAGCATGGCCGCGCCTTTCCGCCCAACCACCTGCACGAAAGCTGGCGCGACTATCTCTATTGGGACGTCGAGCTGCTGCCGTAAGCTCGCAATTAACCATTTTCGTTTAGACCTGCGGGCGATGGAATTTCGCCGGGCCCGCTTTGCTGAGATCGACGAGCGGCCGCGCATTCTCGTGGTCGAATCGAACAAGACCAATCTCGCCGTCATGGCGCGGCGGCTGGTCGAGGCCGGGTATCGCGTTTCCACCGCCGACAGCGGACAGGCGGCGGTCGCCGAGCTCCACCGCGCTCCCATCGACCTCGTCCTTGCCGAGCTCAACATGCGGCCGACGAGCGGCGCCGAGCTGGCGCGGCTGATCCGCGGCGAAGTCGCGTGGCGCGACCTTCCAGTGATGCTGATCACCGGCAAGTCGAAGGCCGCCGACGCGGTGCGCGCATATCGGTCGGGCGCCGACGACGTGATCCTCAAGCCGTTCCATTTCGAGGTGCTGTTCGCGCGCATCGACCGCCACATCGACCGTGCGCGTTCGCTCAAAAGCCTGCGCCACGACAATGCGACGCTCGACGCGCGCATCGTCGAGCGCGCGATCCAGGTCGGCGAGCTGCGCGACCGGCTCGCTCTGCTCGAAACGGCCGGGCTACAGCCCCGCGATAAACTCCCGGATTTTCGGCCCGACATCATCGCGCTCTAGCGCCATCGCCAAATTGGCGATCACGAAGCCGACCTTGTCGCCGCAATCGTGGCGCACCGCATCGACCTTGAGCGCGTGGAAGGGCTGCTTGCCGATCAGCTTGGCCATTGCGTCGGTCAGCTGGATTTCGCCTCCCGCGCCGCGTTCCTGCGCATCGAGCACCTGCATGACCTCGGGCTGGAGGATGTAGCGGCCGATGATCCCGAGCCGCGACGGCGCGACGCTTGGATCGGGCTTTTCGACGAGGCCGCGAACTTCGGTGAGATCGCCATCGCTCTCGCCCGGAGTAATGATGCCGTAAGAGCTGGTCTTCTCGACCGGCACTTCCTCGGTCGCGACCAAATTGCCGCCGACGCGCTCCCAAGCATCGACCATCTGCCGCAGCGCGCCGGGCTTTCCAGCCATCAGATCGTCCGGAAGCAGGACCGCGAACGGCTCGTCGCCGACGATGTCGCGGGCGCACCACACGGCGTGGCCGAGCCCGAGCGGCTGCTGCTGGCGGACCGACACGATCTCGCCAAAGCGGGCGTTCGAGGGATCGAGCGCGTCGCGGTTCTTCCCCTTCTCGCGCATCGTCGTTTCGAGCTCGAACGCATGGTCGAAATAATCGACCAGCGCGGATTTGCCGCGGCCGGTGACGAAGATCATCTGCTCGATCCCCGCCTCGCGCGCCTCGTCGACCGCGTACTGGATCAGCGGCCGGTCGACGACCGTGATCATCTCCTTGGGGATGGTTTTGCTGGCGGGAAGCAGGCGGGTGCCGAGGCCGGCGACGGGAAACACCGCCTTGCGGACGCGATTGGCCATGCTGGGTCTTAGCCTCCTGGGTTCGCCGCTGAGGTGTCGTTGGTGACCGGCTGCGGCTGCGCTCCGGCGGGCTGCGCGGGCGCGGCGCCGCCGGTCGGCGGAGGCAGGTCGAACGGATCCTCGCGGCGCGGCTCGGACCGCTTGATCAACTCGTCGACGCGGTCGGGCCGCGCATAAGTCGGCGGGGTGAGCAGGTCCTTGGCGGTCGGCGTCGCCCGCGCCATCGCTGGCTTGACCGGCAGAGCGTGGCCAGGGGCCGGTTTGAGGTCCGCGACCCGGCCGCACCCGCCGATGGCGGCAACGGCGGTGAGCAACAGCAGGCGCGGCCTCTTCATCGGCTCCGACTAGCCGTTCGCCGCCAGTTGCGCTAGCGGCGCGGGACCATGCGTTTGCTGCTGATCCCCTTCATTTTTCTTGCGCTGTTGGGCTGCAACCAGGCTGCGCAACCACCGGGCAAGGAAGCCGCGCCCGGTGCCCAGGCAGGACCGGTCAAGGGTGTCGACCGCAGCCATAAGGGCACGGCCGCCCCGGCGGCGACCTTCAACGACCCCGACGGAAACGAGACCAGCCTCGCCGAATTCTCGGGCAAGCCGCTGCTGTTGAACTTGTGGGCGACATGGTGCGCGCCGTGCGTCAAGGAGCTGCCGACGCTCGATCGACTGGCCGCGGACGATAAAGGGGTCGCGGTGATCGCGGTCAGCCAGGACTCGGGCCCGCACGCTTCAGTGGAAGCGTTTCTGGCCAACCACAAGATCGTGAACCTAGCGGCGTACCAGGATGCGAAGTCGGGCTTGTCCGGAGCGCTCGGTCCGGATGCCGTGCTACCGACGACGATCCTCTACGATTCGAATGGCCGCGAGGTGTGGCGCTACGTCGGCGATCTCGACTGGACCGGGCCCGAAGCGGCTAGGAAGATCGCCGAAGGCGCCGCGCCGCCCCAAAAAGGCTGAGCAGCCGGCCGTCGATCGCGGCCAGGCCCAAGGCGATGAGCGCAAGGCCGAAGAAATCCTGCGGCGCGAGCGTCTCGCCGAGGAACAGCCCGCCGAGCAGGATAGCCGTCGGCGGGACCAGCAACGTCACCAGCAGCGCGTTGGTCGCTCCGGCGGAATCGATCAGCCGAAAATACATCACGTAGCCAAAGGCGGTGCACAGCAGGGCCAGCGCGACGATCGCGCCCCAGGCGCTGAGCGGCGGCATCGCATGCTGCCACGGGTGATCGACGATCAGCGACACCGGGAGCATGATCGCTGCGCCCGCGGTCAGCTGGCCGGTGGTGACGCTCAGCGGCGACACCCCGATCCGGCGGAAACGCCGCGCCCACACCGCCGCCAGCGCATAGCTCAGCGAAGCGGTGACGCAGGCGAGCTGGGCGAGAGCGCTGGTGCCGACGCTGGAGAGGAGCGACGGGCTGATCATCGTCGCCACGCCGCCGAAGCCGAGGAGCACGCCGGCGATCTTGCGCGGGCTCATCCGCTCGTCCCTGGTGAGGAAATGCGCGACGACCACGCCCCAGATCGGGGTTGTGGCGTTGAGAATCGAGGCGAGGCCGCTGGCGATATGCGTCTGGCCCCAGCCGAATAAAGCAAAGGGAAGCGCGTTGTTGAGCAGCGCGAGGACGACGATCGACGCCCACACCTGGCGCGGCAAAGCGAGCTCCTGCCTCCTGAAGCGGAGGAACAGCCACATCGCCGCGGCGGCGATGGTGAGGCGCAGCCAGACGTAGGTCAGCGGCTGCACGTGGCGGACCGCCACGCCGATGAAGAAAAAGGCGCCGCCCCAGATGAGCGCGAGCACGCCAAGGATCAGCCAGTCGCTGCGGTTCATTTGGCTGCGGATCATGGGCGGGACGTAGACCGGCGCGTCGTCAGCCGCTTCCGCCGAGTTGCGCTCAAACGCCTGGGGATCGCAAGCCCTCCCCCTCGTGGGGAGGGTTGGGTGGGGGCGCGGATCTGGCGGCAGCCCGATCCGCCACCAAAGAGTCTCTTGCGCCGCAGACGCGCGCCCCCCACCTCGATCCTCCCCCACAAGGGGGGGGTCAGTCCCGCAGCAGCTCGTTGATGCTCGTCTTCGAGCGCGTACGCTCGTCGACGCGCTTGACGATCACCGCGCAGGCGAGCGCGGGGCCTCCGTCCTTGGCCGGCAAAGCGCCCGGCACGACGACGGAATAAGCCGGAACGCGGCCGTAGCGGACCTCGCCCGAGGCGCGGTCAACGATCTTGGTCGAGGCGCCGAGGAATACGCCCATCGAGAGGACCGAGCCGCGCTCGACGACCACGCCTTCGGCGACTTCGGAGCGGGCGCCCACGAAGCAATCGTCTTCGATGATCACTGGTCCCGCCTGGAGCGGCTCGAGAACACCGCCGATGCCGGCTCCGCCCGAGATGTGGACGTTACGGCCGATTTGGGCGCAGCTGCCGACGGTCGCCCAGGTGTCGACCATTGCGCCCTCGCCGACGCGCGCGCCGATGTTGACGAAGCTCGGCATCAGCACCGCTCCGGGCGCGATGAAGGCGCCGCGGCGGACAATCGCGCCTGGGACCGCGCGGAACGCCGCGGCGGCAAACTCCTTTTCGCCCCAGCCAGCGAATTTCGACGGGACCTTGTCCCACCAATGCCCGCCCCCTGGTCCGCCGGCGATCAGGTCCATCGGATTGAGGCGGAACGAGAGCAGCACGGCCTTCTTGAGCCATTGGTTGACGATCCACTCGCCGTCGACCTGCTCGGCGATTCGCGCGTCGCCCGAATCGAGCGCGGCAATGGCCGCATCGACGGCGCGGCGCACCTCGCCTGTGGTCCCCGGCCCGACCGAATCGCGTGCGTCCCACGCTCGCTCGATCACCGCCGCCAGGTCATCGGTCATTCGCGGTCCCCCAGGATGGATTCGAGCCATTCGCCGACGTGGCCAATGCGGTGATCGAACACTTTTTCATCATAGCCGTGGGTGCCGCGCTCCGAACCGTTGTCGACCCACACGGTGGTCATCCCGAGCGCTTTTGCCGGGGCCAGGTTCTGGACCATGTCGTCGGCGAGCAACGCTCGATGTGGATCGATCGCGAAGCGCTCGCACAGCAATTCATAGCCGTGCGGGTCGGGTTTGGGGCGGTAGCTGCTGGCGTGGATGTCGTGCAGATCGTCGAAGTGCGAATGCACCCCGATCGCCTCGAGCACCCGGCGAGCGTAGGGCGCGTCGCCGTTGGTGAAGACGAACTTGCGCCCGGGCAGGGCACCGAGCGCGCGCCCGAGCCGCTCATCGGGCTGCACCCGGTCGAGCGGGATCGCGTGCACGTCCTCCAGGAACTCGCGCGGGTCGATGGCATGCTCCTTCATCAGCCCGGCGAGCGTCGTGCCGTGCGTGTGGAAGTGCTGCTTTTGGACTCGCTTTGCTTCGTCCGGGCCGCAGTCGAGCAGCCGCTGGATGTAAGCGCCCATGCGCTCGTCGATGAGCGAGAAGAGCCCCGTCGATGCCGGATAGAGGCAATTGTCGAGGTCGAAGATCCAGTCGCGGATGTGGGCGAAGCGCGGGTCCATCGGTGCCGCGAGGCCGTAGCGACTTTCGCCGCTTCAGCAAATGAGCCGCGTGATTCGGCGGCGCTCAGGCGCTCCGTCGCGGGAAGCGCGGAAGAAGCATGCCGGCGCGCTCGCGGTAGAGTTCGTAGTCGCGCCCGAAAAGGCGGACGAGGTCGCGTTCTTCGTAGCGGATGGCGATGAGCATGTAGACCGACATGCCAATCGCAAGCAGCAGGTGCCCGACGGTCATTTCGGGCGTGACCCAGAAGGCGAGAAAGAAGCCCAGATAAAGCGGGTGCCGCACCCATTTGTACAACAAGGGCTGGCGGAACCTGGGCGGCTGCGCCTCGTGGCCGCGAACATAGAGCCACGCCTGCTGCAGCCCGAAAAGCTCGAAATGGTTGATCAGGAAGGTGCTCAAAAGCACGGTCAGCCAGCCGAGCCAGAAGGCGGCCCAGATGAGGTCGGTGAGCACGGGATGGGTGATCGGGTTGAGGCTCCAGACGATCGCCGGGATCGGGCGCCAGAGGATGAACAGGATCATCAGCATGATGCTCGCGGCGAGCACGTAGACGCTGCGTTCGATCGCCCCGGGGACGAAACGGGTCCACCAGCGCTTGAAGCCCTGGCGCGCCATCACGCTGTGCTGCAGCCCGAACGAGGCGATCAGCGCGGTGTCGATGAGGGCGGCGGTGATCGGCGCGCCGCCCGGGCCGTTGTCCACGGTCAGCTCGGCAAAGGTGAAATCGCCGACGAAGACGATGAGGTAGAGGAAGGCGGCGAAGAAAATCGCGTAAGCGGCGATGGCAAAAAGCAATGAAGCGGCGCGTGACATGCCGTTCCCCCCTGTTCGGCTGCTGGCGCGCGCCTAGCGGCGACCCACTCGATATTTGACGATGATCGGGGCTTCGCAGCCGCCGATCTGGCGATAGACGGCGGAAGAAGCGTTGGCCGGCGGAAGCTCGGTCAGCCTGCGCGGCGTCAGCGGCTGGCTCGAACGGTAGGCGTAATAGCTGGTCGTCCGTTGACAATTCGCGGGCGTGCCCGATTGCAGCGGCCGGGGTGCGGTGGTCATTGCAGCAGCGGCGGCGAGGAGAAGCATCTTCGGTCTACCTTCGCCGCGCGACTTACCACCGTTGCGCTAGACGGTGAAGCTTTCGCCGCAACCGCAGGCGCCCTTCGCATTGGGATTGTCGAACGTGAACCCGGCAGCGAAATCGTCCTCGCGCCAGTCCATCACCGAGCCGACGAGATAGAGCACCGATGCGCCATCGACGTAGAAGGCGCCGCCGGGAGTCTCGATCTTCTCGTCGAACGGCTGCTCGCCGGTTACATAGTCGACCGAATAAGCGAGCCCCGAGCAGCCGCGGCGCGGGGTCGACAGCTTGACCCCGACCGCACTTTCAGGCGCACGGGCCATCAGATCGGCGATGCGCTTGTTCGCGGCGTCGGTCAGCGTGATCGCGGCGGGTCTGGGGCGGCGAGTTTGGACGTTCATGCGATTCTCCAAGTCCCGTTCGTCCTGAGCGAAGTCGAAGGGCGTGTCCTCAGCGCTCGTGCAGAGCGCCCTTCGACTACGCGCTTCGCGCTCCGCTCAGGACGAACGGGAATGATTGCAATTGGCGAAGCCATCACAGCATTCCCAATTCTAATCTTGCTTCGTCGCTCATCTTGGACGGGTCCCACGGCGGATCCCAGACGAGGTTGACCACCGCATCGCGAATTCCGGGGACCGAAAGCACGCGCAGCTCGACTTCGTTCGGCAGCGATTCCGCGACCGGGCAGTGCGGCGTGGTCAGCGTCATCGCGATCACCGCGTCCCCGTCCTCGCTGATATCGACGTCATAGATCAGGCCGAGCTCGTAGATGTCGACCGGGATCTCGGGATCGTACACCGACTTCAGCGCCTCGACGACGGTTGCCTGCAAATCGCTTCCCGGCCCGGCCTTCGGTTCCTCAGGCTTTTCCCCGGCGAGGAAGCCGGCGAGATAGTCGCGCTTGCGCTCGAGTTCCGGCGTTACCCGCGCGCGGGGCGGCGGCGTGACGCTGGCCACTTCCTCGGTCTCGATCTTGCGCTCCTTGTTCACGTTCCGAAAACTCGCTTCACCTGTTCGACGCCGCGCACCAATGCCGCGATGTCCGAGCTGTCGCTGTGCGCCGCGAAGCTCGCCCGCGCGGTCGCCTCCACGCCGAGCCATTGCATCAAGGGTTGCGCGCAATGGTGTCCGGCGCGGACCGCGACGCCCGCATCGTCCAATATGGTGGCGGTGTCGTGCGGATGCACCCCGTCGACGTTGAAGCTGACGATCCCGGCGCTGTCCTCGGGGCCATAGAGCGTCACTCCAGGGATGCCCAACAGCGCAGCGCGGCACTCGGCGACGAGCGCGCATTCGTGCGCGTGGATCGCATCGAGGCCGAGCTTCTCGACCCACTCGACCGCAGCGTGGAGGCCGACGGCGCCGACAATGTGCGGCGTGCCCGCCTCGAACCGCGCCGGCGGCTCGGCGTAGGTCGATCCGGCGAACGCGACCGTGTCGATCATCGCTCCGCCACCTTGCCATGGCGGCAGGCTCTCGAGCAGCTCGGAACGGCCCCACAGGCAGCCGATTCCGGTCGGGCCGTAAAGCTTGTGCGCCGAGAAGGCGTAGAAATCGGCGCCGATCGCGGCGACGTCGACGGGCATGCGCGGCACCGCCTGGCAACCGTCGAGCAGCAGCAGCGCGCCTTTGCGGTGCGCGATCTCGGCCGCGCGCTTGGCGTCGAGGATCGAGCCGAGCACGTTCGACACGTGCGCGAAGGCGACGACGCGATGCTCTTCCGTCAGCATCGCCTCGGCGGCATCGAGGTCGATCTGCCCGTCCGACGTCAGCGGCGCCGCGTCGACTTCGTATCCGGCGAGCTGCCATGGGACGATGTTGCTGTGGTGCTCGAGCTGCGAAAGCAGGACGCGATTGCGGCCCTGCTTCAGAAGCGTGCGCGCGACGAGGTTGATCGCCTCGGTCGCACCGCGAGTGAAGACGAGCTCGTTGGCATGGCCGCCGATCAGGTTCGACGCGGAGGCACGGGCGGCCTCGTAGCTGGCGGTCATCGACGCGGAGCGCTCGTACACGGCGCGGTGCACGGTGGCGTAATCGCGCGAATAGGCTCGTGTGATCGCGTCAATCACCGCCTGCGGCTTTTGCGCTGTCGCGGCGCTGTCGAGATAATGCCAGCCCACGATCGCCGGAAACTGCGAGCGCACGTCGAGCGCGGAGTTGATGCGGGCAGGGGCGTTCATACGATTCTCCGCAGCGCGTCGCGCGCCGCTTCGGCGATCGCGTCGCCGTTCGTCGCGCTGTCCCACAGGCTCATGATGAAGCCTTCGAGCAACAGCGCCCGGGCGCTCGCCGGGTCGAGGCCGCGGCTTTGGGCGTAGAACAATTGCGCCGCGTCGAGCTCGCCGACGCTGGCGCCGTGCGCGCACTTCACGTCGTCGGCGAAAATCTCAAGCTCGGGTTTGCAGTTCGCGGTCGCTCCGCGGTCGAGCAGCATGGCTTTGACCGATTGCCCGGCGTCGGTCTTCTGCGCGCCGCGCGCCACTTCGACCTTGCCGAGATAGGAGCCGGTTGCCTTGCCGTTCAGCACCGAGCGCACCGTCTGCCGCGAGCGGCCGTTCTCGCCGATATGCTTCACCGTCGTGACGAACTCGTTGGTCGACAGGCCGCGGCCGATGTTGGCAGCGAACAGGGCGAAGTCCGCGCCTTCCGCCAGGCTCACGTTGAGCTCGATCCGGCCATAGACCGGGGCGGTGTTGAGCATGAACAGGCGCGCCTTCGCGCCGGCTTCGAGCGCGAGTTGCACGCGGCGGACCTGGACGTCGTCGGCGGTTGGCAGCCACACTTCCTCGAAACTTTCGCCCGGTCCGACGGTCAGCGTCAGCGGCTCGGCGAACTGCGCCCATACGGGCTGCAGCGCGTCGAGGTCGGCGTAACGCCATTCCTCCTGCTTGCGGGTGGGGAAAGGCGCGGTCATAGCCCCTCCCCCCTTTGCGGGGGAGGAGTTGGGGAGAGGGAGAGGGGGAGTGAGATGAGCACGACGGCCCCTCTCCCCGCTCGCGCTGCGCGCGAG
>JBDTXI010000034.1:0-5356 GCA_040006255.1 Sphingomicrobium sp.
GCGAGCGAGAAGCGCCAGCGCGAGTTCGTCGAACGCTCGTCGCTGTTCCAGAGCGAGCTCGATGTCGACGAGACCTTGTCCCAGCTGCTCGTCGCCGAAGGCTTCACCAGCCTCGAGGAAGTGGCCTACGTCCCGGTCGAGGAAATCGGGCAGATCGAAGGCCTCGACGAGGATATCGCGACCGAGCTCCAGAGCCGCGCCGCCGAAGCGCTCGAGCGGCGCGAAGCCGCCTCGCGTGAGGAGCGCCGGGCCGATGGCGTCGAGGATGCTCTCGCTGAGCTCCCCCATCTCACCGAGCAGATGCTGGTGACTTTGGGCAAGGCCGGCATCAAGACGCTCGACGATCTCGCCGACCTTGCAACCGACGAACTTATCCAGAAGAAACGGGTCGAGCCGCGCCGCCGTGAGCCGAGCAACCGGCCTGAGGACAAGGGCGGGCTTCTGGCCGAATACAGCCTCAGCGAAGAGCAGGGCAACGAGATCATCATGGCCGCGCGTGCCCACTGGTTCGAAGACGAAGAGCCCGCCAAAATCGAGGAGGCCGCCGATGCGGAATCCTCAGAATGACACCGGCGAAGCGCTAACGCTGGACAAGGAGACGCACGTCCCCGAGCGGACGTGCGTCCTCACTCGCCGCAAGGCCTCGAAGGGCGAGTTGATCCGCCTCGCCCTCTCGCCAGACGGCGAAGTCGCTCCAGACGCCCGCGCCCGCGCGCCCGGCCGCGGCGCGTGGATCGGGGTCGCTCGCGCGGAACTCGATGCCGCCATCGCCAAGGGCAAGCTCAAGGTCGCGCTCCAGCGTGCGTTCAAGACCGTTACCCTTCGCGTGCCGGCCAATCTCGGCGAGCGGACCGAGCATGCGCTGCGCAAAACCGCGCTCGATCGCCTCGGGCTGGAGGCGCGTGCCGGCTATCTCATCAGCGGCGCCGACAAGGTCGAAGCGGCGGCGCGCGCCGGCAAAGTGCATCTGTTGATCCATGCGCTCGATGCCAGCGAAGATGGCCGTCGGCGAATGGACCAGGCGTGGCGTGTCGGCGGAGGCGGACCGCAGGGGATGATATTCCCAGAAGGTCGCACTATCTTGTCGATGGCACTTGGGCGCGAAAATGTGGTACATGTCGCCCTGACCGATCCCGCCGCCGCTTCGCGTGTGCAGCACGCGCTTGCTAGGTGGCGGGCTTTCACTGGCCCCGATCGTGGTCCGGAAGGTGGAGAACCCGCCTTGAGGACCGGCTCGGCTGAAGATTTGACGAAGGAATAGAATGGCAGACCAGACCGAAAAACCGAAGCTTGGCACCCGGCCGTCGCTGGGCCTCAAGCGCACGGTCGAGACCGGCAAGGTCAAGCAGAGCTTCAGTCACGGCCGCTCCAACACGGTGGTCGTCGAGGTCAAGAAGCGCCGCTTCCTCGGCCGCCCCGGGGAAGCGCCGCCCGTGGAAGCTCCCAAGCCGGTCGCCGAGGCCCCGGCCCCGGTGAAGCCCGCGTCTGCTGCGCCGCAGCCGCGAAAGCCTTCCGCGCAGGACGAGATGACGACTCGCATGGAGCTTCAACAGAAGCTGCTGCGTGAAGCCGAAGAAGCGCGCCTCACCTCGCTCGAGGAAGCCCGCCGCCGCGAGGACCGCGTGCGCAGCGAGCAGAGCGTCGACGAGCGCCGCCGTTCGGAAGAGAATCGCCGCGAGGAAGCCGCCGCCGAAGAGGCGCGTCTGCGCGCCGAGCAGGAGGGGGCCGGCGCGCCCCAAACCCCGGCCGAGCCCGAAATCGCACAGCCCGTCGTCGAGGAAGAGGAAGAGCGGGGATTCCGCCGGCCCGGCCATGCGCCCGTGCCCAAGCGGCCCGAGCCGAGTCGCCCGAGCCGCGGGCGCGACGAACAGCGCCAGCGGGGCAAGCTCACCGTCAGCCGCGCCTTGTCCGATGAGGACGAGAACCGCGCCCGCTCGCTCGCCGCGCTTCGCCGGGCCCGCGAAAAGGAAAAGCGCCACCATATGGAGACCGGCCCGTCGGCGAAGCAGGTCCGCGACGTCGTCGTCCCCGAAGCGATCACGGTGCAGGAGCTCGCCAACCGCATGGCCGAGCGCGGCGCCGATCTGGTCAAAGCGCTCTTTAAGATGGGCAGCCCGGTTACGCTTACCCAAACGATCGACCAGGACACCGCAGAACTGCTCGTTACCGAATTCGGGCACCGCTTGAAGCGAGTCAGCGAGAGCGACATTGACATCGACAGCTCCATTGACGTCGATGCGCCGGAGAGCTTGCAGCCGCGTCCGGCGGTGGTCACAATCATGGGCCACGTTGACCACGGCAAGACCTCCTTGCTCGATGCGATCCGCGGCGCCGACGTCGTCGCTCACGAGGCGGGCGGGATCACCCAGCACATCGGCGCCTATCAGGTGACCCTGGCCGACAATTCGAAGGTCACCTTCCTCGACACGCCGGGCCACGAAGCGTTCTCGGAGATGCGCGCGCGCGGCGCCAACGTGACCGACATCGTGATCCTCGTGGTCGCGGCCGATGACGGGCTGCGGCCTCAGACGATCGAGGCGATCAACCACACCAAGGCGGCCGGCGTCCCAATGATCGTCGCCATCAACAAGATCGACAAGCCCGACGCCAAGCCGCAGAAGGTTCGCGAGGAGCTCCTGCAGCATGAGATTATCGTCGAGGACCTGGGCGGCGACGTCCAGGACGTCGAGGTTTCGGCGACCAAGAAGACCAACCTCGACAAGCTTCTCGAGGCGATTCAGCTCCAGTCCGAAATCCTCGAGCTGAAGGCCAATGCCGAACGCGCGGCCGAGGGCACGGTGATTGAGGCCAAGCTCGACAAGGGCCGCGGTCCGCTCGCGACCGTACTCGTCCAGCGCGGGACCCTCCACGTCGGCGACGTGTTCGTCGCGGGCGCTTCATCGGGCAAGGTCCGGGCGATGATCGACGACAAGGGCCGCCAGGTGAGCGAGGCCGGGCCGTCGTTCCCGGTGGAAGTGCTCGGCCTGTCGGCGGTTCCGGCGGCCGGCGATGCGTTCACCGTGGTCGAGAACGAAGCGCGCGCGCGCGAGGTCGCCAGTTATCGCCAGGGCGTTCTCGACCGCAAACGGACGACCTCCGCGCCGGTCAGCCTCGAGAACATGTTTGCCTCGCACGCGTCGACGACCAAGGAACTGGCGTTGGTCGTCAAGGCCGACGTGCATGGCTCGGTCGAGGCGATCGTCCACGCGCTCAACCGTCTGTCGACCGACGAGATCAAGGTCCGCATCCTCCATTCCGGGGTCGGCGCAATCACCGAGAGCGACGTCACGCTGGCAAGCGCGAGCGGGGCGCCGATCATCGGCTTCAACGTCCGCCCCAACGCCAAGGCGCGCGAAGTCGCCGAGCGCAGCAAGGTCGAGTTCCGCTATTACGACGTCATCTATCACCTCACCGACTGGGTGAAGGGCGCGATGGCGGGCGAGCTTGGGCCCGAAATCATCGAGACGGTCGTCGGCCGCGCCGAAGTCAAGGAAGTCTTCCCCGCAGGCAAGAAGGACAAGGCCGCCGGCCTGCTCGTCACCGAGGGCGTCATTCGCAAGGGTCTCAACGCACGCCTCACGCGCGAGGACGTCATCGTTTCCGCGACGACGATCTCGTCGCTTCGCCGATTCAAGGACGATATCGCCGAAGTGCGCGCCGGCCTTGAGTGCGGTGTGATGCTGGCCGACACCAACGACATCAAGGCGGGCGACATGCTCGAGGTGTTCGAAGTCGAGGAGCGCGCGCGGACGCTGTAACTTGACCTCACAATCTGTCTTGCACTATTCTGGACAATGTGTCACAATCGCCGCTGGAAATTAGATTTTCGGACGAGGTCCTGAGGACGCTGCGTCGATTGAACAAGCGCGATCTTATCCGCGGCAAGATTGAAGAACTTGCCAACGATCCTCGGTCTTGCCGCGCGAACGTCAAACGTCTCCAGGGCCGGCCAGAGAGTCGATTGCGAGTGCAGGATTGGCGTGTGATCTTCAGGATTGAGGGGAACATCCTTTGGATCGACAAGGTTTTGCCGCGCGCATCGGCATATGAGGTGAACTGATGGGCGTCCAGATTCTCGAAATTGCCGGGCAGAAAATGGCCGTGTTGCCTGTCGAAGATTACGAACGGTTGGTGGAGATTGCCGAGGATCGCGAGGATATCGCAGCCGCTGCCGATGCCGAACGCCGCCGCAACGAAGGCATGGAGTATTTGCCGGCGAGCATGGTCAATCGAATCCTCGATGGCGAAAATGCCGTACGGGTCTGGAGAGAGTACCGGGGCACGACCATTGCGGAACTCGCCGCAAAGTCAGGCTATGGTTCTTCAATGATCTCGAAGATCGAGGCCGGCACGCGTCAGGGCACGGTGGCCCTGTGGAACGCACTTGCCATTGCGTTGAACGTTCTGCCCGAAGACATCATGCCGACTGAGTGATGCGTCGCATTGAAACGCCCGAAGGCCGTTCGGTCCGCCTGCTTCGCATCGGCGAGCAAGTGCGCCACGTCCTCAGCGAATTGCTCCAGCGCGGCGACGTGCATGACGACACGCTGCAAAGCCACCTCGTCAGCATCACCGAGGTGCGCATGTCGCCCGACCTGCGCCACGCGACCGTGTTCGTGAAGCCCCTGCTCGGCCAGGACGAGGAAGCGGTGCTCAAAGCGATGCGGCAGAACACCGCTTACCTCCAGCGCGAAGTCGCCCGCCGCGTGCGCATGAAATATGCAGCCAGGCTCAAGTTCGTCGCCGACGAAAGCTTCGATGAAAGCAGCCACATCGAGCGGCTTTTGCGATCGGAAAAGGTCGCTCCGGACCTCGATGACCGTTAATCGTCACCCCCGCGAAAGCGGGGGCCCCGCTTGCCCTCAGCCACAGCGGGATTCCCGCTTTCACGCGAAAGACGAACTGGGGCTATTGATGGCCGGCGACGGCTGCAGCGCGGAACGGTTCGGCGAGCGGCACCGCGAGGCGTTGCGCGCCGCCTGCGCCGAGGACCGCGAGATCTGGGCCATCTACGCCAACGACTTCGGACCCGAGGGCTTCGACCGGAGCATCAAGACCTACACGTCCAATCCGAACAACCGCACCTTCGCGCTGTTCGACGGCGACCTGCTTGCCGGAATGTCGAGCTTTCTCGGCATCGACGAGGCTCGCCAGGTGCTCGAGATCGGCGGCACTTATTACCGACCGCACCTGCGCGGCACGGGCTTCAACCGCCGCGTCAAGGACATGATGCTCGCCCGCGCGTTCGACTGCGGAATCCGCCGCGTCGAGTTCCGCGTCGATCGCCGCAACTCCCGCTCCCAAGCCGCGATGAAGAAGCTCGGCGCCGTCCGCGAAGGCGTGCTCCGCGCCGACC
>JBDTXI010000035.1:0-9296 GCA_040006255.1 Sphingomicrobium sp.
GGGCTCAGATACACCAGCATCAGCAAAGCCATTTGCCGATTGGTGAGGTCGGGCTCTCCTGAGCGGACGTAGGCGATGAGTGCCTTCATCCAGCCGGTAAGCGAAACCTCGCTCATAGCTGCATCTTCTCCGATCCGAGCCGCGTAACGGTGATTTAAACCGGCAAGGACGTGAAATGTTGCAGAGGCTTACCAAAAAGCCCCGATTGATTGTCAGAGCGATGGCTCAGCGCCGGGGATAGCGGTTCTGAAGCATGGCGAAGATGGCTCTCAATCCCAGCGCGTCGCCGCCCTTGGGCCGCCCCGGCTGGCCCGGATCGCGCCACGCCCAGGTGTCGAGGTGAGCCCAGGCGATCTCGGGCGGCACGAAGCGGCGCAGGAACAGAGCGGCGTAAATGCAGCCGGCCATCGGGTTGGTCGCCATGTTGGCGAGATCCGCCAGGCTGCTCTTCAGATGCTCGTCGTAAGCGTCCCACAAGGGCATTCGCCACAGCGGGTCCGCGACGTCCCGGGCCGCGCGCTCGATCTCGGCCGCAAGATCGTCGTTGTTGGCGAACAAGGCTGGGAGGTCGGGCCCCAAAGCCACGCGCGCGGCGCCGGTCAGGGTCGCGAAATCGACGATCAGCTCGGGCTTCTCCTCGCCGGCCCGGGTCAGCGCATCGGCTAGGACGAGGCGTCCCTCGGCATCGGTATTGTCGACCTCGACGAACAGGCCCTTGCGCGACCCGACGACGTCTCCCGGCCGGTATGCGTTCGAGGAAACCGAATTTTCGACCGCCGCAATCAGCAGGTGAACGCGCACCGGCGACCGCTCGGCCGCGATCAGGCGGGCGAGGGCGAGGGCGTGTGCCGCGCCGCCCATGTCCTTCTTCATGATCCGCATCCCCGACGCCGGCTTGAGGTCGAGCCCGCCGCTGTCGAAGCAGACGCCCTTGCCGACGATGGACACCAGCGGATCGCCCGGCTTGCCCCATTCGAGCTCGATCAGCCGCGGCGCGCGGTCCGCCGAAGCGGCCGCGCCGACGGCGGCGATCAACGGATAATCGGTTGCGAGCTCGTCACCCGACGTCACCCGGACTCGCGCGCCCGAACGCTCCGCTTCGTCGCGCGCCGCCTGCTCGAACTCGGCGGGGCCGAGGTCCGCGGCGGGCGTGTCGACGAGGTCGCGCACCAGCGCGGTCGCTTCGGCGAGGCGAACCGTCTCTTCGATCTTGCCCGGTTCGCCGGTGACCAACACACGGGGGCCGTGCTCCGTGTCCGGCTTTGAGCGGTAGGCGTCGAAGCGGTGCTGCGCGAGCAGCCAGCCGAGCGCCGCCGGGCCGGGTTCGTCTCCGGCGAGCCGGTACGTGCCTTGCGGCAGGCGCTCGCCAAGCGCGGCGAGGCACCAGGGGGATAGGGACGCCGCGTCGGCGACCGCGCTCACCACTTCGAAATTGCCGCCGCGCGGGAGCAGGACGAACGCAAATCCCTTCTTCCCGTCGAAGCGGTGCGCCTCGAGCAACGCGCGGTCCTCGGCCGGGCGGCCCTTCACCCATTCCTCGAAACTGTGCTTGTCGACGAGGTGGATCGGCCGCGCTTTCTGATCGCGGTCGGGGACGAGTAGGGGGGCGAAGTCGGTCATTCGACCGGCTCTAGCGATGATTCGGTTTCACGCGAAGGCGTGAAGTGGGTCGCAGTAGCCTAGCCCAGCGGCACGACCGTGCGGCCGAAGGTGGCGTTGGTGACGATGCCGAAGCTGCCGTAGAGCGCGAGGCTTCCGCAGACGATCCCGAGCCAGCCGCCGAGGTGGGTGAGCTGAGCATTGGCGGTGATCGCGCCAATTCCGAGCAGGGCGAAGGTCATCCACAAGGTGAGGAAAATCAGGAACAGAATCCTCGGCAGGCGGAAGGTGCTGACCCACAAATAAAGCGTGAGCACGCCCCACAGGAGCAGCGCGACGCCGACGGTCGGGCCGGCGGCGGAGATGTCGATCCACTGGTTGTGGGCGAACAGCAGCAGAAAGGCGAACCACCACCAGAAGGCGCCGTAGCTCAGGAAGGCGGTCATGCCGAAGGTGTTGCCGAGCTTGAATTCGAAGGCGCCGGCGAAGATCTGCATGAGCCCCCCGAACGCGAGCGCGAGCGGGATCACCACGCCTTCGCCGCCCGGGGGAAGAATCCCGGCGTTAATCAGGCTGAGGAGCACGGTGGTCAGGCCGAAGGCGACAAGGCCAAGGCCGGCGGGGTTGGCCGCCGGAACCACGATTGCTGTGTCTTCTGCCACGATGATCTCCCCCTGATTGGCCCGTGGAACGTTGCATTAATCGAAGCGCTTTTCCAGCGGCTCTGGATATGAAGGCAGCGGAGGCCGTCAGGCGCGAGCATCACGCTCATTAGATTCAATGTAATTTGGAACGAGGTAGCTGTCCGTCTAGCGGCAGCCGCGAGGACCCGGACATGCGTATATTCTGTTGGATCCTGGGGCATCGGCGATCGAGAAGCCGCGCCTATTTCGATCCGGCGCAAGGGCTGTGGAACAGCTTCTGCAGACGCTGCGGAACACCGTTGCTGCGGGAGAAAGACGGCCGCTGGCACCCCTGATGCGCGACACGTACGAGGCGCCCATTTGTCAATTTCGCTTCGTCGGAGTTACTGCTCGCACGGTCGATAATTGTGCGACTGGCCGTGCTTGCAGCGGTTGTCTTGTCATGATGACTACACCCAAGCTTTATGCACGAGCCAGCGCATTGCCAGCGATTGCCGCGGCGGCACTGGCGCTCTCTTCAACCCCCGTCTTTGCACAGGAAACCGTCCAGCCGGCTCAACCGGTGGCGGTTGAGCCGGCTCCGGCGACGATCGAACTGCCCGCACCCGCCCCAACGGAGCCGGCGGCGACGACCGACATCAGTTCGACACCAGAGACCTCGACTTCTGCTCCGGCGACCACCGCGAAACGGTCGGTTCAGCGAACAGCCGTGCGCACGACCCGTGTCTCGGCGGCCAAGCCGACGCCGATCACGGCACGGACCACGGCCCGCACAGTAGCCCAAACGGCCCTACCGGCGAGCGCTGCCGCCGTGCCACCGGTGGCGGTCGCGCCTGCACCTGCGCCTGCGTTCTCAACGGCCACTCCCGCACCGGCGAACACGCCCACGGTAAAGCCGGTGGATGGAACTGACGAAACCCTGCCCATTGCGGCCGGCGGGGCGCTAGCTCTGCTCGCTCTGGGCGGTACCGCGGTCGCGCTCACCCGCCGCCGGCGACGGGAGGAATTGGCCGACGAGGAGCCGACGTCCTACGACTTGACCGATACGATGGTTCAGCCCCAGCCCGAGCCCATCATCCACGAGGAACAGTCAATGATCGTCGCCCCGTCGGCGTTCGCCTGGGGCAGCATGCCGCAGGCCAATGAGGCGCGCGCGAATGAGTCGTCGAGCAATGAATCGTCGAATGGTGAAGACGACCGCCGGCCGGGCGAAAGCTGGGTGGAGCGCGCCTACCGCGGACCTTCATCCGGCAACCCGTCGGCGTCTCTTCGCAATCGCCTGAAGCGCGCGGCCTTCTTCGACAAGCGTGAGCGTGAGGCAGCCGCTGGGCTGGCCGAACCGGTCGACGCCAGCGCCGGACTTCCCGACGCGATGGTAGAGGAGCAGGAACGCGAGCTCGCTTAGGGCTACTTAGGACTTAATGACGGCCGGCGCCGGGCAGCTAAAGATTATGCTGCTTCGGCGCCGGCGAATTTGCAGGAAGAATGAACCCGTCGGCAGTCGCGCGATTGATCTGCTCTTCATATGCCGCCGCCAGCTCTTCATGCGCGATGCGAGCGGCTCTGGACGAAGCCGTCTTCGCCCTGCTCCGCTCGATCTGCTGGCGACGGAAAAGATAGTTCAGGTCGGTTTGCCTGGATCGTTTCATGGGACCCCGCATCTTCCAATTTGCGTGAACGGCGGATGAGCGCGGCGCTGCGAGCGGGCAGGGCGAAGCAAGCCCCGGCCGAATAGAGAAGAGCCAGCCGTCAACCCGTGCGCAAACATGCTTGTGCTCCGGCGCGCAGCGTTTATCGAGGTGCTGGGACCGCGATCGGGGGAGGCGAAGACGGAAGCTCGATATTATTTTGCCGCGGCTTATGCAGCTTGCGCCGCCATCGCCTTCGCGGCGTCGCGCACCCACGGCCCCGCCGTGGCCACCAGCACTCGGCCGTTCTGGCTGCGCATTGCCGTCCTTTGCGCGGTCTTCGCGGTCCTTCGCTCGTTCGACGCGAACGTCGCGGTGAGCGCCGCCATCCGCAATTTCTCGCACTCCGAAGGGTTGCACGCGTGGGAACGTCCAGGACCCTATCTGATGATTGCCGCCACGCTCGCCTTTGCAGCGGCGGTCGCGGGGCTGCTTCTGTTTCGCGGGCGAAGCCTTCATCCGGCCGTCCGGGGGGCCGCAATCGCGATCATCCTGCTGGTGCTTCTGGCGCTGGCGCAAAGTGTCTCGCTTTATCTCCCGATCGTCCTCCTTCAGGCCACCGTTGGCCCCGCGACCGTGAGCCGAATCATCGAGAGCCTGTTGCTCATTCTGCTTGCGCTGTGCGGTGCATGGTTCATCCGCGATCCCAACAGCGCCGAGGCGGTTCAGCTCCCGGAATGAAATTCGGCAACCCGCGGTGACGGCAAGAAGCGTCGGCGCTGCGCAGATCGTCACGGCCGTTGCCGCCGCGATCGCGTTGATTCACTTCCTTGCGTCGATCCTGATCCCGCTGGTCATCGCTTTCGTGCTGGCAGTGCTGGTCAACGCATTGGTGCGCTTCATCCAGAACCGTTGGGCGGCGGCGCCGAGCTGGGTGGTCTCCCTCCTTGCCGGCCTGCTCGTGATCCTCGCGGCCTCGGCGGGCATCTTCGTCATGACGCAGGGGGCATCCCAAATCGTTTCGGAAGGACCCGCGCTTCTCAATCGTCTCGACGAGATTGCCGTGGGCCTCGGCCATTCGCTCCGCCTCAGCGAGCCGCTGCACCTCAGCGCCGTGGCCGGCAAGGTCAGCGTCGCGGAAGTCGCGGGGTTCGTTCTCTCAGGAATCCAGGGCCTGCTATCCGGCCTTCTGCTGATGGTCGTCTATTTCGGCTTCATGCTCGCCGGCCGGAAACGGATCTCAAGCAAAGTCGAGAATATCGCCGGATCGTCGGCACGGGCAAAGCCGATCAAGGATACGGTGAAGCGGATCGCCTCGAATATCGAGACCTACGTGTGGGTGCAGACGATCACCGGAATCATGCTGACCGTCGCCGCGGTGGTGGTCATGCTCGCGGTGGGACTTGATAACGTCCTGTTCTGGGCCGTGATCTTCTTCCTGCTCACCTTCATCCCGAACATCGGCGTGACCGTCGGCTCAATCGCTCCCAGCCTGTTCGCGCTCATCCAGTTTCCGACAGTGTGGCAAGCGATCACCATCTTCGTGGTCATCCAGGTGGCGGCGACCGTCGTCGGCAATTTCATCTATCCGAGATTGCAGGCGCAGACCCAGAACATCGATCCCGTCGCCACACTGTTGTCGCTGGCCTTCTGGAGCTGGCTGTGGGGCTTGCCCGGAGCCTTTCTCGCGGTTCCGATGACGCTCATGTCGATGATGGTTTTCGCGCAGTTCGAGAGCACCGCGTGGGTCGCCGCGATGCTGTCGAACGATGGCAAGCCGCTGTTCGAAAAAGCCCGCAGCGCGGCGGCGCGCGAGAAACCCTTGCGCTAGAAACCAGGGTTACATGGCAGTCGGGCGATGCCAACGATTGCCCGGGGAGCGCTGCGTTACGCTTGCTCAGGCAGGGCTGTTCGGGTTCGGCTGCGGGAAGCTGAAGCGGCCGTTGCTGTTGTGGCTCGCGATATAGACTGCGAGCGCGATGCCGGCGAGCCAGATGCCAATGACCGGTAGCGGCACGCCATTGTAGGCGTTTCCTTTTGGCGGCGGCCCCGGCGGCGGCGGCGGCGGCGCCATGTCAGTCGCCGGTTGAGCGGCCGTTCCGGCGAGCCCAATCGATGCCGCGGGGCTGAGCATGCTCAACGTCAGCCAGCTCGCCTGCGAGGCCTGCGGAGGCGCGGCCGCGGGCGCACGGGACGCGATCGCTGCGGTCGAGTCGAAGATGAGGGCTGCGGCGACCGCCGCTGAAGCAATCCTTGACCCAATCCAACGCATGCCAATCTCCCTGATTGCCGCTCATTACCCCAACACGGGCCGTATAGCGACGGTTTTCATCGCGCAAATAGCCCCGTCCACGGTTACCAAGTTCCTAACACTCTTTTGCCGAGGGCGTTCCACCTTCGCCGACGGCTGAGTGAAAAAGTTATGACCGTTTCGGCGGAGTATTCGTTGCATGACGCTCGTGCAGGGTGGACTGGGCTTCACGGCTACTCCGAATCTGAAGCTTATCTGAAGTGGCCGCGCCCTCCGAAGGCCTGAATGCATTCCGGCCGCGACACGAACAGCAGTTCGAAAACGAACGGATCATTCTCTTCCAGAAAATCGCACGCGTGCGATGCTTCGCCTGCGGATTGGTTCTCTGCGACATTGATGTAAGACAGGCACTCGCCGAGGTTCGAGGCCGGCCGGCCGGGAAGGAGGACGTTGCGGCAAAGGGCTATCGCCGGATTGGGGTCGGCCTTCGCCGGTGAAGCCGGTACGATCGGCGCCACTCCCGCGGCGAGAATGCCAAGAGCCGCCAAGGCTGTACGAACTGTAAACATGTTTCCCCCTCTCGCACTCGAAGCGTCGGCACGCGCCAACCCCCTGTGAGGGCACAGGATTATGCGTTTAAGGGAACGCCGTAAAGGTCGTGCTCGTCGGAATCTTCCACGCGCACCTGAGCGATGTCGCCTGGCTGAAGGCCGCGGGCATCGCGAAGATGCACTTCGCCATCGATTTCCGGAGCATCGGCTTTCGAGCGGCCGGTGGCGCCGCCGGTGTCCGCATCGACGGCGTCGATGAGGACGTCCATGGTCGAGCCGACTTTCGCCGCGAGCTTTTCGGCCGAAATGCGCGCCGAAAGCGCCATCACGCGCTCGAACCGCTCCTGCTTCAATTCCTCCGGGACCTGCTCGTCCATGGCGGTGGCGGCGGCGCCTGCGACGGCCTCGAACTTGAACGCGCCCACCCGGTCGAGCCGCGCTTCCTCGAGCCAGTTGAGCAAATAGTCGAAATCTTCCGTGGTCTCGCCGGGGAAGCCGACGACGAAACTGGAACGGATCGCGAGCTCGGAAACCTGGATTCGCCAGTCGCGGATGCGCTGGAGAACCTTCGCGTCGTTCGCCGGGCGGCGCATCGCGCGCAGGACCTTGGGGCTCGCGTGCTGGAACGGAATGTCGAGGTAGGGGAGGACGAGCCCCTCAGCCATCAAGGGGATGACATTATCGACGTGCGGGTAGGGGTAGACGTAGTGCAGGCGTACCCAGGCTCCGAGCTTGCCCATTTCGCGGGCAAGGTCGGTCATGTGGGCGCGGACTTCGCCGCCCTTCCACGGCCATGCCTTGTGGCGAAGGTCGACGCCGTAGGCGCTGGTGTCCTGGCTGATCACCAAAAGCTCGCGGGTTCCAGCGGCGACGAGCTTCTCCGCCTCGCGCAGGATTGCGTCGGGACGGCGGCTAACGAGGTCGCCGCGGAGGCTGGGGATGATGCAGAAGGCGCAGCGGTGATTGCAGCCCTCGGAGATTTTCACATAGCTGTAGTGACGCGGCGTGAGCTTGAGCCCGGCCTCGGGGACGAGGTCGACAAACGGGGAGAGACGGGGCGGGGCGGCCTCGTGGACCGCAGCGACGACCTCTTCGTATTGCTGCGGGCCGGTGACTGCGAGCACTTGCGGGAAGCGGGCGCGAATGACGTCCGCTTCCTTGCCCATGCAACCGGTGACGACGACCCGGCCATTCTCCGCGATCGCTTCGCCGATCGCTTCGAGGCTCTCCGCCTTGGCGCTGTCGAGGAAGCCGCAGGTGTTGACCAGCACCACGTCGGCCCCGGCGTAATCGGGGGACATGTCGTAGCCGTCGGAGCGTAGCTTGGTCATGATCCGCTCGCTGTCGACCAACGCCTTGGGACAGCCGAGCGAGACCAGGCCCACCCGCGGGGGCTTCGGGAGTGTGGTGACGTTCATCGGAAGGACCGCGCCAATATAGGAAGTTTCCGGCGAAATCGAGGCGTTAGCGCCGATGGCAATTTGCCGGGCAGCGGTTATGCTCTGGTCCGCTCTATCGGGAGACGAATATGACGGGGCCCATCTTGCTTCTAATTGGCGTCGTGGCGTTGTTCGCCGCCATCGTCGGCGGCGGGGTCAAGATCAAGGAGATCGAGGTTGGCAGCGTGCCGTCTCTCTGGCGCCAGATCATGCTCGGCATATTCGGGCTGGTCGTCGGCCTGATCGGCCTCATCCTCGTGATGGGCCCCGACGAGAAGCCGGCCGCGAACGTCGCGGAAGTGGAGAATGTCTCGGCCGGAAACGAGGACGAGGCCAACGCGGACGAGAATGACGGTGGCGCCAATGCCGCCGGGGAAGCGCCCGGCGATGCCAATGCGACCGAGGGCGAGGATAGTGCGACGGCGGCAAATTCGGCGGAGTAGAAGCTCGCGCTTGGCCGGGGAGGGACGCGCCGCTATGGCCCTGCGCTCGCCCACCTAAGGAGCTTCGGAACCCGCAATGCGCATCGCGATGATTGGCACCGGTTATGTCGGACTCGTGTCCGGCGCGTGCTTTGCCGACTTCGGGCACCAGGTTTGCTGCATCGACAAGGATGGCGACAAGATCGACGGGCTGAATGAAGGCCGGATGCCGATTTGGGAGCCCGGGCTCGAGGCGCTGGTCAAAGCCAACGCCCAACGCGGACGGCTAACCTTCAGCAAGGAGCTGGCGGAGGGCGTCACGGGCGCCGAAGCGGTGTTCATCGCCGTCGGGACCCCCGCGCGCCGGGGCGACGGCCACGCCGATTTGACGTTCGTTTTTGCGGCGGTGCGCGAGCTGGCCCAGGTCATCGCGCCGGGAAAAGTGGTCGTGACCAAGTCGACCGTGCCGGTCGGGACCGGCGACCGGATCGAAGAGATCCTGCGCGAGGAGGGGGTGACCGACGTGTCGGTGGCGTCCAACCCCGAATTCCTGCGCGAGGGCGCGGCTATAGCCGATTTCAAGCATCCGGACCGGATCCTCGTCGGCGCCGAGGACGATCGCGCGCAGCACGTGCTGCGCGAAATCTACCGGCCGTTGTACCTCAACCGCGCGCCGATTCTCATCACCGGACGGCGAACGGCAGAGTTGACCAAATATGCCGCGAACGCCTTCCTGGCGGTGAAGATCAGCTTCATCAACGA
>JBDTXI010000036.1:0-4100 GCA_040006255.1 Sphingomicrobium sp.
GAGGAATGGCTGCGCTACGGCAGCGAGCCGAGCCTCGCCTTTTACATCTACCGCGAGCCGCGCAAGGCGAAGAGCCTGCACATCGGCGTCATCCCCCGCGCGGTCGACGAATATTGGCAGTTCCGCGGCAATTATCCCGCCCAGCCGATCGAGCAGAAGCTCGGCAATCCGGTGCACCACATCCACGGCGGCAAGGTGCCCGAGACGGCCCTGCCGATGACCTACGGCCTGCTTCTCAATCTCGTCAGCCTGCCCGGCGTCGCCGACAAGGAGACCGCGTGGAAGTTCGTCCAGCGCTATGCTCCCGGCACGTCACCCGCGACCGACCCCGAGCTCGACGAGCTGATCGGCCTCGCCGTCAATTACGCGCGCGATTTCGTCGTTCCGGCATTGCAGCGCCGCGCGCCGACGGAGATGGAGGCGGAAGCGCTGCGCGACCTCGACGCCGAGCTGGCGAAACTGCCGCCCGACGCGGATGGCGAAATCACCCAGCACGCCGTCTTCGAAGTCGGCAAGCGCCACCCCTTCGAAAGCCTGCGAGGCTGGTTCCAGGCGCTCTACGAAACCCTGCTCGGCTCCAGCCAAGGCCCCCGCATGGGCAGCTTCATCGCGCTCTACGGAGTGGAGAATACGCGGCGTCTGATCGCCGAGGCGCTTGGTTAGCGCAGTAGCCTCCGCTTTCTAGTCACTGCGGACACTATGGGATCGCGTCCTGAGCTCGACTCAGCTCCCCTTCTTCGCCGCAATCCACCTGTCGATCTTCGCTTCGAGGATGCTCATCGGCAGCGCGCCGCTTTCCAGCACCTGGGCATGGAATTCGCGGATGTCGAACTTCGCGCCCAGCGCCGCTTTCGCCTTGTCGCGCAGCCGCGTGATCGTCAGCTGGCCGACCTTGTACGCGGTGGCCTGGCTGGGGATGGCGATATAGCGCTCGACCTCGGCGGTGGCGTCGGTCTTCGCCTCGCCCGAGTGGGTGAGCATGTAATCGATCGCCTGCTCGCGGGTCCAACCCTTGGCGTGGAGGCCGGTATCGACCACCAGGCGCATCGCGCGCAGCATCTCGTCGTTGAGGTTGCCGAAGCGCTGGCACGGGTCGCCGTACATGTTCATCGGATAGCCGAGCGATTCCGAATAGAGCGCCCATCCCTCGACATAAGCGGTGTTGCCGCCAAAGCGCATGAACGCGGGCAGCGACGCATTCTCCTGCGCCACGCTGATCTGGAAATGGTGGCCGGGCTCGCCCTCGTGCATGAACAGGGTCGTTTCCTCGCAGATGCTGCGCGAGGGCAAGTCATAAGCGTTGTAATAGAAAGTGCCTGGCCGGGCGCCATCGGGCGTCCCCTGCTCGTAGCTGCCGCCGGCCTCGAACTTTTCGCGGTACGGCGGATAGGAGCGGATCACGAGCCCGGACTTGGGCACCAGCGAGAAGAATTGCGGAACCTTGGCTTCGACCTTGGCTTTGACGACGGCGAAGCCCTTCTCGAGTTCCTCCTTGCTCTTCGGCTGGAACTTGGGGCTGGTGCGCATGTAGTCGAAGAATTGCTGCAGACTGCCCTTGAAGCCCATCTGCGCCTGGACCTTTTCGAACTCCTTGGTGATCCGCGCGACTTCGCTGAGGCCAAGCTGGTGGATCTGCTCGGGAGTCATGGTCGTCGTGGTCGTCGACTGGACCTGGTAGGCGTAGAGCGCCTCGCCGCCCTTCATGTACATCTCGCCGACGCCCTCTCGCGCATGGCCGAGATATTCGCTGGCGAGGAAATCGCGCATGCGCTGCAGCGCGGGGTGGATGACGTTGGCGATCGAATCGCGATATTCGCTCGTGAGCCGAGCACGGTCCGCCGGCCCAATCGCCGCCGGAAACGCCTTGATCGGCCCCCAATAAGGCGTTTCCTCGGGCTTCGCCTTGAGCTGGTTGTCGAGTTGCTCGACCATATTGCGGACGGTCAGCTTGGTATCGACCACGCCCTCCGCCTCTCCCTTGCGCCACTGGCGGATCGCCTCGTCGATATTGGCGGCGAAGTCGCGGTTACGCTTGAGGCTGTTCTCATAGTCGGCGACTGTGTTGTACGGCGCTCCCCCCTGGCCGCTGGCGATGGTCGGATATTCGGTGTGGATGCCGAAGAAATGGTTCATCGGCAGCGCTTCGTTGATCGCCAGGAATTCGGGCTGGAGTCCGCGCAGCGTGTCCTTGGTCTGATATTCGAACACATCGTAGGCGAGCTGGTCGGTGGCATCGAGCGTGCCCCGCGGGATCGCGTGGAGCGCGGCGAGGTCGTGCTCGGCGGCGGCCTTCTCGCCCTGGTAATGCGCGTCACTGAAGAAGTCGCCGAGCCGGTCGGCGTACCGCAAATCGCCGCGGAACAAGGCTTGCAGGGGATTGCGCTGGAGCGAGGCCTCGTCGCTTTCCTTGAAGACCTCGAACAGCCGGTCGTGCGCGCTTTGCGGAGCCGCGGGCATTTGCGCTCCAGCCGAGGAGGCAAGCGCGAACAGCGAGGCGGAGAGAATCAGGTGAGCGGTAGCGGTCATTCGAAGGTCACCTCGGAAACTTGGGAATCGGTGTATTAGGCGGCTAACGCAGAAGGGGCGCTGCGGCAATGCCGCAACGCCCCTTCGATGAACGGTGTGACCGGCTCTACCAGAAGAAGCCGCGGATCACGTCGACCACTTCGCCGCTGTACATGTCGACCAGCAGAGCGTCGTTGTAATAGCGCACCCACTGCGTCCCCGGCGGAGCGTAGGGCAGCCGGTACTGCCACGGATCGTTGATCCAGAACGAGCTGCTGTAATAGCTCGGCCACAGCCGCCAGCCGATCGAATAAGGCTGATAGCCCCAGCCGAACGGATCGTAATAGATGCCGATGCGGAAGCGGTTGCGATTGCGGTCGCGCCAGTTGCGCCAGTCGTAGCGATTGTCGCGGCGCCAGTTGTCGCTCCACCGCACCTGGTCGCGGCGGCGGTTGTCCACGCGCAATGGCGGCTGGGTGCCCGGCCGGGGAACGACGCTGACCATTGGCACCCGGGTGCGCATCACGTTCGGCAGCGGCCGGTCGAGGTGGCGCAGCGACTCATTGTCCATGCGCTCGCCGCGATCCCGAAGCACCTGCTGGCGCTGCTCGATCACCTGGCGCCGATCGCCGCGAAAGTTGCGAACGCCGTCGCTCGAATCATTGTTGGCGGCGTGCGCGGCGCGGAACGCCTCGATCTGACGCGGATCGGGACCGCCGTTCGGCTGGCCCTGCTGGCGATAGGCAAGCGGCTGCTGCCCATTCGCCGCGCCGTCGGAATGGCCCTGCCCGTTGAGCTGCGGACGCGCGGCCTGGACCGGCGCAGCACGTTCCAATCGCTCGGCGCGCGCCTGTTCCTTGGCCTGCTGGCGCTCGGCGCGGGCGGCCTGGCGGTCGGCACGATCGTCAGGATCGGCAAGCGCGGGGCTCACCGCGGCGCTCGCCAGGAAAATGGTCATCAAGAGCTTACGCATGACAGTCACCTTTCCAGTTAATGACACGGGTTTTGCGCCCGGATTGATGAGCCCTGGCTTAACCGTTTCGGTGCCGTATATTCATGTTTGCAAGTCCGCTTTCGGCAGCGCCGGGGCGGTTTGCGCGGCGCGCGCAATCGCCTTGCGGATGCGCGGGTATGCGCCGCAGCGGCAGATGTTCGGAAGCGCCGCCATCTGCTCCTCGCTCGCGCCCGGGCTCGCCTGCAGCATCGCGGCGATGGCCATGATGAACCCGGGCTCGCAATAGCCGCACATCGTCACCTGCTCGGCCAGCCACGCCTGCTGCACCGGGTGCGAGCGGTCCGCCGACAGGCCCTCGATCGTCGTCACCTGCGCGCCCTCGAGCGAGCCGATCGCAACGCCGCAGCTCATCGCCGCCCGCCCGTCGATGATCACCGTGCACGCGCCGCAATCCTGGCTGTCGCAGCCATATTTGGTGCCGGTGAGGTTGGATGCATCGCGCAGCGCCCACAGCAAAGGCGTCGCCGGGTCGAGCTTGTAGTCGACCCCCTCCCCGTTGATCGTCATCCGCGTCATAGGCCTAGTCTAACGAGACGCGCTCAGCGCGTCATCCTGAACTCGTTTCAAGATCGATTTCACA
>JBDTXI010000037.1:0-7737 GCA_040006255.1 Sphingomicrobium sp.
CGATCCGCAGCCGCCCGTAATCGCGCAGCCCCTGGCGGCACACGCGGATGCCCTTCACTTCGTCGGCGGGGACCGCGGGGAAGTTGACGTTGATGAGGGTCCGCGGCTCGGTCGCGAAGTCCGCGAGCGGCGCCAGCACGCGCTCCGCCCAGACCTCGGCGGCGGCGAACGGAACGGTGTCGCCCATGCCCTCGCGCGAATAAGCCTGGCTTAGCGCGATCGACCGAACCCCGGCGAGTGCCCCTTCCATCGCGGCTGAAACGGTGCCGGAATAGGTGACGTCCTCGGCGAGATTGGCGCCGCGATTGATCCCCGACAAGATGAGGTCGGGCGGCGAATCCTTCATGATGTGGGCGAGCGCGAGCATCACCGCATCGGTCGGCGTGCCGGTGACCGAGAAGCGGCGCTCGTCATGGCGCCGGAGGCGGACGGGCGTGGTCAGCGTGAGCGAGTGGCCAGCGCCCGACTGCTCCTCCGTCGGAGCGACGATCCAGACGTCGTCGCTGAGCTTGCGCGCGATGGTTTCCAGCAGGCGCAGCCCGCGGGCATTGATGCCGTCGTCGTTGGTGAGCAGGATGCGCATCGCAAGAGCCTATGGCGGCGGCGCGCAAAGGCGGCAACTGCCGCGGTCCGAGATTAACATTGCGCCATATTCGCAACATGTTGGCGATTTCTTCACGAGCCCGCCGTCAGTTCTTGTTAAGGGTCTGGAGCCTATCTATAGGCCCGGTTGGGGATGGCAGGCTTTACCCGGTGCTAAGTCCCGGGAAAGTCTCTTTGATTCGCCTCCGGCTGCACCGGGGTCCGGCTGCAGCAGGCGGCGGGCGTAGTTCGGATTTCCGCACTTGCGGGGTCCATGTGCGGGGGAGGATGTATGGCGACCGCTCTAGTCGACCTTTATGGTGGCGATGGCTTCGAACGTTTCGACCGGGTCATATTGCCCGAGGGCTATCGCCCTTCGGACAGCGAAGAATTCATGTGCGCGCCGCATCGCGCCTATTTCCTTCGGAAACTGAAGGCGTGGAAGGAAGCGATCATCGAGGAATCGCGTCAGACGATGGCGCAGCTCCAGGTCGACTCGCTACGTGAGCCCGACCTCGCGGACCGCGCTTCGAGCGAGACCGACTGGTCGATCGAACTCCGTACCCGCGACCGTCAGCGCAAGCTCATCGCCAAAATCGATTGCGCAATCCGCCGCGTCTACGAAGGCGAATATGGCTATTGCGAAGTCACCGGCGAACCGATTTCGCTGGCGCGGCTCGAAGCGCGCCCGGTGGCGACAATGACTCTCGAGGCGCAGGAGCGCCACGAGCGCATCGAGCGAGTGTCGCGCGACGACTAAGGCGCGTTGCGCTCGCTAGTGGAGCGGCCTTAGTGGGTGTCGTTAGTGGGTCAGGTGGCCCGCCAGTTCGTCCTTGAGCCTCAGCTTCTCTTTCTTCAGGCGGTGGAGAAGGTCTTCGTCGGGGTGGGTTCGGTGCTCTTCCTCGTCGATCAGGGCGTGAAGAGCTGCATGCTTCGACTCCAGTTCCTCGACCACTACCTTGTCCATCGGTGCCGATCCTTTCGCTTCAGGTTAATGTCACCGCCGCGTAATAAATCACGAATCGCGGACTTTGTCTTGACCCCATTTCTCCGCTCAACGGGCGCGCCATGCGGACCGTCGTTGACGAGCAGCAGTTTCGTGGCCGCGGCCTCTCCGCTACACGGCCTGCTGTGAATGACGACGAGGATCCCGCAACCGCGCTGCGAATGCTCAAGGCCGAGCACCGCGCTCTCGACGAGCAGATTGCCGCTCTGTCGGCGCATGGCGTAGCGGACCCGATGGAACTCGCGCGGCTGAAGAAGCGCAAGCTCCGCCTGAAGGATCACATCCAGCAAATCGCCGATTCGAATATACCCGATATCACCGCCTGACGTGTCCCGCAGGGGGACAGCGCGCGCCCTCCCAGCGCCCAGCCGACGCGCCTCGTGTTTTCATATGGCAAGAACGGTGGCACTCTGATGCTGATGGACGAATCAGACCGGTTTGAGCCGCAAGTGCGCATTACCTCGCGCATGGTCGACTCACTATATACCGAGGCGATGCTGCTCGCCGACGAAGCGCGCTCCTATTTCGACGATGCCGGGCGGGACGAGCGGGCGACTCTCGAGCCGTTCGCGCGCGTCGGCTTCGCCTGCGAATCCCTGAAGGTCACGACCCGCATCATGCATATCGTCGCCTGGCTTCTTACCCAGCGCGCGATCGACTCGGGGGAAATCCCGCTGCGCGACGGACGGCGGCCGGAGCGCCGCCTCGGTCACGCCCAGGATAGCGATAAGGCTGTGGTCGACGCGCTGCCCCCCGCGGCACGCAATTTGATCAATTCCAGCGCCGAGCTCTATGCGCGGATCAAGCGTATCGACGACGGGAATTTCGAGACCGCCGTTCCGCAAAGCCCGGCGCGGGCGCTGATGGGCCGCCTCGAGCGCGGCCTCACCGGCGAAGCCTAGTCAGGCACCGCACAGCCGCGCTTTGGCTGCGGCATATTCATTGGCCATCTGGTCGATGAATTCGGCGGCGGGGCGGACGCGGTCGATGACGCCGATGCCTTGGCCCGAACCCCAAATGTCGCGCCACGCCTTCGATTTCGCGGATCCTTCTGACCCAAACTTCATCGCCGTCGGATCAACTCCCGCGAGATTTTCCGGGTCGAGGCCGGAGTTGGCGATTGACGAGCGCAGGTAATTGCCGTGCACGCCGGTGAAGAGGTCGGTGTAAATGATGTCCGCGGCTCCGCTGTCGACGATGGATTGCTTGTAGGGTTGGGAGGCGTTGGCCTCCTCGGTGGCGATGAAGGGCGAGCCGACATAAGCGAGGTCCGCTCCGGCCGCCTGGGCCGCGAGAACCGATGCGCCGCTCGCGATCGCACCCGAAAGGATCAGGGGCCCGTCGAACCAGGCGCGGATTTCCTGGACCAGCGCGAACGGCGACCAGCGGCCGGCATGTCCTCCGGCACCGGCCGCCACGGCGATGATCCCGTCGGCGCCCTTCTCGATCGCCTTGCGGGCGAAGCGATCGTCGATGATGTCGTGCAGCGTGATCCCGCCCCAGCCGTGGACCGCCTCATTGAGCTCGGCGCGAGCCCCGAGCGAGGTAATCACGATCGGCACTTTCCATTTGGCGCAGACCTCCATGTCCTGCTCGAAACGGTCGTTGGAACGGTGGACGATCTGGTTCACGGCGAAGGGCGCTGCGGGACGCTGCGGATGGTCGCGGTCCCAGGCGGCGAGAGCCTCGATGATCTCGTGCAGCCACTCGTCGAGCTTCGAGGCGGGCCGGGCATTGAGCGCGGGGAAGCTGCCGACGATCCCCGACGTGCACTGGGCGATGACGAGCCGCGGGTTGGAGACGATGAAAAGCGGCGCGCCGATCACCGGAATGCGCAGGCGCTGAAGGATCGGCGGGAAACTCAGCGCGTCAGACCCTGTGGTAGTCGCGATACCAGGCGACGAAGCGCGGCACGCCCTCGTCGATGCGGGTCGCCGGAACGAAGCCGAGGTCGCGCTCGATCGCGCTAATGTCGGCGAAGGTGTCCTTGACGTCGCCGGGTTGCATCGGCTGCGGGTCGAGCAGGGCTTTCTTGCCCGTCGCCTGCTCGAGCAGCTCGACCACCCGCATCAGATCCTCGCTGCGGCTGTTGCCGATATTGTAGAGCGCGTGCGGGGCGAAGCTTCCGCCGGCCTTGCTTGACCCGTCGTCGGCAGGCGGGGAGTCGAGGCACGCAACCACGCCGCGGACGATGTCGTCGACGTAGGTGAAGTCGCGCCGCATCTCGCCGCCGTTGTAGAGCGGCAGCGGCTCACCCGCGAACATCGCCTTGGTGAAGATCCACATGGCCATGTCGGGCCGGCCCCACGGTCCGTAAACGGTGAAGAAACGCAGGCCGGTCAGCGGCAGGCGATAGAGGCTGGAGTAGGATTCGCTCAGCAGCTCGTCGGCCTTCTTGGTCGCGGCGTAGAGCGAAAGGGGATGATCGACGCGGTCCTCGACGCGGAACGGCAGGTTCTTGTTGCCGCCATAGACCGACGAGGACGAGGCATAGACCATGTGCCGGGGCCGGATCGCGCGCGCCAACTCGAGCATGTTGCAATGCCCGACGAGGTTGGATTGCACGTAAGCCTGCGGGTTCTCGATGCTGTAGCGGACCCCCGCCTGCGCGCCCAAGTGCACGATGCCGTCGAAAGCGTAGCTGTCGGCCAGCGCCTCAAGCGCCGTGGCGTCGGAGAAATCGACGCGTTCGAAGCGGAAGCGGTCGCCGTGCCGGCTCGAGAGATTGTCGAGGCGCGCCTGTTTGAGCGCCGGATCGTAATAATCGTTCAGATTGTCGATGCCGACGACCTCGTCCCCGCGATCGAGCAGCGCCGCGGACGTAGTCGATCCGATGAAGCCCGCGGCTCCCGTGACGAGAACTGTCATGTCCGACCCATAGGGGGTGCAGCGCGCTTCTGAAAAGCCCTAGAGGCGGAGGGCATGGAGCGCAGCTGGACCTTCGCCATCGACCGCGGCGGCACGTTCACCGACGTCGTTGCGCGCTCGTCGGACGGGCGGCAGCGGGTCGAGAAGCTGCTGTCGGAGAATCCCGGTCGCTATGACGATGCCGCACTCGAAGCGATCGGGCGCGTGCTCGGCGAGGAAGGCGGAAGCGTCGCGGACGTGCGGATGGGCACGACCGTTGCCACCAACGCCTTGCTCGAGCGCAAGGGCGAACGAGTGGCGTTGGCGATCAGCCGCGGCTTCGGCGACGCCTTGCGCATCGGCTATCAGGCGCGGCCCGAGATTTTCGCGCGGCACATCGTGCTCCCGTCGATGCTGTACGAGCGCGTCATCGAGATCGACGAGCGCGTCGGCGTCACCGGTGAAATCCTCATCCCTCTCGACGAAGTGGAGGCGCACGAGGCGCTGGTGCAGGTGCGGGAAAGCGGGATCGACGCGCTGGCAATCGTCTTCATGCACGGCTGGCGTTTTTCCGCGCACGAAGCCCGGCTGGCGGAGATCGCGCGCGAGCTCGGTTTCGCGCAGATTTCGGTCAGCCACGAGGTCGCGCCGCTGGTCAAGCTGATCGGCCGCGGGGACACGACGGTGGTCGACGCCTATCTGTCGCCGGTGCTCCGGCGCTACGTCGACCGCGTCGCCGCCGGGCTTCCGCCGGAGACCAGCCTCCACTTCATGCAGTCGAACGGCGGCCTTGCCGAAGAGGTCGCCTTTCGCGGCAAGGATGCGATCCTGTCCGGCCCTGCCGGCGGGGTGGTCGGAATGGTTGCGGCAAGCGCGGCGCACGGGGCCGACAAGCTCATCGGCTTCGACATGGGCGGGACCTCGACCGACGTGTCGCACTACGCCGGTAGCTTTGAGCTGGCCGACGAGAGCGTCGTCGCCGGAGTGCGCATCCGTGCCCCGATGATGCAGATTCACACGGTTGCCGCTGGAGGCGGTTCGATTTGCCGGTTCGACGGAATGCGCTTCCGCGTGGGGCCGGAGTCGGCGGGCGCGTTTCCCGGACCCGCCTGCTACCGCAACGGCGGGCCGCTGACGGTCACCGACTGCAATCTGGCCTTGGGGCGAATCGATCCCGCGCACTTCCCCGCCGTGTTCGGGCCGGACGGCCATCAGCCGCTCGATGTTGAAGCCTCGCGCGCACGCTTGCGGGAGGTCGCCGAGGCGGTGGGCAACAAGACCCCCGAAGCCATCGCCCAAGGTTTCCTGGAGATCGCCGTCGACAACATGGCTGCGGCGATTCGCAAGATTTCAATCGCGCGAGGCCATGACGTCACCCGCTACACGCTCGCCTGTTTCGGCGGCGCCGGCGGCCAGCACGTCTGCAAGGTTGCCGATGCCCTGGGCATGGAGCGGATCCTGGTTCACCCGCTCGCCGGCGTGCTGTCGGCTTTCGGCATCGGGATTGCGGACGTGAAGGCGATCCGCGACGCGAGCGTGCTGCGGCCGCTGGGCGAGGATTTTTCGGATTCACTCAGCGCGCTTGAGCAACGAGCGCGCGACGCGCTGATCGAGCAGCGCGTGCCCGAGGCACGTATCGCGCTCGACCGCCGAGCAAGACTGCGGACCGCCGGGAGCGATACGACGCTGGAGATCGGGGTCGCCCCTGCAGAGCAGATGCGCGCGGCATTCGCCGAGCTGCACCAGCGCCGCTTCGGCTATGTCGACGAAGGCGCCGAGGTGATCGTCGACGCGCTTGTGGTCGAGGCGGTCGGTTCTTCCCCATCGCAACGCGATGGGGAGGGGATCCATGCGCGGCATGGTGGAGGGGTAACTGGCGCCGGCGCCTTCTACCCCTCCACCATTCACTCTGCAGTGAATGGTTCCCCTCCCCAGCCTGCGCCTGGGGAGGAATATATCGGCCCAGCCCTCATCTTCGATCCGTCCTCGACGACCGTCGTCGAACTGGGATGGCGCGCCGAGCGCGCTACCGACGGCACGCTCGTTCTCACCCGCACGGTGCCGTTGACCCGCGACAAGGCGATCGGCACCGACGTCGACCCGGTGCGCCTGGAGATCTTCAACAACCTGTTCATGGCCATCGCCGAGGAGATGGGGGTCGCGCTGCAGGCGACCGCGACCAGCGTCAACATCAAGGAGCGGCTCGATTTTTCCTGCGCGATCTTCGACGCCGACGGCGCGCTGATCGCCAACGCGCCGCACATCCCGGTGCATCTCGGTTCGATGGGCGAGAGCATCCGCACGATCATCGACTCGCGCGGGCGGGGCAGGGACGGACGCGGAATCCGTCGCGGCGACGCATACGTGCTCAACGATCCTTATCGTGGCGGAACGCATTTGCCGGACATCACCGTGATCGTACCCGTCTTCTATGCCGACGAAGCGGGGCCTTCGGCATTCGTCGCGGCGCGCGGGCATCATGCCGACATTGGCGGGATCGCGCCCGGATCGATGCCGCCCGACAGCCGCAGCATCGGCGAGGAGGGCGTGCTCATCGACAATGCGCTGCTCGTCGATGAAGGGCATTTTCGCGAAGCCGAAATGCGGGCGATCCTGGTCTCGGGCGAATGGCCGGCGCGCAACCCCGACCGCAACATGTCGGACCTCAAGGCGCAGCTTGCGGCCTGCGTCCGGGGCGCGGAAGCACTCGCGCAGACCGCGCGCGAATATGGGCCAAAGGTGGTCGCGGCATATATGCGCCACGTCCTCGCCAACGCCGAAGAGTCGGTGCGGCGCCTGCTCGGCCGGCTCGACGACGGGGCGTTCGATTACGAAATGGACAATGGCGCCCGCGTCCGCGTCAACATCACCATCGACAAGCCGGCGCGGTCGGCGACCTTCGATTTCACCGACACCAGCGCCCAGCTGCCGGACAATTTCAACGCCCCGTTCTCGATCGTCCGCGCGGCCTCGCTCTATGTCGTGCGCACGCTGGTCGACGACACGATCCCGATGAACGACGGCTGCCTGCGGCCGATCGCGCTGGTCTTGCCGGAAGCGTCGATGCTCAACCCGGCCTATCCGGCGGCCGTGGTGGCGGGCAACGTCGAGACCAGCCAGGTGGTCACCGACGCGTTGTTCGCGGCGACCGGGCGGCTTGCACCGAGCCAGGGGACGATGAACAACTTCACCTTCGGCAACGAGCAACACCAATATTATGAAACGATTGCCGGCGGCTCCGGCGCGGGGCCGGATCATGACGGGACGAGCGCGGTTCAGACGCACATGACCAACAGCCGCCT
>JBDTXI010000038.1:0-6718 GCA_040006255.1 Sphingomicrobium sp.
CAAGCCGCGATGAAGAAGCTCGGCGCCGTCCGCGAAGGCGTGCTCCGCGCCGACCGCATCACCTGGACCGGCCACGTCCGCGACACGGTGCTGTTCGCCATCCTCAAGCACGAGTGGCCGGTCTGACCCTGTGGGCGTCATTCCCGCGCGCAAATCCTCGGTCGCGGCTCGGGATGCGCCCTGACGCGTTTACGCGCCTATGCCGTCCACCGTCATTCGCCGCTACGCTTACGATCATTCGACGAATGAGCTGTGGGTCGAGTTCGTGACTGGTCGGCGCGACGTTTATTCGGACGTTCCACCGCAGGTCGCCGAGACGCTCGGCTCAGCCTTCGCCAAGGGCGTCTATTGCAACAGCCGGACTCACGACCGCTACCCGTGCCCCAAAGTCGCGAGCGAGGACCACGAAACCGATTCTTAAGCACGACGTGCGATCCTCCCGGCAATGATCCCGATGCGCACCAGCTCCGTGTTCAAAAGCCGCTGGATGGCGCTCATCTGGGCCGCGGGCATCATCTGGTTCGCTTACGACACCGCGAGCTCGCAGCCGCAGGGCGACGGCAATAGCGCCAACGCCGAGGAATCCACCGACGCGACCGGTGCGCCGGTCACCTCCGACGATACCAACAAGCTCGGCGCCGCGCTCAACAGCTTCTAGGCCGCCGGCTTCCACTCGATGCGTTCGATGTGCCAGCGCCGTTGCGCCGCGCTCGATCCCGGCACGTCATTGACCCGGCGCTGGACGACGTCGGCGGAACGGCGCGACGCCTTGCCGTCCTTAAGCTGCCCGTAGAAGATCACGGGCATCGTCACGTAGATCGACCCGGCCGCGCCTTCGGTCTCGCCAAGGTCGCCGATCTCGAGATGGACGTCCACAAATTGCGAGAGCTCCGATTGCCATTTTTGAGCCATGCCGGGGTCGCCCCACAGCGCATTCGCTTCGGTCCACCTTTTCTGTTCGATCAGCCCGCCATAGCTTTGCACGATCTGTCCGGCGGCTTCCGCGCTTTTCGGGTCGATCGGGCCACTGGGCTCTGACAGCGGAGTTCGAGCGTCGGGCACGGTTGTGGGAGCTACTTTCGCGGGCGTAGCCTGGTTTACGGCATCATCGGCGGGCTGCCCGGCTTTCGACACGACGCTGTCGCCGGCCCGGTTGCAGGCCGCAAGCGCCAAGGCTGCTCCGGCATTTGCGATCGCTCCTCGATTCATCCCATTTCCTCTCGTTCGGAACCGCATTCGTACAAGCTCGTTTCGCTACAACAACAGCTGACAACAGGGAGAGTTTCCATGGCCGATAATGATCGCGACGACGGCGTTGAGCGCGAACGCACGACCATCGTCGAAACCGGCGGCGGCGGTGGTGGTGGCGGGGTTCTGGCGGTGGTCCTGCTAATCATCGTCGTGCTCGTGCTACTGTTCCTTTTCCGTGGCCAGCTCGGCTTTGGCGGAACCACGGTAAACGTCCCCGACAAGATCGACGTGAACGTCAACCAAAGCTGAGGCGTTTCCCTCGGCACGCTTTACGCAGGCGGGTTGCGAGTCCCTGCCTGCATGCGGGCGCGGTTCCTGTCGGGGGCCACGCCCGTTTGAGTTTCGACAGGCGAAACAGTAACGCGCAAGCGCATGACGAGCGCATTCAGCTATATGTCTGGGTTCGGCGGCCACTTCGAAAGCGAAGCGGTTACCGGCGCCCTCCCCAAAGGACGCAATTCGCCGCAGCGCCCGGCGTTCGGTCTCTATACCGAGCAGCTGTCGGGAAGCTCGTTCACGTCGCCGCGGCACGAGAATCGCCGCAGCTGGCTCTATCGGCTGCGGCCGACCGCGGATCACCGGCCGTTCGTGGCTTACGATGGCGCGCCCCTGTTCGCCGCGCCGCCTTCGTCCAAACCCCTGCCGCCGAATCGGCTGCGCTGGGACCCGCCGGCCGATCTCCCGGAAGGCAAGGACTTCGTCGACGGGCTGGTCGGCATGCTCCACGCGCGGCGTCCCGAGGACCTCGAAGGCTGCGCGCTGCATTTCTACCGCGCCGACAAGGCGATGAGCGGCCGCGTTTTCGTCAACGCCGACGCGGAGATGGTCATCGTCCCGGAAGACGGCGCGCTGACGCTCGAGACGGAGCTGGGCCGGCTGCACATCGCCCCCGGCGAAATCGGGGTGGTGCCCCGCGGATTGAAGTTCCGGGCCGCCATCGGCGGAACTGGATCGCGCGGCTATGTCGCCGAGAATTACGGGCTTCCCTTGCGCTTGCCGGAGCTCGGCCCGATCGGCTCCAACGGTCTCGCCAACCCGCGCGATTTCGAGGCGCCGGTCGCCTGGTTCGAGGACCGCGACGACCCCACTGAAGTCATCCAGAAATATCTCGGGCGGCTGTGGACCACGACGCTCGATCATTCGCCGCTCGACGTCGTCGCCTGGCACGGCAATTACGCGCCCTGTCGCTACGATCTGTCGCGGTTCAACGTCATCGGCAGCATCAGCTTCGATCACCCCGACCCGTCGATCTTCACCGTCCTCACCAGCCCCAGCAACGTCCCCGGCCGCGCCAACGCCGACTTCGTCATTTTCCCGCCGCGCTGGATGGTGGCCGAGGACACGTTCCGCCCGCCGTGGTTCCACCGCAACGTGATGAGCGAGGCGATGGGCCTGATTTCGGGGGCGTACGACGCCAAGGCGGATGGTTTCGCGCCGGGTGGGCTCAGCCTGCACAATCTGATGAGCGGCCACGGGCCCGACCTCGACAGCTGGCGCAAGGCGAGCGAGGCCGAGCTCAAGCCGGCGAAAATCGAAGGCACGATGGCCTTCATGCTCGAAACCTGCTGGCCGTTCCGCCCGACGGAATGGGCGCTTGAGCGCGCGCAGCCCGATTATGACGCGGCCTGGTCGGGCTTTCCCAAGGCGCAACTGCCGTGACCGACGAAACGCTCGACCCCGCGCGCGTCAGCTGGGTGGCGAGCGCCGCCGGGAGCGATTTTCCGATCCAGAACCTTCCGCTCGGCATTTTCTCCGAAGCGAAAGGCCGCCGCCGTCCGGGGGTAGCGATCGGCGACTATGTGCTCGACCTCGCCGCGATCGCCGACCTGCTCGACGATGGCTGGCGGGAAGAGTTGTCGCAGCCGGTGCTCAACGCCTGGCTCGCGCGCGGGCCCGAAGCGCATCGCGAGCTGCGCTTGCGCCTCTCCGAACTCTTGTCGGACGAACGGTATCGTGACGATGTCGAAGCGCAGCTGATCGGGCAGAGCGAGGTACGGCTGCACGTGCCGTGCCTCATCGGCGATTACACCGATTTCTACGTCGGCATTCATCACGCGACCAATGTCGGCAAGCAGTTTCGGCCCGATAACCCGCTGCTCCCGAACTATAAATATGTGCCGATCGGCTACCACGGCCGCGCCAGCTCGGTGCGCGCCTCGGGCGAGCCGGTCATCCGCCCCAGCGGCCAGCGCAAGGCGCCAGACGCCGACGCGCCGGAATTCGGGCCGAGCCGATGCCTCGATTACGAGCTCGAGTTGGGCATCTGGATCGGCCGCGGCAACGAGCTCGGAACGCCCATTTCGATCGGCCAGGCCGACGAGCATATCGCCGGCTTCTGTCTGCTCAACGACTGGTCGGCGCGCGACCTCCAGGCGTGGGAATATCAGCCGCTGGGGCCGTTCCTGGCCAAGAATTTCCTGACCAGCGTCAGTCCGTGGGTGGTCAGCCCGCAGGCGCTCGCGCCGTTCCGCAAGCCGATGCCGCCGCGCCCCGCCGGCGATCCCCAGCCGCTGCCGTATCTCCAGGAGTCCGGCGACGGGGCGCTCGCCATCCAACTCGAGGTCACCCTCTCGACCGAGCAGATGCGTTCGGCGGGCTTGCCCCTGCACATTCTTTCGCGCGGCTCCGCCGACGCGGCGATGTACTGGAGCGCAACGCAGATTGTCGCGCACCACAGCTCCAACGGCTGCAACCTTCAGCCGGGCGACCTGATCGGGACGGGCACGCTTTCGACCGATAGCGAACAGGGGTTGGGCTCGCTGCTCGAGATCAGCCGCGGTGGCAAGCAGCCGCTGGAGCTCCCCAGCGGCGAAACGCGCAGCTTTCTCGAGGACGGCGACGAAGTGACCTTGCGCGCGTGGTGCGAGGCGGACGGCGCGGTGCGCATCGGTATCGGCGAATGCGTCGGTCGGGTGGTCGCCGCCGCGACAAGCTAGAGGCGAGGCAACCGATGAAAGGCGGATCGAACCCTTCGTCCAACGTCTTGAATGGAGACGGTTGCACCGTCGTGAGCGGCGCGCACGCCGGCAAGTCGGGCGTGGTTCGCGACCGCAAGATCAGCGCGACCGGGCATGTCACGATCACCGTGGAGCAAGCCGACGGTGTCAGGTTCAAGACGCTAGCTCGGAATGTCTCCACGCAAGGCTAATGTCCGCAATGGGTGGAAAGCGGACATTGAGGCATGCGCTGGTTCGTGGAATGAAAGCGCATGCTAGCTTTCTAGGTGGTCTGCCTCTCTGGAAGATTAACTATGATCATTGCGCCCCCGCTCGGCCCCGCCGCTGAGGAGACAAAGACGGAGGACGTAAGCGCGGAAGAACGATGCATCGCCAGATTCAGGATGTTCAAGACTTTCGGTAGGTTTGATGTCGCCCGGACCTACGCATCTCTGTCGCCGGAGTTCGGTCTGATTGTTCGGCTTGATGCAGAGGAAGCCAACGCGGGGGCGTCCGGCATGACGGTCAGGTTCATGTGCTGGACGGATAAGGCGTCAGGCGATCTAGTTTCGGCCGTATCAGTGGGTCACAAGGATCCGAAGCTGCCTCAATAGCCGACTGTCTCGCTCGCTCTCGCTAATGGCAGGAATGGGTCGAAATCAGACATTAGCGGGTGAAGCGATGTTCTCGAATCGGTCCTGGACGGACATGCTGCGGTCATGCCCAACCTCCCGCGACGCCTGACCTCAAGGCACTGTAAAACACTCGAAGAGCGCTTGACTCTGAGTTGCTGACAAGGCCTCTTCGCACGCGCCAGGGCCGACACCCACTGGCCGAAGTGGCAGCCCGGCGCGAAGCCTTCATCGAAGTTTTTCCGATAGTCGTAGTCCGGGCGATAGGCGTACCAACCTCCCAATTCGACGCCCGGCGCCGGAAGCCCCGCCATTTGCCGGAACGGCATCAGCAGGCTGTCGTCGCTGAGCGACATCAACACCGCCTGGGTGTTGCGCAACTGCGCCTCATGCGCGTCGCTGGCCATCGACACGGCGCCATAGCCGAATTCACCTAGCGCTTCGGGGGCGCGCGGCCCGCCTCCCCTTGCGATCGCGCGCGTGGCGAAACTCCCCGCCGTCGTCAGTGCGCCGATCTGCAGAAGGTGACGGCGCGACATCCGCCAGTCACCGTCGGTATTGATTTCGAGATCGATTTCGGGTGCGTCCATCATCGAACTATCCGCCGTCCACGAAGTGTCCGCAATGGGTCGAAAGCAGACGTTCCCGTATGTTGCGATTCGATGGAGAGCAGTCAGGGCGCTCCATCCGCGCAAATTAATTCACGCAGCCTTGCCCCAAGTCCTCGTCCAGATAACCCTCAACTGCGATTAGTCGAGCAATGCTGATCGGCCGTCCCTAAAAATCCATACCGCCCATACCGCCCATGCCGCCGCCGCCGCCCCCCATTGGGATAGCTGGCTTGTCTTCCGGCAAGTCAGTAATTGCCGCCTCGGTGGTGATGAGCAGTCCAGCAATTGATGCCGCATCCTGCAGCGCAGCACGAACTACCTTGGTCGGGTCGATGACGCCGGCAGTGACCAGGTTTTCATAGACCTCGGTCTGGGCGTTAAAGCCCATGCTTTGGTCGTTCCCATCTACCAGCTTGCCGGCAACCACGGCCCCGTCGTGTCCTGCGTTCTCGGCTATTTGTCGGAGCGGCGCGCTGAGCGACTTGCGGACGATATCGATGCCGCGGGTCTGGTCGTCGTTGGCGCCGCTAAGTCCGTCGAGCGCTTTGGTCGCGTAAAGCAGCGGGGTACCGCCGCCGGGGACGATGCCTTCCTCGACCGCGGCGCGGGTCGCATGAAGTGCGTCGTCGACGCGGTCCTTGCGCTCCTTGACCTCGATCTCGGACGCACCGCCGACTTTGATCACCGCAACGCCGCCGGCGAGCTTGGCTAGCCGCTCCTGCAGTTTCTCGCGATCGTAGTCCGAGGTGGTGTTCTCGATCTGCTGGCGAATGGCCTCGGTCCGCGCCTTGATTGTCTCATGCGTGCCTGCACCATCGATGATGGTCGTGTTGTCTTTGTCGATCGTCACGCGCTTAGCGCTGCCGAGCATTTCTACCGTGACATTCTCAAGCTTGATGCCGAGATCTTCGGAGATCATCTCGCCTGCCGTGAGAACCGAAATATCCTCGAGCATCGCCTTGCGGCGATCGCCGAAGCCCGGTGCTTTGACTGCCGCGACCTTGAGGCCGCCGCGCAGCTTGTTGACCACCAGGGTCGCCAGCGCTTCGCCCTCGATGTCCTCGGCGATGATCAGCAGCGGACGGCCCGCCTGGACGACCGCTTCCAGGATCGGAAGCATGGCCTGGAGGTTCGACAGCTTCTTTTCGTGGATGAGGATATACGGATCGGTCAGCTCAACTGACATCTTTTCCGGGTTGGTGATGAAGTAGGGCGACAAATAACCACGGTCGAACTGCATGCCCTCGACCACGTCGAGCTCGAACTCGAGGCCCTTGGCTTCCTCGAC
>JBDTXI010000039.1:0-12151 GCA_040006255.1 Sphingomicrobium sp.
CAAGCCAACCGCCTCCCCTTCGGCCTCGCCGCCTTCGCCTTCACCGAAAACGGCCGCCGCGCGAACCTAATCGGCGACCTCGTCGAAAGCGGCATGGTCGGCATCAACACCTTCGCCATCAGCGGCGCCGACACGCCGTTCGGCGGGGTGAAGGATTCGGGGTTCGGAAGCGAGGGTGGGAAAGAGGGGCTCGAGAGCTACCAGGTCGTGAAGGCGGTGCATCAGGCGTGAGCAGCAGGGGCTATTCGGCCGCGGAGCTCGAGAAAGCTCAGGAGCGCTTCGGGTTTCGCTTTCCGCCAGATTTGTACGATCTGCTTCTGAAGCGGCGGATACCCAAAGGTCATGATTGGGCTGGTCTCAGTGACACGGTTAAGCGGGCCTTCCGCTGGCCGTTGGAGGGTTTGCTGTTCGGTGTTGAGGAGGCCGGTCTCTGGTGGCCCGAATGGGGTGAGCGGCCAAGCGAGGAAGCAGATCGTGGGGCCGTCGTGGCCGAGGTCGTTGCCAAGGCGCCCAAGCTGATCCCCCTTATGGGCCATCGCTATTTGCCGGCGCGCCCACATCAGGTCGGCAACCCGGTATTTTCAGTCTATCAGTCCGACATCATCGTGTACGGCGCGAACCTTCAGGACTGGATGTTAGTCGAATTCGGTCCGAGGTCTGATCGCAAGCCGGGCCAGATTCCTCATACGATAGATTTTTGGTCGCTCGCGGTTTCGCGACACGGCGATGCGAAATTCTATCCCTTCGCCGAGGGGTGACGGGTTAGAACGTCACGGTTATTCGCGGGCTATGACCCTACGCACCGGCGGACGCATCCTCGTCGATCAGCTTCGCATCCAGGGCTGCGACCGCGTCTTCACCGCCTAACTTCGTCATTCCCGCGAAAGCGGGAATCCCGCTAGACTGCCGCACAGCCGAATCATACAAGCAAGCGGGGACTCCCGCTTGGGCGGGAGCGATGCATGGGCAGACCTATTCCCAAGCGCTTGGGTTTCTGATATGCCGACGATCGGCAGGATCGATGGGTTAAGGATCATCATCTGGCCAAACGATCACCGGCCGGCGCATGTTCATGTGATCGGACCGGATGGCGAGGCGGTGTTCAAGCTGAACTGTCCGGGCGGTCCGCCGGAGCTGCGGGAGGGATTCGGTTTCCGGCTTGCCGAACTGAGGCGCATCGAGGCTGCGCTTGTCCAACGACTCGGCGCGCTGTGCGCCATATGGAGTGCGATTCATGGCGATTTCTGAGGAGGACTTTGCGAAGGCCGAACAGCGCATGACCGATCTCCGCGCGGGCGGCCACGCAGTCGCGGCGCGGTATGACCGGCGTCGTTCGCGCATGGTCGTCAAGCTCAGCACCGGCATCGAGTTGGCCTTCCCGACCAGCCTCGCTCAGGGTCTGCGAGGTGCGTCCGACGACGCTTTGGGCGACATTGAGATCAGCCCCAGCGGCTTGGGGCTCCACTGGCCGAGGCTCGATGCCGATCTTTATGTCCCGGCGCTTATTCAGGGGATCTTGGGAACGCGCCGCTGGATGGCGCAGGAGCTCGGCGCGAAGGGCGGCCGCGCTCGGAGCCTGGACAAGGCGGCTGCGGCCCGCCTCAATGGCAGCAAGGGCGGACGGCCGAAGAAGCTGGCGGCCAGCTAAACTCAATTGAAGCAGCGGGATTCCCGCTTTCGCGGGAATGACAGGGTGGCTACAGCCCCGCCCATGACCCTACGCACCGGCGGCCGCATCCTCGTCGACCAGCTTCGCATCCAGGGCTGCGACCGCATCTTCACGGTGCCGGGCGAGAGCTTCCTCGCGGTGCTCGACGCGCTTCACGACACGCCCGACATCCACACCATCGTCTGCCGGCAGGAGGGCGGCGTCGCCTATATGGCTGACGCGGACGGCAAGATGACCGGCCGGCCGGGCGTCGCCTTCGTCACCCGTGGCCCCGGCGCCACCAATGCCAGCGGCGGGGTCCACGTCGCCTTCCAGGATTCGACGCCGATGATCCTGTTCGTCGGCGACGTCGCGCGCGGCGACCGGGACCGCGAAGGGTTCCAGGAGATCGACTTTCCGGCGTTCTTCGGGCCGGTCGCCAAGTGGGCGGCGCGGATCGAAGACGCGGCGCGCATCCCCGAATATGTCGCTCGCGCGTACCGCGTCGCGACCGCCGGCCGCCCCGGCCCGGTAGTGATCGCCCTGCCCGAGGACATGCTGCGGGACGAGGTCGACGTGCCCGACCGCCCCTGCGTCCCGCCGCTCACCGAAGAGCCCGATCCGGGCGCGGTCCAGGCAATGTTCGAATTGCTCAAAGACGCGACCAATCCGGTGGCGATCGTCGGCGGCGCCGACTGGAGCCCCCGCGCCGCGCACCATTTCGCCAATTTCGCCTTCCGCTACGGGATCCCGGTGGCCGCCGCCTTCCGCCGCCAGGACGCGATCTGCAACACGTGCCAGGTCTTTGCCGGCCAGCTCGGCTACGGACCCAGCCCCAAGCTGCAGCAGCGCATCCGCGACGCGGACCTGATCCTCGCCGTCGGCCCGCGCCTCGGCGAGGCGACGACCGATGGCTACACTTTGATCACGCCCGACCACCCGGGCCAGACGCTCGTCCACGTTTACCCCGACCCCAACGAGCTCGGCCGAGTCTATCACGCCGATTTGCCGATCTGCGCCGACATGGGCGAGTTTTCGGAAATGGCCGACGATTGGAGCGACCCCGACCTCGTCCGCTTTTCCTGCGGCGACGACGCGCACCGGGAATGGCTCGACTGGTCGGAGCCCAAGCCGCGAGACGGCGTGAAGCTCGATCTCGGCCCGTGCGTCGCGGCGATGCGCGAGCGGCTTCCGGAAAACACCATCATCTGCAACGGCGCGGGCAATTTCTCCGGCTGGTGGCACCGTTACTGGCGCTACGGCCCGATGCCGACCCAGCTCGCCCCGACGTCAGGCACGATGGGCTATGGCGTTCCGGCCGCCGTCGCGGCCGCGCTGCGCTTCAAGGACCGGCCGGTGGTCGCGGTCGCGGGCGACGGCGATTTCCTGATGAACGGCCAGGAGCTGGCGACCGCCGCGCAGTACGGCGCGGATCTGCTGGTGATCGTCGTCGACAACGGCAGTTACGGCACCATCCGCATGCACCAGGAGCGCGATTATCCCGAGCGGATCAGCGGCACGGCGCTCAGCAACCCCGATTTCGCCGCGCTCGCCCGGGCATATGGCGGCTGGGCGGCGAGCGTGGAGAAAACCGCCGACTTCGCCCCCGCCCTCGACGAAGCGCTGCAGCGAACAGGCATCCGCCTGCTCCACTGCAAGACCGACGTCGAGCAGATCACCAACGCCACCACGATTTCGAAGCTGCGCGAGAAAGCGAAGAACTAACCTTCCGCCCCATCGGCGGTGAGGGTCGACTTTCAAAGCGCGCCCGGGCGGAGCGAATTGAAGGCCCTTGGCCGCGGCCTTTTATCTGACTAAAGTCAGACAATGAACCCCGCGCTAATCGAACAGGTCCGCAGCTTCCACCGCCGGGTCACGCAAACCCTTGGCGCGCTCAACGACCATTATCTGGGACGCGACCGGCCGCTCGGGGAATCGCGGCTGCTGTTCGAGATTGGAAAGGCGGGCGGGACCGCGGCCGTGCTTCGCGCGCGACTCGGCCTCGATTCCGGTTACCTCAGCCGCCTTCTGCGCTCGCTCGAACGGCAGGGCCTGGTGACGACCGCGCCTGTGGCCGACGACCGCCGAATCCGCATCGCGACTCTCACCGCCGCCGGGCTTGGCGAGCTTGCCGAGCTGAACCGGATGTCCGACGCGCTTGCTCAATCCATCCTCGACCCACTCAGCGACAAGCAACGCACTCGCGTCGCCAATGCGATGGCGGAAGTGGAGCGCCTACTCTCCGCTTCGGCGGTTCGCATCGACGAAGAGTCCCCGGCCAGCCGCGATGCGCAATATTGCCTCACCCACTATTTCCGCGAGCTCGCGGAGCGGTTCGCGGGTGGTTTCGACCCGGCTCAAAGCCTCGCCGCCACGCCCGACGAATTCATGCCACCGCGCGGCATATTCCTCGTGATGCGGCTGTGGGGCGAGCCCGTGGGATGCGGCGGATTCAAGCCGATCGCGGGGGACTCGGCCTATCTCAAGCGGATGTGGATCGCGCCAACCGGTCGCGGCATTGGTTTGGGCAGGCGGCTGTTGTCCGAACTCGAGGAGCGGGCACGATCGGCCGGTTATCGGACGATCAAGCTCGAGACCAACAAGGTGCTCACCGAGGCGCAGCAGCTTTACCGCAGCTGCGGCTACCGCGAGGTCACGCCGTTCAACAATGAACCCTACGCGCACCACTGGTTCGAGAAGACGCTCGCATAAAGCGGGACCCATACGGGCAGCGCGCTGCTCGTGCGCGACCACCGCTCACAGCCCTCTCCCACGCGACAGGGCTCGACGATCTCCCTCAGGCGCACAGCTGCAAAGGCAACTCCTCCTCGGCCACGAAGTCGATATCAGAACTCAGGAAATCGTTGACCGCTCTTGCAAGATCGGGGCAAGTCAAAGTCCGATCATAAGCAAGTCTCCGCCACGGGCGGTCACGGCCTATCATATTATCGTTGCGGTAAGCTTGCGGAGATAGATACGAAATTACGTCACCGATGGGATTTGTAAAGCTAACATACTCGCAGTCTTTATTCCCCACGCCCGCTCTCCCAAATAGAATTCCCGTCGGGAGTGCCACAATTCTTTTCTCCCGGCCCGCGACGACTGTGGCTGACTTGGTTTGTTACGGAAGCCGGGGGTTGATGCTTATCGACGGGCCGTGCGGATCGACCGACGAATGACGCCATGCCGTCAATCGTCGCTTAAAACACTCTCCTGACGGACGTTTGGGGAGGTCTCTGCGAGGCACTTATCCACAGAACCGTACCGTGTGTTAACCACAACCTGTCCCCATCGAGGACGACACGTGTCGAATCAGCACAGTCACGCGGGCCGTCGCGTCCTGTTTGACCGACCACCGTCTCAGGCCTCGGGCCATCCCTCTGCGCCGATGAGGGGGACGAAACGCACCGCGCAGAGATTCTCCCGCATGAGCTCGCCGTCCGGTCGCCGGGTGACCCTGATCAATTGCTGCACGGCCTTGGGGTCGCCGACCGGCATGACAATGCGCCCGTCGTCGGCGAGCTGTTCGATCCACGGTCCGGGCACATGCTTCCCGCTCGCCGCCGCGAGGATCGCGTCGAACGGCGCGTGCTCGGGGCAGCCGCGGGTGCCGTCGTCTTCGACGATGTCGACATTGGCATAGCCGAGCCGCTCGAGCCGCACGCGCGCCTCCTCGATGAGGTCGTTCTGGCGCTCGATCCCGATAACCCGCGCGGCGATGCGGCTGATCACCGCGGCCGCGTAGCCGGACCCGGCGCCGACCTCGAGCACCTTGTCGCCGGGCCCGATCGCCGCGGCCTGGATCATCAGCGCGACAATGTAGGGTTGCGAGATCGTCTGCCCCGCTTCGATCGGCAGCGGATGGTCGCCGTAAGCGAGATACGCGTATCCACGGCCGACGAATTCCTCGCGCGGGACGGAGAGGAATGCGTCGAGGATCGGCTCTTCGGTGATCCCGCGGCGCCTCAGTTGCCGCTCGACCATCGCCTCGCGCTCGGATGCGAAGTCTGTCATGGGCCCGACACTGGGGCAAAACCGACGGAGGAGGAACCGCCTTCCCATGGCTTCGATCGACGTCCGCTTCTCCGGCTCGGTGCCGGCCAATTACGAGCGCTACCTGGTGCCTTTGCTGTTCCGCCCCTACGCCGAAGAGCTCGCCGGCCGTGCGCGGCGCCTTCAGCCGAAGCGCATTCTCGAAACCGCGGCAGGCACCGGCGTGGTGACGAATGCACTCGCTCAGTCGCTGCCGGACAGCGAGATCGTCGCCACCGATCTCAATCAGGCGATGCTCGACGTCGCCGCCGAGCACGGCACGGCGGCCAACATTTCCTTGCGCCAGGCGGACGCGCTCGATCTCCCGTTCGAGGACGCCAGCTTCGACCTCGTCGTCTGCCAATTCGGCGCGATGTTCTTCCCCGACAAGGTCCAGGGCGGCGCCGAGGCCCTGCGCGTTCTCCGCCCCGGCGGCCATTATCTGCTCGCCATCTGGGACGCGATCGAACGCAATGCGCTGAGCGATCTCGCCCACCGGACGATGGAAAAGCAGTTCCCCGACAACCCCCCAATGTTCATGAAACGCGGCCCCTTCAGCTATTATGAGCGCGAATGGATCGAGCGCGATCTGTCGGCGGCGGGCTTCTCCGGGGTGCAGATCGACACCGTCGCACTGACCAGCCGCAGCGGATCGGCTGCCGACGCCGCGCGAGGCCTCGTCTATGGATCGCCGATGGGCGTCGAGCTTGCGGAATATGGGCCGCCTGCGCTCGACGGCGTCTTCGAACAATTGTCCGCCGCGGCCCGCCAGTATGAAGGCCCGAACGGTTTTGAAGCGCCAATGTCGGCGCACATCGTGACCGCAACCAAATAAGCTAGCTCGACCAGTCCTCGATCGTCAGACCGGGAATGTCGCGGAAGTCGCGCGGGTTCAGGGTGGCAAGCGCAAGTCCATGCGTAATCGCCGTGGCGGCAATCATGCGATCGGCTACGAGCCGGCGCGAAAAACCCTTCATGGCGATGATGGACGAGTAAGCGGCGACTTCACGACCGGTGAAATCCAGCTCTTCGACTTTTGCCATGAACGTGTCCAAACGTGCTCGGCGTTTGTCGTTCAACCGTCCGTCGCGGTACACTCCGGCTTCCAGCTCCACACGCGAGATGACTGACAGGAACTGGCCGTCAAGTTCCGCTACGCGCTCAAACATGCGCTGAACGTCTTCCAAAAGCTCGCCCGCCACGCTCGTGTCGAGAAGAAGCGCCAATTAGGGAAGTCCGCGCCGCTTCGGGAAAATGATGCGCTCGCGCTTCCATGGCTCGTCGAGCTTTGGCAATTTCGCCAGCGCTTGCACCAAGTCGCGGCCCGTGTGCCTTGGCCGCCGCCGGATCAGCACGCCATCTGGCCGGTCGTCGATCTCGAGTTCCATACCCTCGGTAATGCCGAGTTCTTTCGGCAGCCTCACCGCGACGCTGTTGCCGCTTTTGAATGCTTTGGTAATGGCGCCCATTGTTTAATGTATATACACGTATATACGTATCAAATCAAACCCGCCAGCGGGCTCGACGGATCCGCGTAGCGCCGCTTCTGCATCCGTCCGGCGAGATAGGCCAGGCGTCCCGCCTCGACCGCCGCCTTCATCGCGCCGGCCATCAGCACCGGGTCCTTGGCCTCGGCGATGGCAGTGTTCATCAGCACCCCGTCGCAGCCCAGCTCCATCGCCTGAGCGGCGTCGCTCGCCGTGCCGACCCCGGCATCGACCAGCACCGGCACGCCCGCCCCTTCGACGATCAGCCGGATGGTCACGCGGTTCTGGATCCCGAGGCCCGAGCCGATCGGCGCGCCCAAAGGCATGATCGCCACCGCCCCCGCTTCCTCGAGCTGCTTGGCGGCGATGGGATCGTCGACGCAATAGACCATCGGCTCGAAGCCTTCCTTGACCAGCACGTCGGTCGCGCGGAGTGTCTCGCGCATGTCGGGATAAAGCGTCTTCGCCTCGCCCAGCACCTCGAGCTTGACCAGGTTCCAGCCTCCCGCCTCGCGCGCCAGCCGGAGCGTGCGGATCGCGTCATCGGCGGTGAAGCAGCCGGCGGTGTTGGGCAGATACATGATTTTCCTGGGATCGATGAAATCGCTCAGCATCGGCTGATTGGGATCGGAGATGTTGACCCGCCGCACCGCCACGGTGACGATCTCCGCGCCCGAGGCCTCGACCGCGGCCGCATTCTCCTCGAGGCTCTTGTACTTGCCCGTGCCGACGATCAGCCGCGACGTGAACGTCCGCCCGGCGACGGTCCAGGTGTCGGCCCTGATATCGTGTTGCGCGGTCACTCAGCCTCCTCCGACGAAATGCACGATCTCGAATGCGTCGCCGTCCTGCACCGGTACGTCGCTCAAGGTGGAGCGCGGCACGATCTCGAGGTTGCGCTCGACCGCGACCTTGCGCGGATCGAGGCCAAGCTGGCTCAGCATCCCCGCAATGGTCATTGCACCCGGCAAACGGCGGTGCTCACCGTTGACGCGAACCGCAAGGCTTCCATCGAGAATCATTGACAAAGCGCAAATAGGAAGGTCCACGCCGCTGCGCAAATGACCGATACCGTCTTCGTCCTCAACGGCCCGAACCTCAACCTGCTCGGGACTCGCGAAACCCGCATCTACGGCAGCGAGACGCTGGCAGACATCAGCGCCATGCTCGAGCAGCGCGCCGAGCCGCTCAAGCTCAAGCTCGACATCCGCCAGTCGAACCATGAGGGCGTGCTCGTCGACTGGCTGCACGATGCGATGGCCAAGGCCGAGGCGGTGATCCTCAACGCCGGTGGCTATAGCCACACCTCGATTGCGATCCGCGACGCCGTTGCCGCGCTGCCGATCCCGGTCATCGAGGTGCATCTCTCGAACATCTACGGCCGCGAAGGCTTCCGCCGGCAGAGCATGGTCGCCCAGGTCGCACGCGGATCGATCACCGGCCTGGGTCCCCTCGGCTACGTCCTCGCACTGGACGCGGCGGCGCACCTCTGCAAGGGAGCGGGCGCGACGCAGGCCAAGAGCAAAATTCAGTAAAGGACGCGAGCGATGGCCGAATCCGCCAAAGGCGAGAAAGACCTCGCCATGCGCATCGATCCCGGCCTGGTGCGTGAGCTCGCCGAGCTCCTCACCGCCAACGCGCTGACCGAGATCGAAGTCGCCGATGGCGAGCGGCGGATCCGGGTCGGCCGCGAGCCGGCTCCGGTCATGGGCGTTGCTCCGGCCGCCGCAGCTGGGGGGACGCTCGCGCTCAGTGCGCCGCCGATGCACGCGAAGGAAGACCTCGGCGAGGCCGAAGCGGACGTCGCCGGCGCGAGCGTCAAGTCGCCAATGGTCGGCACGGCGTTTCTCTCGCCCGAGCCCGGCGCGAAGCCGTTCATCGAGGTCGGCGATGCGGTGAAGGCCGGCGACACGTTGCTGATCGTCGAAGCGATGAAGGTGATGAACCCGATCACCGCGCCCGAAGGCGGAGTGATCAACAAAATTTTCATCGCCGACGGCCAGCCAGTCGAGTTCGATCAGCCGCTTGTCGTCATCGGCTAAGGCCGCGGCTCCCGTGACAATCAAGAAGCTGCTCATCGCCAATCGCGGCGAGATCGCGCTCAGAATCCACCGCGCCTGCCACGAGATGGACATCAAGACGGTGGCGGTCCACTCGACCGCCGATTCCAACGCCATGCACGTTCGCCTCGCCGACGAAACCGTCTGCATCGGCCCGCCGCCCGCGACCGAATCCTACCTCAATATCCCCAACATCATCTCGGCCGCCGAAATCGTCCATGCCGACGCCATCCACCCCGGCTACGGCTTCCTCTCCGAGAATGCGCAGTTCGCCGAGATCGTCGAATCGCACAACATCATCTGGGTCGGTCCCACGCCCGAGCACATCCGCATGATGGGCGACAAGATCGAGGCCAAGCGCACCGCGGCCAAGCTCGGGCTGCCGCTCGTCCCCGGTTCGGACGGGCCCATCACCAGGGTCGAGCAGGCCAAGGAGATTGCAGCGGAGATCGGCTACCCGGTGTTGATCAAGGCCGCGTCGGGCGGCGGCGGCCGGGGCATGAAGGTTGTCCCTGACGAGGACCAGCTCGAAAGCCTGATGAGCCAGGCGGCGTCCGAAGCGCGCTCCGCGTTCGGCGACGACACCGTCTACATGGAGAAATATCTCTCCGACCCGCGCCACATCGAGTTTCAGGTGTTCGGCGACGGCGCCGGCACCGCCATCCACCTCGGCGAGCGCGACTGCTCGCTGCAACGCCGCCACCAGAAGGTGCTTGAAGAAGCGCCCTCGCCCGCGATCTCCGCCAAGCAGCGCCACCGCATGGGCTCGCTCGTCGCCGAGGCCATGGCCGCGATGAGCTATCGCGGGGCGGGCACCATCGAGTTCCTGTTTGAGAATGGCGAATTCTACTTCATCGAGATGAACACGCGGCTGCAAGTCGAGCATCCGGTGACCGAGATGATCAGCGGCGTCGATCTGGTCCGCGAGCAGATCCGGGTGGCTTGCGGCGAGGGCTTATCTTGCACTCAAGATCAGGTGCACCTGCACGGCCACGCCATCGAATGCCGCATTAATGCCGAGGATCCCGAGACCTTTACCCCTTCGCCCGGGATCGTGAAAAATTACGTCGCTCCGGGCGGGATGCACGTCCGCGTCGATAGCGGCCTCTACACCGGCTATCGGGTGCCGCCTTATTACGACAGCATGATCGGCAAGCTGATCGTCTACGGCTCAAACCGCGACAGCTGCATCCGCCGCCTCAAGCGCGCGCTCGAGGAGTTCGTGGTCGAAGGGATGAAGACCACGATCCCGTTGCACCAGAAACTGGTCCGCGATCCCGAATTCCTCGCCGGCGACTACACCATCAAATGGCTTGAGGCGTGGCTGGCGAGGAACGCGGAAATGGCGCCTCCCGCCTAGAGGTAGATCCAGACGCCGTTGCGGCGCTGGCGATGCTGGCGCCACTGGTTGTGCCACCAATATCCCTGGCCGCGATAAAATTGACCCTCGATCCGCCGTGCCTGGGTCCCGCGGTTGGGCCGGCACATGCCGTTCGGCGTCCGATGGAAGCCCTTGCCACAGCCTTCGCGTGCCTGGGTGGGAACCGCTGCCGTCGCCGCGATGGCCGAGGCGAGGCCGATGGCGATCAATGTCTTCATGACAATCTCCTTTGCTGCCACCCGGGAACGCAGCCGGGAGAACGACTGTTCCACAAGCGGGGGAATTGCTGGCGTGCTGCCGCATGGCCGGCTGGCGACAGAGACTCACCGCCATCGCTCGGCAGGCGCCGTTACGTACTGCCGCCATACGTAGCCCCACGGGATCACGAGCACGCATACAACCGGAAACGCGCCGATACTCCACAGGTCCTCGGCCAGACGCGGCGACCCACTGCCGGACAACCACTGCGGAAGGCTGAAGGCGAGCAGCCACACCGTCTTCCAGACCAGCTCGAAGAGCAGGACCGGAACCATCTTCAACGGGTAACGCAGCGCGAAGAGCGCCATCACCCAAAGCCCGCCGATCAGGCCTTGTGCACGCCGCGGTCCATCGTGCCATGGCTGACCAACGTCCGCACCGTGTCGAACAGGCCCCAAATGCCGAGCAGCGCGACGGCTCGCATGACATAAAGCCGCGCAAGCGAGACCTCCTCATCGCCGCGTCTCCACAAGCTTGGCGCGCTTGCGCTCACCGCCAACGGTCCCCGGGCGCCTTCACATAGTTGCGCCAGACATAACCCCAGGGGATCACGATCGGCATCAAGATCACGCCCAGAGCAATGTTGAACATGTCTTCGGCGAATGTCGGCGGCTGCTGGCCCGACAGCCATTGCGAAATGCCGAATGCGAGCAGCCAGATTGTCTTCCACGCGAATTCGAACATCAGCAGCGGCAACATTCGCAGCGGGAGCTTGAGGCCGACGAACGAGAGCAGCCATACGCCGCACAACAGGCTCGGGATCACGCCGCGGGCGGTTGGCTCATGACTGAAGATGATGGGCACGATCATCGCGCCCAGGCCAACGACGAGAAGCAGATAAGCCGCGCGCAAAAGGTACAGCCGCCACAGCGGCACTTCGTCACCCGGCCGCATCGCGGCGACGGGCAAGACGGGAGCATCGGTCGAAGTCATATCAATTCTCAGTTGGAGGCGCGGCATTGGCGGCGTTTGTTCGTATATGGGCCGGCAGAAAGATGGCTTGATCACCGTCTCTTCCTTCAGGCTGCTCGGGCCTGTTCCGCGGACTCGCGGCCCGGCACGAAATGGATCAGATCGCCCGGCTGACACGTAAGCGCCTCGCAGATCGCCTCGAGAGTGGAAAAGCGGATCGCGCGGGCCTTGCCGGTCTTCAGGATCGAGAGGTTAGCGAGGGTGATGTCGATCTTCTCGGCGAGCTCGGTCAGCGTCATCCGCCGGTCGTGCAGCAGCTCGTCGAGCTTGACGGCGATCGCCATGTCACACCGTCCCTTCGAGGTCTTCGCGC
>JBDTXI010000040.1:0-7778 GCA_040006255.1 Sphingomicrobium sp.
TGAACGCGGTCTATGGCGACGACCTGGTCGACCACCGCACCTTCGTCATCGCCGGGGACGGCGATCTGATGGAAGGGGTGAACCACGAGGCGGTCGGCCTCGCCGGCCATTTGAAGTTGGGTCGGCTGATCGTGCTGTGGGACGACAACCGCATCACCATCGACGGCTCGACCGATCTGTCGCGCAGCGAAGATGTGGTCGCGCGGCACCAGGCGGGCGGCTGGCACACGCTCGAGTGCGACGGTCTCGATGGGGGCAAGGTCTCGAAAGCGCTCGAGGCCGCGATCGCCGACGAGCGCCCGAGCCTGATCCGCTGCCGCACGATCATCGGCTACGGCGCGCCGCACAAGCAGGGCACCGCGGCGACCCACGGCTCGGCGCTGGGCAAGGACGAGGTCGAGGCCGCGCGCAAGGAACTCGGACTCGAGCCGCAGGAATTCACCGTGCCCGACGATGTGCTCACCGCCTGGCGCACGGCCGGCAAGCGCGGGGCCGTCGACCACGCATTGTGGAAGGAGCGGCTGGAGAAGAGCGGCCGCAAGGACGAATATCTCGCGCGGCTCAACGGCAAGGTGAGCGACGCCTGGCTCAAGCCCTACCTCGACAAGCTGCTCGCGGACTCGAAGCCGGTGGCCACGCGCAAGGCGTCGGAGATGGCGCTCGAGGCGATCAACGTCGCGATTCCAGCGACCGTCGGCGGGTCGGCCGACCTCACCGGGTCGAACAATACGAAGACGAAGGGGCTGGAGCCGCTGACGGCGCAAAACTATGGCGGCCGCTACATCTATTACGGCATTCGCGAGTTCGGCATGGCCGCGGCGATGAACGGCATGGCGCTGCATGGCGGGGTCATCCCCTATGGCGGCACCTTCCTCGTCTTCACCGATTATGCCCGGCCCGCGATCCGGCTCAGCGCCTTGCAGCGCGCCCGCGTCATCTACGTGATGACCCATGATTCTATCGGCCTGGGAGAAGACGGCCCGACCCATCAGCCGATTGAACATCTGCAGAGCCTGCGCGCCATTCCCGGACTGGAAGTCTTTCGTCCGGCCGATGCGGTGGAAACGGCGGAATGCTGGGCGCTGGCGCTGACCAGCGAGGGACCAAGCATCCTCGCGCTCACGCGGCAGAACGTGCCGCCCGTTCGGACCGAATCCGCTGGGGAGAACCTTTCGGCGCGCGGGGCTTACCGGCTGAAATCGGCGCAGAACGCGCGCAAGATCATCTTTATCGCCACCGGCTCCGAAATCGAAGTCGCGGTTGGTGCGGCCGAGCAGCTGGAAGCGCGGGGTATCGGCGCCGATGTCGTTTCGATGCCCTGCGCCGAGCGTTTCGACGCCCAGCCCTGGGATTATCGCGAGACCATATTGCCCGACGTCAGCAACCGCGAGATCCTTCGGGTTTCGATCGAAGCTGGAACCACGATCGGGTGGGAACGCTACACCGGCCTCCACGGCCTGAGGATCGGCATCGACCGTTTCGGGGTCTCGGCGCCGGCGCTTGACGCCTACGATTATTTCGGCCTGACCCCGGACAAGGTCGCCACGCGGATTACGGATTTCATGAAGCAAAGAGGCATTCAATGACCAAAGTTGCAATCAACGGTTTCGGCCGGATCGGCCGGCTCGTCGCCCGCGCGATTCTCGAGCGGCCCGAGTGCGGGCTCGAGCTGGTCAGCGTCAACGATCTCGCCGACGCCAAGTCCAACGCCTGGCTGTTCAAGCACGACAGCGTCCACGGCAAGTTCCCCGGCGACGTGTCCACCGACGGCAACGACATCATCGTCGACGGCAAGCGCATCCAGGTCACCGCGGAGAAGGACCCGGCCAAGCTTCCGCACAAGGCCAACGGCGTCGAGATCGCGCTCGAATGCACCGGCTTCTTCACGGATCGCGAGAGCGCCGAGAAGCACATCCAGGCCGGCGCCAAGCGGGTGCTGATCTCGGCTCCGGCGAAGGGCGTCGACCTGACCGTCGTCTACGGCGTGAACGAGGACAAGCTGAAGCCCGAGCACACGATCGTTTCCAACGCGTCCTGCACCACCAACTGCCTGGCTCCGGTGGCCAAGGTGCTGAACGATACGATCGGGATCGAGCGCGGTCTGATGACCACGATTCATGCTTACACCAACGACCAGAAGATCCTCGACCAGATCCACCCAGACCTGCGGCGGGCGCGGGCGGCGGCGATGTCGATGATCCCGACCACGACCGGCGCCGCGCGAGCGGTCGGCGAGGTGCTGCCCGAGCTCAAGGGCAAGCTCGACGGGTCGGCGATCCGGGTTCCCGTGCCCGACGTCAGCCTGGTCGACCTGACCTTCACGCCCAAGCGCGACACCACGCGCGACGAAGTCAATCAGATCCTCAAGGCCGCTTCCGAAACCGGCCGCCTGAAGGGCATTCTCGATTACACTGACGAACCGGTCGTCTCGATCGACCTCATGCATACGAGCGCGAGCTCGACCGTCGACAGCCTTGAGACGGCGGTGATCGAGGGCAAACTGGTGCGCGTGCTCAGCTGGTACGACAACGAATGGGGCTTCTCCAACCGCATGGTCGACACCGCCGCGGCGATGGGGAAGCTGGGCTAAGCGGCTATGGGCCGGATCGCGGGCATCGCTCGGCACGACCGGCCGCTCGGGCCGATGGAGGTTCTCGACAGCGCCGAGCTGGTCGAAGGGCAGGGCGTGGACGGCGATTTCCGCGGGACTCGGAAGGCCGGTTCTCAAGGCCAGAACGGAGTCGTGCTGATCGAGGCGTCCGACTGGGCGGCGGCGACGGAGGAATGCGGAGCGGCAGTTCCGTGGTTCGAGCGGCGCGCGAACCTCCTGGTTGAAGGCCTCGATCTCCCGAAACAGGCGGGTGCCCGGCTTTGGATCGGCGATTCGGTGCTGGTCGAGATCACGCAGGAATGCGCCCCGTGCGAGCGGATGGAGGCGCTGCATCCGCGGCTTCGAGCAGCGCTTACTCCGGACTGGCGCGCAGGGGCGCGGGCGCGGGTGCTGAGCGGCGGCATTGTCGCCGTGGGCGATGAGATCAAAGCCGAGGGCGAATGACCTTCAAGACCCTCGACGACCTGCCGGAGGATTTGGCCGGCAAGCGCGTGCTGGTGCGCGTCGACCTCAACGTTCCGATGCAGGACGGGGCGGTCAGCGACGATACACGGCTGCGCTCGGCGGTGCCGACCATCGCGGAATTGAGCGATCGCGGCGCGACCGTGCTTCTGCTTTCGCATTTCGGCCGGCCCAAGGGGCAGTCCCGTCCGGACATGTCGACGGCGCTGCTCGTGAAACCGCTGTCGCAGCTGCTCGGCCGCTCGGTGCGCTTCATCGAAGATTGCCAGGGACCCGAAGCCGAGCGGGCGGTCACGACCATGATCCCCGGCTCCGTCGGAATCCTCGAGAACACGCGCTTTCACGACGGCGAGGAAAAGAACGGTCCGGTGCTGGCCAAAGCGATGGCGGCGCTCGGCGATTATTATGTCGACGATGCATTCTCGACCGCGCACCGGGCGCACGCGTCGACCGAGGGCGTCACGCATTTCCTCCCGAGCTTCGCCGGCCGCGCGATGGAAGCGGAGCTGAAGGCGCTCGAACGCGCGCTCGGCAATCCCGAGCGGCCGGTCGCGGCGGTGGTCGGGGGCGCGAAAGTGTCGACCAAGCTCGCGGTGCTCGGACATCTCGTCGGGAAGGTCGACCATCTGATTATCGGCGGCGGAATGGCCAACACCTTTCTTGCCGCGCGCGGGGTCAACGTGGGCAAATCGCTCGCCGAGCATGAGCTGACCGGCGAGGCGGAGAGCATTTTCCAGCGCGCCGAACAGGCCGGCTGCACGATCCATTTGCCCTACGACGTCGTCGTGGCGAAGACGTTCGCGCCCAATCCGCCGGGCGTGCGCACCTGCAACGTCCACGAGGTCGCGCCCGACGAGATGATCCTCGATGTCGGCCCCGCCGCGGTCGAAGCGCTCGCCGACGTGCTCAAGACGTGCCGCACCCTGGTGTGGAACGGGCCGCTCGGCGCCTTCGAAATGCCGCCGTTCGACGCGGCGACGGTTGCGCTGGCGAAGACCGCCGCGGCGCTGACCAAGGAAGGCTCGCTGGTCTCGGTCGCCGGCGGCGGGGATACGGTGGCCGCGCTCAACCACGCCGGCGTCGCGCGGGATTTCACGTTCGTCTCGACCGCGGGCGGGGCGTTTCTCGAATGGATGGAAGGGCGGACGCTTCCAGGCGTCGCCGCGTTGGAGCAATAGGGGTGACAATGAACCAGTCGGAAATGACCGCCAAAATTCGTGAGGGAAACGGCTTCATTGCCGCGCTCGACCAGTCGGGCGGGTCCACGCCCACGGCGCTGAAGGGATATGGAATCGAGGAGGGCGCCTGGTCCACGGACGAGGAGATGTTCGGCCTCATCCACCAGATGCGCGAGCGGATCATCACCTCTCCCTGCTTCGGCTCGAGCAAGGTGATCGGCGCGATCCTGTTCGAGCGGACGATGGACGGGCAGATCGCCGGCAAGACGACTCCGCAGGCGCTGATCGACCGCGGCGTCGTGCCCTTCGTGAAGATCGACAAGGGCCTCGAAGCGGAGGACAACGGGGTTCAGCTGATGAAGCCGATGCCCGATCTCGACGCGCTGCTCGAGAAAGCCAAGGGACTTGGCGTCTTCGGCACCAAGGAGCGCTCGGTCATCAATCAGGCCAATGTCGCCGGAATCGCCGTTGCGGTCGCTCAGCAGTTCCAGGTGGCACGCCAAGTGCTCGCGAACGGCCTGATGCCGATCATCGAGCCGGAGGTGAACATCAAGAGCGCTGAGCGTGCGCAGAGCGACGATTTGCTCCTCACCGCGATTCTAGAGGAGTTGGACGAGATTCCCGAGGGCCAGCAGGTGATGCTTAAGCTGTCGATCCCGGCGAAGGCCGGCCTGTTCGAGGCGTTGGTGATCCATCCGAAGGTGCTGAAAGTGGTCGCCCTGTCGGGCGGCTTCAGCCGTGAGGACGCCTGCGGTGAGCTGGCGAAGAACCCCGGCATGATCGCCAGCTTCAGCCGCGCCCTGCTATCGGACTTACGCGCCCAGCAAAGCGACGAGGAGTTCGACCGCACGCTCGGCCAGGCGATCGATGAGATTCATCAGGCTTCGACGGCGAAGGCGGCAGCCTGACAGTGGACGAAGACACGGTCGATCTCTCGCTCTTCTTTCCGCCCGAGCGGACCCAGCCTGCCGAGCTCTACCTGATCAGCCCGCAGGAAGTCGGCGGTGCCTTTCCCGACCGGCTCAGGGCCGCGCTCGAATCCGGCGTCGCCTCTGCCTTTCAGCTGCGCGTGAAGGAGGTCGAGGAGCATGAGTTGGCGCGTCTGGCCGGTCCGCTGCAGCGCATCTGCGCGGATGCCGACGTCACGTTCATCGTCAACGACAGCATGGCGCTGGCCAAACGTCTCGGCGCGGACGGAGTGCACCTGGGGCAAAGCGACGGCGACGTGCGCGAGGCGCGAGCCTTGCTCGGTCCTTCGGCGCAGATCGGCAAGACCTGTCATGACAGCCGCCATTTCGCGATGGAAGCGGGCGAGGCTGGCGCGGATTACGTCGCGTTCGGCGCCTTTTACCCGACCACGACCAAGCCGTCGCCCTATTGTCCGGACCCGGCGATCCTCAGCTGGTGGTCGGCCGTGTTCGAAGTTCCCTGCGTCGCGATCGGCGGGATCACGCCCGACAATGCCAAGCCCCTGATCGACGCCGGCGCCGATTTCATCGCGGTCTGCCAGGCGGTGTGGGGGCAGGACGATCCGGGGGCGGCGGTGCGAGGCTTCGCCGACGTGCTTCGCGGCTGACGCTCAGACGAACTTTCGTTCGCGATACCATTTGGTGACGATGTACTTGGCGCCGGCCTCCACCGGCTGGCCCTCATGGTTGGTCCACGGATTGGGGCTGCCGTCGACGGCCATGTTGTTCCAGATGAGGATACGCCCGAGCCGCGGCTCGATGGCCATTCCGAGGAGCTTGAACGCGGTCGCCCCGCCTGCGGCCGGTTCGTTCAGATAGATCATCGCGGTCCACGTCCGCTGGCCGCCGTGCGGCTCATATTCGGCCCAATAAGGCTGGTCGATGTAGAAGAAGTCGGCGTGCTCTTTGAAGCATTGCCCGACCTGGTAGCGCTGACCTTGCAGCGGCTCGCCGTGCGCCGGGTCGATGCCGAGCAGGGTGGCGATGCGGGTTTCGACATCCGCGACGAGCGGGTCCCGGACATCGAGGTTGCAGCTGTGGCTAGTGCGAACGCCCTCATATTTGTCCTTTTCGTAGAGCGGGGAGGGATAGGAGCCGCCGTCGATCTTCTCGCACAATTGGCGGCATTCGTTGGCGTTGAGGAAATTCTCGCCGATGTAGAGCTGCACCGGGCGCACCGCGCTCGACGAGAAGCGCCACAGTCCCGAGGTCGCGTCGAGCGTGCCGCCCACGCTGCGGCCGAACCCGGCGCGCAATTCCGACCGCTGCCGCGCAAAGGGCAGCGCCGGCGGGTCGTAATAAGGCAAAGGCTCGGCGTCGGTGGCCATGGCCGCAGTTTGCTTCAGTTTCGGACGATTGCCAATCAGCGGGTCGGCTGCCGCACCGTGGATGTGCGCGCTACGCAGCCGATGCGGATGCTTGCGCGGGCGTTGGATACAGTTGTTCCCGCCATCGTTATCGGTCAACAACGGACACCGCACGGGGGTTGCGAACGCCATGCTCAAGGTCATTGGAACAGCGCTGCTAACGGCCTTCGTCACGAGTATGTTCTGGATCTGGTTTTATAATTTCGCGCCGGCGCCTCGGGCGACGGTGGCGCGCGGCGGGTCCGTAGTGACGATCAAGCCGGCGAACGCGCCCCCGGTCGAGGTTGCCCAGCAGGTGCAGGTCGGTCCCTCGGGGCTAGCTATCCCCGTCGTTGGCATCGCGGCCAGCCAATTGAGCGACACGTTCGACGACGCACGCGGGGAGGGTCGGCGTCATGACGCCATCGACATCATGTCCGCCGAAGGCACGCCGGTGATCGCCGCCGCCGACGGGACGATTGAAAAATTGTTTAACAGCGCGCTCGGCGGGATCACCATCTACGAGCGCTCGCCCGACCAGAAATGGACGTATTATTACGCGCACCTTTCCGCCTACGCGCCCGGCCTCGCCGAGGGCCAGCAGGTCAAGCGCGGCCAGGTGATTGCGCGCGTCGGTCACACCGGCGACGCGAGCGCGGCCGGCCCGCACCTTCATTTCGCGATCAACCAGATGGCTCCCGGAGAGCGCTGGTGGAACGGCACCGCGATCAACCCCTATCCGCTGCTTGCCGGGAAAAAGACCAGCGGCTAGGAGCGCCCGCAATCTGCATAACCGCCGTTCGCCCTGAGCTTGTCGAAGGGCTGCCCTTCCTTCGAGAACAAGGACAGGGCTTCGACAGGCTCAGCCTGAACGGTTCCTTGAAGGTTCGAGCAATGAAAATCTCCGGCGTGGACATCCGTCCCGGCAACATCATAGAATATGAAGGCGGCATCTGGCGCGCGGTGAAGATCCAGCACACCCAGCCGGGCAAGGGCGGCGCCTACATGCAGGTCGAGATGAAGAATCTCATCGACGGCCGCAAGACCAACGTCCGCTTCCGCTCGGCAGAGACGGTCGAACGAGTCCGTTTGGACACCACGGACTATCAGTATCTCTACCGCGATGGCGACATGCTCGTGTTCATGGACAAGGACACGTACGAGCAGGTGTCGCTGCCCGAGGATTTGATCGGCGAGCCGGCGGCGTTCCTCC
>JBDTXI010000041.1:0-6070 GCA_040006255.1 Sphingomicrobium sp.
TCCAGCTCGACGCGGAACATGGCGTTGGGCAACAGCTCCACCACCTTGCCGCGCATCTCGAGCAATTCTTCCTTGGCCAAGCGATCCCTTTCGTAACTGGTGAAAAGCCGCGTGGCCTTAACCTTGCGAACCCCAAAAGGGAAGGAGCGGGCGCGGCGACACAGGCCGGGGTGTATTTGAATAGGATCAGTCGGGTCGACGCTGATCGGATTGGCAAACAAATGGGCCCGCCTCGGCGATGCGGCTCAGATGGTGAGGATCGTCGATCCGGTGGTCTTGCGTCCTTCCAGCGCCCGGTGAGCTTCGGCTGCATCTTTAAGCGGGAACCGCTGCGCGATCTCGACCTTCACCTTGCCGCTGCCGAAAAGCTCGAACAGCTCGGACGCGCTCTGCTCCAGCTGATGGCGGGTGGCGAGATAGTGGAACAGCGTCGGCCGGGTCAGAAAGAGCGAGCCCTTCTGCGACAGCACCAGCGGCGAAAGCGGCTCGACCGGGCCCGAAGCGTTGCCGAAGCTGACCATCAGCCCACGCGGCCTGAGGCAATCGAGCGTGCGCATGAAGGTGTCGCGGCCGACGGAATCGTAAACGACCGGCAGCTTCTCGCCGCCGGTGATGCGCTCGACTTCTGCGACGAAATCCTGCTTTGAATAGACGATCGGATGGGCGCAGCCGTGAGCGCGCGCGAGCTCGGCTTTCGCTTCGGTTCCGACGGTGCCGATCACGGTCGCGCCGAGCGCCGCGGCCCATTGGCACATGATCAGCCCGACACCGCCCGCGGCCGCGTGGACCAGGATCGTTTCACCTTTGGTCACCGGGTAAACCGAGCGCAGCAGCATGTGCGCGGTCATGCCCTGGAGCATCATCGCGGCAGCCTGTTCGGTCGAGATCGAGTCGGGCAGTTTGACCACCCGTTCGGCTTCGATGAGCCGCTCCTCGGCATAACCGCCGACAGGGCCGGCGTAAGCGACGCGATCGCCCACCTTTACCTGGGTAACGTCCGCCCCGACCTCTTCGACCACTCCGGCGCCTTCGACGCCAGGGATGAAGGGCAGCGGCTGCGAGTACAGGCCAGTGCGGTGATAGACGTCGATGAAGTTGAGACCCGCGGCTTCCTGGCGGAGCTTTATCTGCCCGGGACCGGGCGCGCCGATCTCCACCTCCTCCCACCGCAGGACTTCGGGCCCGCCGGTTTGATGAATTCGGATCGCGTGCGGCATGCGGCGGCTTCAACGCTCATCCCGCGCAAAAGAAAAGCCCCGCTCCGAACGACCGAAGCGGGGCTCACTTGTTTCTGCGCCGAGCCGACTTAGTGGACGCCGGCGTGCGCCGCGAGCGCCGCCAGCAGCAGCAGCGCAACGATGTTGGTGATCTTGATCATCGGATTGACGGCCGGCCCGGCGGTGTCCTTGTAGGGATCGCCGACCGTGTCACCGGTCACTGCGGCCTTGTGGGCTTCGGAGCCCTTGCCGCCGTGGTTGCCGTCCTCGATGAACTTCTTGGCATTGTCCCACGCCCCGCCGCCCGAGGTCATCGAGATGGCGACGAACAACCCGCTGACGATCACTCCGAGGAGCAACGCGCCAAGCGCGGCGAAGCCTTCGGCCTGGCCCGCGACCGCGGTGATCACGAAATAGACCATGATCGGGGCGAGCACCGGAAGGAGTGAAGGAATGATCATCTCCTTGATCGCCGCTTTGGTGACGAGATCGACCGTGCGCGCGTAATCGGGGCGCGAGGTTCCATCCATGATGCCCGTGTTGGTGCGGAACTGCTCGCGCACGTCCTTGACCACGTCGCCTGCGGCGCGGCCGACCGCGGTCATGCCCATCGCCCCGAACAAATAGGGCAGCAAGGCGCCGAGCAGCAGGCCGACGATGACGTAAGGATTCTCGAGGCTGAAATTGACCGTCAGCGCCGGGAAGAACTCTTTCAAGTCGGTGGTGTAGGCGGCGAACAGCACCAGCGCGGCAAGCCCGGCCGACCCGATCGCATAACCCTTAGTCACGGCCTTGGTGGTGTTGCCGACCGCGTCGAGCGCGTCGGTCTTGGCCCGCACGCTGTCGTCGAGTCCCGCCATTTCGGCAATTCCGCCGGCATTGTCCGTCACAGGTCCGTAAGCGTCCAATGCGACGACCATGCCGGCCAGCGCGAGCATCGCCGTGGCCGCGAAGGCGATGCCCATCAGGCCCGCGAGCAGATAAGCGGTAATGATGCCAGCACAGATGACGAGTGTCGGCAAGGCGGTCGATTCGAGGCTGATGGCAAGACCCTGGATGACGTTGGTGCCGTGTCCCGTTTCCGACGCCTTGGCGATCGAGCGCACCGGGCGATAATTGGTGCCGGTGTAATATTCGGTGATCCAGATGATGAGGCCAGTGATCACCAGTCCCAGCAACATGCACCAGTAAAGGTCCATGCCGGTGAAGCTTGTCGCGCCGGCGTCGATCGTCGCGCTGAGATCGCCAAGCGCGTATCGGGTGGCGAAGTAGATCGCGATCGCCGAGGTTACGGCAGTGACTCCGAAGCCTTTGTACATCGCGCCCATGATGCTCCCGCCCTTGCCCAGGCGGACGAAATAGGTGCCCAGAATCGAGGTCAGAATGCACACGCCGCCGATCAGCAGCGGCAGGCTCATCAGAGCGAGCAGGCCGGCGCCGGCGTTCTTCACGAGCAAGGCGGTGAGGACCATCGTCGCTCCAACGGTAACGATGTAGGTCTCGAACAGATCGGCGGCCATTCCGGCGCAGTCGCCGACATTGTCGCCGACGTTATCGGCGATCACGGCGGGGTTGCGCGGGTCGTCTTCCGGAATTCCCGCTTCGACCTTGCCGACCAGGTCGGCGCCGACGTCGGCCGCCTTGGTGAAGATACCCCCGCCGAGACGAGCGAAGATCGAAATCAGCGAAGCGCCGAACGCGAGCGCGACAAGGGCCTTGACGACAATTCGATCGCCGGGCGCATAGCCCGCAACCGCGATCAGGTAGTAAAAGAAGGTCGAGATGGCGAGCAACGCCAAGCCGGCGACGAGCATGCCGGTGACGGCGCCGGCGCGGAACGCCATGGTCAGTCCCTGCTGCAGTCCCTGGTTGGCGGCCTCCGCAGTGCGGACGTTGGCGCGCACGGAGATATTCATGCCGACGAAGCCGGTCGCGCCCGAGAGCAGGGCGCCAAGCACGAAGCCGCCGGCCGACAGCGGGCCGAGAAAGGCAAAGACGATCCCCGCTACAACGACGCCGACGATGGCGATGGTCGTGTATTGGCGGCGAAGGTAGGCCGAAGCGCCTTCCTGGATCGCGCCGGCGACTTCGATCATGCGCTGGTTGCCGGCCGAAGCGGACAGCACCTGGCGGCTGGTGACGATACCGTAAAGCAGTGCGACGACGCCGCACGCCAAAGCGATGTAAAGCAGGTTCATGGGTTCGCGCTTCCCTGTTCTTTAAGGCAAGAGGGCGCGGCCGGAAGATCGGCGGCCGCCCTGAATCGGCGGGTGTTTAGGGGCGCTTTGCGCGGCTTGCAACCGCGCGACTTGAACGGCTCAGCGGATCAGGAGCGCGAGCATCATCCCGGACGCGAGGCCGCTAAGGCCGATCAGCCACTGGCGTAGCGGGTGGCCCACGATGCTGATTGTCCGAATGCTCAAAGCCCAACCTTTCCGGCAGTTCGACCGGAGCGCCTCCATACATCAGCCTGATCGACGGCGGTCCGGCGTGAAGGCTCCCGATGCAGGCGATGGTGGTCCCTTCTGGTAAAGAAAGTGTTGACGGCTCGATGTCGGGCGCAAGCGCGGCGAGCAAGGCATAGTCGTCGCCGCCCGTCGCCGCGGCGAGCCGCGCCGGCAGGGAATTGCTGCGCTCGGCGATAAAGGCACGCGACAAAGGCAAAGCGTCGAGGTCGATGACCATCCCGCAGCCGCTCGCTTCGGCCATGCGCTGGGCGTCGAGCAGCAGGCCGTCGGAAACGTCCATCATGGCATGCGCTTCGGGTGCGAGCGCCTGGCCCGGCCTGAGGAGGGGGACGGGCCGGCGATAGATGTCGACCAGCGGGCCCACGGCATGGCGATCGTCTTTCAGTTGGGCGAGGCCCGCGGCGGCATCTCCAACCGTTCCGACGAGCCACAGTCGGTCACCGGCTTTGCCGCCGGCGCGGGCGGGAACGCGTTTACCGGCGCGGCCGATCGCGGTCAGCCCGAGTACGCGCGGTGCCCCTTCGGGCAAAGCGATGGTGTCGCCGCCGATCAGCGGCATCCCATAGCGCTCGCACGCCTCTTCCACGCCGCTCAAGAAATCGAGCGCCCACTGGCTCGGGCCGGACATGGTCAGCGACAGCAAGGCGCCGGCCGGGGTCGCGCCTTTGGCGGCCAGGTCGGAGAGGTTCACCGCGACCAGCTTCCAGCCGACGCTCGGCGGCGGGTCCGAGCTCAGGAAATGCACCCCTTCGGCGATGGTGTCGTGAGTCATCACCAGCCCGTCGAGAAGCGCCACATCGTCGAGCAACCCACGCGCTTCCGGGGCGGTCGCGAAACGCCGCAAGCGATCAATGATCTCGCTCTCGCGCATGATCAGTCAGCGCGCGCTTATTGCCGCGCTTCTTTGGCGATGGAGTCGAGCAGGCCGTTGACGAAGCCGCTCTCGCGCTTGTCGAAAAAGGCGTGGGCGACATCGACATATTCGGAGATCACCGAGCCGACCGGAACATCGGCGCGGGCGATGAGTTCGTAGGCGCCGGCGCGGAGGATCGCGCGCATCGGGCGGTCGAGCCGCTCCAGCGTCCAGCCTTCCGCCAGCCGGCCGCTGATCAAGGCGTCGATCTCGACCCCGCGCGCGGTGACGCCGGTCACGATATCATCGAAGAAATCGCGCTCGGCCGCGCGATAGTGCGCGTCCTCGATGGTCGCGCCGAGCCGATGATCGTGAAACTCCTTGAGCAGGCGCGGAATCGGCGTGCCCTCCATCTCATGCTGATAGAGCGCCTGAACGGCGGCGAGGCGGGCGGCGGATCGCGAAAGGGAACGAGTCTGGCTCATGCCGCCGGGGCACTAGCCGCCCCGGACAAGGCAAGGAAGGGCCCGAGCTCCCCGGCCACTTCGTCCGGTGCTTCCCACGGGGCGAAATGCCCGGCGCCTGGCAGGCGGACGACGGTCAGGTCCTCGACCAGCGCGTCGAGCCCGTCGAGCTGGAGCGGCAGCAGCGCCGAATCCTTCATCCCCCAAATGACGAGGGTCGGCGCGCGCACCTTCGGGACCGCCCGCGACACCCAGTCGGGCAGGGGGACTGTCAACCCCGGCGGGGGGACCATCACCTTGGCGGCGCGATACCAGTGGAGCATCGCGTCGAACGCGCCTGGCTGCGACCATTCCGCAATGTATTGCTGCTTCTCGGCTTCGGGGATCTTCGCCAGGTCGACGTGCCCGCCGAACGTCCTGTCGAAGAACCAGCCGAAGCCGTTGTGCTTTACGAGTTTCTCGAATCCCGGCGCTCGAAAGGCGGAGATATATTGCGATGCGGCGCGCTGTTCGGCGCTGTCGATCAGGCTTTTCTGGAAGATGACCGGGTGCGGAGCATTGACGATCGCCAGCCGTGTCAGCCGCGGATCGGCGCGAAGCGCGGCCGCCCACCCGATCGCTCCACCCCAATCGTGCCCGACGAGTGCGAAGCTCTCGAGCTCCAGCGCATCGGCGAGCGCGAAGATGTCGTCGACCAACAACTGGATCCTGTACGACTCGACCTCCGGCGGCCGGTCAGACGCGGCAAATCCGCGCTGGTCGGGCATGACGAGATGGAAACGATCTTCGAGCCGTGGCGCGATCTCACGCCAGGTCCGGTGCGATTCGGGAAAACCGTGGAGCAGGATCACCGCCGGGCTCATCCGATCGCCCGCCAGCGCGACATTCAGCGTCGGTCCGCCGCGCAGCGCAACGCGCCGGAGCTCGGTCACGGATAGCTGACCGTCTTCGGCTTCTCCGGCAGCGGGATAAACTCCTCGTCGTCGCCGGGAACCGACGGAAAGCGCTGCGCCTTCCAGTCGTCCTTGGCCTGGTTGATGCGGTCGCGCGACGAGGACACGAAGTTCC
>JBDTXI010000042.1:0-15622 GCA_040006255.1 Sphingomicrobium sp.
ACGACGGGACGGGAGCGATGAAACCCGGTCTCGGTGACGATGGAGTCCACCCCACCGAGGCGGGCTATGATGCGATGGCGACGGTCATCGAGCCGGTACTGCGGCGGATGTTTCCGGCGACGAGGCACGCATGAAGCTCGAGCGGCGCTACGTCGGAAAACCGTGGGGCCGGACGCAGCTTCCGCCGATGTTCGACGTGCCCGGGGGTGAGAGCAGCGGCGAGCGGATCGGCGAAGTGTGGTTCACCGGCGGCGCCGAGCTGCCGCTGCTCGCCAAGTACATCTTCACCAGCGAGCGGCTGTCGATCCAGGTCCACCCCGACGACGCACAGGCGCGCGAACGCGGGCTCGCGCAGGGCAAGAGCGAATGCTGGACCATCCTCGACGCCGAGCCCGGAGCGACGCTCGGGCTGGGGCTGACGCGCGAAGTGGGCGCAGAAGAATTGCGGGGGGCCGCGCTCGATGGCTCGATCGAGCAGCTGATGGCTTGGCGTCCGGTCTCCGCGGGCGATTTCGTCTTCGTCCCATCGGGCACTATCCACGCGATCGGCGCGGGCATTTCGCTGCTCGAGTTCCAGCAGAATGCGGACGTGACCTACCGGCTGTACGATTACGGCCGCCCGCGCGAGCTGCACCTCGACGACGCGATCGCCGTGGCCGCTGCACAGCCGTTCGACGGCGGTCTCGTGCAGCATTTGTCGGGAAGCGAGCAGCGGACGCTGGTCGACGGGCCGCATTTCACTTTGGTGCGGACCAACCAGGATGCGCTTGAGGGACGGCAGCGCTGGATCATGCCGCTCGACGGCGAGGTCTACTCGGCGGGAGCCACCGCCGGACCCGGGGATTGCTTGCTGGTGGCGCCCGACGAGCGCGTGGAAACGTCGGGCGCGCAGATGCTGGTCGGGGCTACGTCCCGGCCGTCATAGCCAATGCGATTGCCCCGAGCGGCCCGGCATCGGAGCCCAGCGCCGGCGCGCGCACGTAATTCCCTCCCGGCGGAAGCACCATGTAACCGTTGAGACTCTCGACCAGCATGCGCTCGATGCGCGCGAGCAGGTGCGGCTGGTTTTCGACCACACCGCCGCCGATCGCGATGGCGCGCGGGGCCGCCGCACAAACGATCGCATGGCACAGCTGCGCGATCGCCCAGGCGACCGAATGCCACACCGAATCGTCCGCCCCAGGCAGTTGCGCCACATCGCCTGCGCGCGCCTTCAACGACGGTCCGGCGGCGAGCCCTTCCACGCAATCGCCGTGGTACGGGCACGAGCCGGGGAAATCGTCGCCGGCAAGCCGCGCGACGCGGATGTGCCCGAGCTCGCAATGGGCAAAGCCGCGCGTCGGCTTGCCGTTGACGACGAGGCCGACGCCGACCCCGGTGCCGACCGTGATGTAGGCGAAGTCCTCGAAGCCCTGCCCCGCACCCCAGCGCATCTCGGCCAGCGCGGCGCCGTTGACGTCGGTGTCGAATGCAGCGCGAACGCCGGCCGCGCGCTGCAGCGGTCCGAGCACGTCCGTCCCGCTCCAGCGGGGCTTCGGGGTACTCGTGATCTGCCCATACTCGGGCGACCGGGGATCGAGCTCGAGCGGGCCGAAGCTGCCGATGCCGAGCGCGGCGAAACCGTGCTCCGAACGCCAGCGCGAGAGGATCGGCTCGATCGCGCCGAGGGTCTCCTCGGGCGAGGTCGTGGCCACGGTTTCGCGCGCGAGGATCGCGTCCGGCCCGCGCGCGAGAATGACGACGCACTTGGTGCCGCCGAGCTCGACTCCCGCGTAGGTCGTCACGCGAGCGCGTCGGCGGGTTGCGCCGCGCAGCAGCTCTCGATGAACTCGCGGTGCGGCGGCAAGCTGTCGACCCGCTGCTTGATCGCCGAGCGGATCCGCGCGAGCGTCAGATCGAGATCGTCCTCCGACATCGCATCGGCGAGCGGGTGGTGCGACCTGGGGATGATTCCCTGACCGTAGAGGACCGCAAACCAGCTGACTTCGCTGAACAAATCGCCCTGCCGCGGGCGGACTTCGCCGCGGCGCTCGAACAGCTCGAGCTTCTCGGCGAGCGAGTCCGGGATGCTCATGTTCTTGCAATATTGCCAGTAGGGCGTGTCGTCGCGCTCGGTGACTTTATAATGGGCGATAAGGAAATCGCGGATCGTCTCGTACTGGAAACGCATCTCCTCGTTGAAGCGGTCGACTAGGACCGGGTCGGGCGATGCGCCGGGAAAATAATCGAGGAACTTCAGCAGCGCGAACTGGACGAGGTGGATGCTGGTCGATTCGAGCGGTTCGAGGAAGCCGCTCGAAAGCCCGAGGGCGAGGCAATTCTTGACCCACGACTTGCGCCGCCGCCCGGCGGTGAAGCGCAGCGTCCGCGGATCGGCGAGCGCCTTGCCTTCGATCCGCTCGACCAACAGCCGCGCCGCTTCGTCCTCCGAAATGTGCGCGTCGCAATAGACGTACCCGTTGCCGGTGCGGTGCTGCAGCGGGATGCGCCATTGCCAGCCCGCCTCGCGCGCGTGGGCGCGAGTGAACGGGGCCGGTTCAGCCATCCGCTCGGCGGGAACGGCGGCGGCGCGATTGTTGGGCAGCCATTGGCTCCAGTCGTCGAAGCCCGTCTCGTAAACCCCCTCGATCAAAAGCCCGCGAAAGCCCGAGCAGTCGATGAAAAAGTCGCCGGCGACTACGCTGCCGTCGGACAATTCGACGGCTTCGATATGGCCGAGCTCCGGATGCTGGCGAACGCCGACGATCTTGCCTTCGCGGCGTACCACGCCGCGGCGCTCGGCGTAGCGGCGGAGGTAGGCGGCATAGGTCGAGGCGTCGAACTGGAAGGCATAATTGACGTTCGGCATGGTGCCGTCGCGCGAAGCCGGCGCGCGGCCGAACTTACCGAGCCGCGCCGCTTCCGCCTCGGCGCTGAAGCGGAGCTGGTCGGGATCGCCGCCCGCCTGCATCCAGCGCAACCAGTAGTGACTGAACTCAATCCCCTGGTTGAGGTTGGCGCCAAGCAGTCCGAAATTGTGGAAATAACGGTGGCCGAGGCGCCGCCAGTCGGCGAACTCGATGCCGAGCTTGAAGGTCGCGTTGGTCTCGCGGACGAACTCGTTTTCGTCGATTCCGAGCAACTTGTTGAAGACGGTGATCGGCGGGATGGTGGATTCGCCCACGCCGACGGTTCCGATCTCCTCGGATTCGATCAAGGTGATGCGCCGGTTCTGAGTCCCGGCGACCTTGCCGAGCGCCGCCGCGGCCATCCATCCGGCGGTGCCCCCCCCGACGATGACGAAGTCGCGCACGCCGTCGGGCTTCATGCGTTGACCTGCGCTTGCGGGCGATAGGCGCCGAGGAAATCGTCGACCGCGGGCATGGTCTTGGCCAGCTCGGCAACCGCTCGGAGGCGTTGCTGGACTTTCTCGATGTGCATCGCGTCGGGCATCATGTCGACGCGCAGGTCGTAGCCCTCGGGCATCAGGCCGGATCCGACGAACAGCGCCACCCAGCTCTGCTCCTGAAACGATTCGTCGTCGTACAGCGGGACCGTCGCGCGCGCCGCGAACAGGTCGAGCTTGTGCTGCAGGCTGTCGGGCACGGCGGTGTCGCGCGCGCGGTCCCACAACGCGTCGTCAAAGCGACGGTTGAGCTTGTAATGCGCGAGCTGGAAATCACGGACGTTGGCGGCAAAACCGTGGATCGCGCGATTGTAGGCGACCGCCTCGGGGAACTCGTCCGCCGTTGCCGGAAAGACCGTCATCAGGTGCGAGATGGAGGCATGAGCGGCGTGAAGCGAAAGCGCGTCGAGCGGCTCCAGCGCGACGGCCGCCTCGCCAATGGCGACGCAATTGCCGATCCACGGCGCGTCGAGCACGCCCTGGGCGAGCTGGGACACGACCGCCTCGCCGGTGACCGGCATGCGTGCCAGCACGCCGAGCTGCTGGGCGAGCTCGCCGTCGCCAATCACGCGTGAATCATAGACCGCCACGATGGCGGTGCGGTGGTCGAGCGGGAACAGTCCGACCCAGCCGCCGCGGAAGGCGGAAATCTGGCTGAACGCCGGCAGGCTTTTCAGCCGCGGTCCGCTGCACGCGATCATCCGGTCGCACGGGAAATGTTCGCGCCACGATCCGAACCGCGCGCCGAGGCGCCCGATCAGCACGCGCTCCGCGCCCGACGCGTCGATAAACAGGTCCGCCGCAACGCGAGCGCCATCGCGCGTTTCGAGGGACGCGATGCGATCGCCTTCGACGGCGACGTCGGCGATGCCCGCCCCGGCCAGCTCCACGCCGCTGCGCAGCGCAACCTGTTTGATCAGCTCGGCGTAGCAGCGCGCGTCGAGATGATAGCCGTAACTCGCCGATAGCGGCAGACCGGCCTCGCCCTGCTCGTTGGGCACTCGGCCAAGCCGCGCACAAGCGCTTCCGGGCGAGAAATCCTCGAGCCCGACGCGCAGGCCCTCGAGCGCGCCCTTCACCCAATATTGAATGAACGGCAGGTCCCCGCCGGGCGGGGGCTCGTCATCGTAAGCGAGCAGGAATGGCGACGCCGACTTGCCCCAGTTCGAAAAGCGCTGGGCGACCATCGGCACGCCCTGGCAGGCGCCGAGCACGAGCCGTTCGTCAAGGCCGAGCAAGCGGTGCATCGCGCCCAGCGACGGCACGGCCGCATAAACGTCAGCCTCGGCGAGCGCGGACGGGAGTTCGACGACCTGCACCTTGAGCCCCGTCGGTCCAAGCGCGCGCTGGATGGCGCAGGCCGCGAGCCATGCCGGAGCGTCGCGGCCGACGACAACCAAGGAACGGACACGCTCGCTCACAGCCGCGCCTCGGTCTGATGAAGCGCCGCGCTGCTCGCGCCGGCCGCGTCCGCATAGCGCGCGATGACCGTCGCATGCTTCGGCATTTCCTCGACCTGGTCGCGAATTTCGGTGCGCAAATCTTCGAGGTTGGCGAGCATGCGGTCGAGCGGGACGGTGTCGGCGAGCGGGCTGTAATGCCGCGGCTTCAGTCCCTGGCCGATGAAGACGCTGAGCCAGCTCGCCGGGGAGAACAGCCCGTCCTTATATTGCTCGATGAGGCCGCAATGCCGGAACAGCGCGATCTTGCGCTCAAGGCTGTCGGGGACCTCCATCGCGCGGCAGTAGCGCCACAGCTCGGAATCGTCGCGGCTGTTCAGATGATAATGGAGGATGAGGAAATCGCGGATGCGCTCATATTCGACATCCATGCGGCGGTTGAATTCGGCGGCGAGGCGCCGATCGTTGCGCGCGTCCGGAAACAGCGGAAGCAGGTTCATTGCCGCGACCTGGATCAGATAGATGCTGGTCGACTCCAGCGGCTCGAGGAACCCGCTCGACAACCCGATCGCGACGCAGTTGCGCGCCCATGACTTGACCCGCCGGCCGGCCTGAAACTTGAGCAGCCGCGGCTCGGCGAGCTTCGGCTCGTCGATCGCTCCGAGCAGCTCCTCGGTCGCTTTGTCCTCGTCGATGAAGGCGCTCGAAAACACGTAGCCGTTGCCGGTGCGGTGCTGCAGCGGGATGCGCCAGCGCCAGCCGGCCTGCATCGCGGTGACCCGCGTGTACGGGGTCAAGTCGCCGATGCGCTCGGTCGGCAGCGGCAGCGCGCGGTCGCACGGCAGCCACTTCGACCAATCCTCCCATTCGACGCCGAGCGTGTCGCCGAGCAGGAGCGAGCGAAAGCCGGAGCAGTCGATGAAGAAGTCGCCGCGAATGGTCTCGCCCGACTGCATGACGAGGGCCGAGACGTCGCCGGTCTCCGGGTCCTGCTCGACCCCCTCGACCTTGCCTTCGACGCGCACGGCGCCGCGCTGTTCGGCCATGCGACGGAGGAAAGCGGCGTAGAGGCTCGCGTCGAAATGATAGGCGTAATCGTAGGTCGACTTGAGGTTGGCCTTGCGCGCGTCGGGGAAGTCGAAGCGGTTCTGCTCCGCGGCCATGATCGCGTAGGAGAATTCCTCGACACTCGCGGCGAGCCCGTTGGCCGACGCGCGAAGCCATTGATGGTGGAACGACTGGCCGGCGCCGGGACCGCCGTGCACGCCGAACGGGTGGTCGTAGTGCGAGCCGGCAAAGCCCCAGTCGACGAACTGGATGCCGAGCTTGAACGTCGCCTGCGTCGCCCGCATCAACTCGGCTTCGTCGACGCCGATGGCGGTATTGAGCGTGCGGATGTGCGGGAGCGTGGCCTCGCCGACGCCGACGATGCCGATCTCCTCGGACTCGATCAGACGGATCGAGGCGCGCTCGCGCGGAAGAAAGGACGCCAGCACCGCCGCGGTGGTCCACCCCGCGGTGCCGCCGCCGAGGATCACGACTTCGAGCGGCTTAGTCATGAACGGGGTTCGCGGGGCGGGTCACGCCGCTGACCTTATCAAATCGAACCGCCACGTCACACTTCCCAAAACAAAGGGCGCCGTTTGCCGCGGCGCCCTTTGCGGGGAATGACAGCGCTTAGTACTTGCCCATCTTCCAGCGCACGCTGACGATGAGCTTGCGGTCGTTCTGGAACCACGCATTGGGCACCAGGATGTTCTTGCCCTCCGGGCTGTTCTTGTCCGTGATCTGCTGCAGCAGCACGGTTTTGGTGTTGAGCAGGTTGCTCGCCTGAAGGCCGAGCTCGATCGAGTCGTTGAGCGTGTATTTCAACGTCGCATCGAGGAAGCCCGCCGACTTCTGCCAGACCGGCAAATAGACGCAGCAATCGACCGCCGTCACCAAATACTGCGACCGCCAGTTATAAGCGAGGCGAGCGGATATCGGGCCTTTGTCGTACATGCCCACGAGGTTGAACGTGTGCTTCGACAGTCCTTCGAGCGTACCCGGATCCAACGCGGTATTATTGCTTCCGGCGCCCGTGTTGGACGGCTGGGTCGGCGTTCCCAGACTGGTGTTCGCGACACCCTTGTTTTTCACGTATGTGTAGTTGGCCTGGATGCCCAAGCCATCAAAAGGCTTCGGCAGGAAGTTGAAGTAGGTCTGGAAGGCCGCCTCCAATCCCTGGATTTTGGCGCCGCTGCCGTTGGACGGTCCCGTCACCGTGACATCCCGCGTAACGCCGTTAGCCGTCACTGGCACAACGAAGCTTCCGTACTGGATGTAATCATCGAACTTCTTGTGGAATAGTGCGAAGCTGATTTGGCCTTCGTTGCCAAAATAATGTTCGAACGACAAATCAAATTGGGTCGCACGGATTGGCTTCAGATACGGGTTGAAAGCAGCTTCCGTATAAGTCGGGTTGACGCCGATCGGTAGACCGCCCGGCCCGAGGATCCAGCGTGGGTCGCTGAGGTTGTTGGGTAGCCCAATGGCCACCCGCTGGAAGTTCTTGAGCAGCCCAATATCGGGCCGAGATATCGCTTTCGAAGCGGCGAAGCGCACGATCCAGTTTCGAGCGACGTCGAGCCGCGCGTTGAAGCTGGGCAGCCAGTTGATATGCTTTGCCTTAGCGGTCAGGTTCTCACCACCGCCGCTTGCGAATGCCAAATCTTGTGGCGTCAGATAACAGAACGATGGGAATGGCGCCGACCCGGCCGGCAGGGGGCTCGGAGCGACGCCGGTTCCTGTAAGGCCGCCAGGAACTAGAGGCGTAGCCGGGCATTGCGCCGGATTGAGACCCCCAATGGTTGGAAAGCTGATCGAACCTGCACTTGCATCTTTGGTGTTGACATATCGGAGACCGATATTGCCGCGCAGCGTCATCCCACCGATGTGCAGATTATCGCCGCCCCACTTCAGCATGGCGTAAGCCGCGGCGGTCTTCTCGTCCACGTCGGCAACTTCGTCAGGCGTGAAGCAGCTGTTGTCCAACTCAACCGGAGTCACTCCCGGGATCTGCCCATTGCGTTCGCAGATCGGGATGAAATTGCCGACCCCAATGCGATCGCGGCTGAACAGGTTCGCACCACGGTTGCGCAGGAAATTGAACGGCACGAACGGGAAGGTACCGAGATTTCCGCCGAGGAATGGCGCGCCAAAGGTCGAGGTCTCGTAGGAGCCGGCCGGATAACCATTAAAGACGGTCGGGGGCGTGGTGGCGTTGCAGGTGCCGGGCTGGCTGTCGAGGTTGAAGTAAAGGTAGGCGCAGCCGCCGGTCCAGGTGTTCGAAATGTTCTGCCAGTTGTACGTGCTCCACTGGACCTTCTGCTTCCGGTCGGCGTATCGAGCCCCGAACTTCAGGCTGTCCAGCCAGTCGCTGTGGAAATCATACTCGCCATCGCCGCGCAGAGCATATTCATGCCCCTTGCTGGCTTCCAAATGGTCCATCACTGACCGGATGAACCAATTGTTCGGGTTGGACAGCCCGCCCGCCGACTGATTGACATTTGTCGGATCGGACAGTGTGATTCGCGGATAGGTTCCCGTATTGTCGAGGCCGACATTGGCGAATGAGCCCATGTCGATCTCGATATCGTAATTGTTCACCGTCGAGTTGATGTACTGCCCATCGAAGTTGAAGCGTAGATCTGGTGTCGGCTCCCATTTTAGGTTGAGCGCTAGGTCCTGCGTCTTTGTCTTGGTCTTGTTCAACCGACTGGAGTTGTAGAGTTCCTCTCCGTACGTGCGACCTTCACATTCTGGCGCCTGGCCCCAGGTGTAGCAGGCGTTGAACATCGGCTGGCCCTGGTCATTGACGCCGAAGTCCTGGTTCGCGCCCGGAACACCCCACCAGCCGCCCGTCTGGTTGAAAGTACCGGTTTCGACGAAGCCATTGTCGTCGAAGGTGAACGGGGGCGCCCCTGGCGCCGCAGCGGGCGGCGCCGGGTTGCGGAAGCGGACGGTCTGGCCATAAATGCCGAAGAAGTTGGACCCGAACGTGCGCTCGTTCCATTCCTCGGAATAACTCGAACGCAGAAACTGCGCCGTCGCTAGCCACTTGTGATCGTTGCTGCGCCACTGACCGGCGGCGGCGATTCCAAGCCGCTTGCGATCATAGTCGTTGTTGCGGAAAGTAATCTGCGACGGAGCCGTCACGGTCCCTGTCGGAAAGTCAGAACTGGTCACTCCGGCGCTGTTCGGGAACAGACCGTTCTCAAAAATCCCGACGCGGTAAAATTGAATCCCCTGCGAGCGCGTCTTCACCTGCGAGAAGGCGACGTCACCCATGATCCCAAACTCGCCAATCCCGGTCTGCCAACGGTTGCTGTAAAAACCGTTGATGTCCGGCGTCCATTTCTTCTTGAGATCGCCGTAGTTTGCGCGGATGCCGAGCTGGATCAACTGCCCGGTCGCATCGAACGGAACACGCGTCTTCAAGTTGACGCTGCCCGCGATGCCGCCCTCGATCAGGTCGGCGGTCTGATTCTTGTAGACGTCGACCCCCGCGAGAAGCTCCGGAGTGACATCGCTCCAGTTGAGGCCGCGGCCGCTGTTCGCGCTGAACACGTCGCGGCCGTTGAACTCGGAGCGGACCTGCGTAAGCCCACGAATAAGGACGCCCGACGGCTCGGCCGAGAAGTGGGAGGTGTCGCCGGTTGCGGCGAAGCGGTTGACGGTGATGCCCGGAACGCGCTGCAGCGCCTCGGCGACCGACTTGTCGGGGAACGAGCCGATGTCGTTGGCGGTAATCGAGTCGACGACGGTGTCGGCGTTCTTCTTGATCTGCTGGGAAGTGCGCAGCGCGCGGCGCTGACCGGTGATGATGATCGCGTTCTTGCCAACCGGCTCCGCTTCAGCCGCCGGCGCGGGATTGGGATCGGTCGACGCACTGCTCGGCGTGCCCGCATCCGTTTGCGTCTGCGCAAAAGCAGTCGTGGGCTGCAGCAGCGCGACGCCGAGAACGAGCGTCGAGGCGCTGCACTTTAACGCGCGCGAAGTGGCGAACCGTCCGGTAAAACCAAGCATGCAAGTCTCCCCTAAGACCCGGCAACACCTTGCACGGCGTAGCCGTTGCTCCCGAGTCGGCAGGGAATGATAGCGCTACCAAAAAGCCGTCAAATTAAGCGAGGCCATTGAGATTTCTACGTTCTCGGCCCCGCTTGGACGGGCGTTTCGTCTATTCTCTCCCCTGCCCACAACGTGAGCAACACCCATTCGTATTGGAGAAAATCCGCCAGTCAATGTCGTGATTTAACATTGCCGGCGAGTGCGTCCGTCCTGTTGCACGTACGCCACATGAAACCGGTTACAGTCGGCCATCGGCGCAAAATCGGTGTCGCGGTAGCGTTAACAGTCGCGCTTGCCGCCGCCGCGCGTCGCCGATACGCAGTCGCCGGATTCGGTGCTTGAGGGGCTTCACCATGCTGACTCGCCGTGACCTGATCATTACCGGCTCGGCGCTTGCCGGGGCTTGCGCGACGGCGCCGCTCGCCGCCCGCGCAACCGCATCCGGCTTCATCCACCGTGACGGGTTGCGGCTGATCAATGGCGGCGCGCCCTACCGCTACGTCGGAACCAACATGTGGTACGCGGCCTACCTCGGCGCGAACACCGCTTACGGCAATCGCGATCGGCTCCGCCGCGAACTCGACCGAGTTGCCGCGCTCGGCATCATGAGCATCCGCATCCTCGGCTCATCCGAACTCTCGCCGCTCAAGAATTCGGTCACTCCGACGTTTCGCGACAGGAGCAGCAACTACAATCGCGACTTGCTCGAAGGCTTGGATTTCGCGCTCGCGGAAATGGGCAAGCGCGGACTCAAGGTGGTCATCTATCTGGCCAATTTCTGGGAATGGTCGGGCGGATTCATGACCTACCTCTACTGGACCAACGGCGGTCGCTATCTCAACATGAACGACCCGGCGCACCCGTGGCCGGAATTTCCGGACATGAGCTCGGAATTCTACGGCAGCGCGCCAGCCGTCGCGCTGCTCAACGATTATATTCGCGCGGTCGTCGGGCGGACCAACAGCATCACCGGCCGGCGCTACGCTGACGACCCGGCAATCCAGGCGTGGCAGCTTGCCAACGAGCCGCGTCCCGGCGGGGCGCCTGAAAACAGCGCGCGCCATATGCCCGCCTATCTGGCGTGGATCGACGGCACGGCGCGGCTGATCAAGTCGATCGATCGCAATCACATGGTCTCGACCGGAAGCGAGGGCACGCAGGGCTGCGCCGAGAGCGACCAGTGCGCGTTCGACGCGCACGCCTCGCCGGCGATCGATTACGTCACCGCGCACATCTGGCCGCAGAACTGGAGCTGGGCCGACCCCAAGGACCTCGCCGGCACCTGGCCCACGGTGGAGAAGAACACGCGCGACTATTTCGCGCGACAGGTCGCGATTGCGCAGCGGCTGGGCAAGCCGCTGGTGATCGAGGAGTTCGGCTTCCCGCGCGACAATGGCTACGAACCCGGCACTGCGACCACGTACAAGGACCGCTTCTACGCGTTGATCTTTTCGCTCGCGCTCGAGAACATGCGCGCGGGCGGGCCGGTTGCCGGGACGCATTTCTGGGCGTGGAACGGCGAAGGCCGGGCGCAGCATCCCGACCATCATTTCCAGCCCGGCGACACCAGTTACGTCGGCGACCCGCCCCACGAACCGCAGGGCTGGTACGGAGTGTTCGACGTCGATGCCTCGACGCAGAAGGTGATCCGTAATCACGCCGCCGCGATCAAGGCGCTGCCGGCCAAGACGAGGGCGCCGAAGCGGCACGCGAAACGGGGCTAAGCTCCGGTCTCTGCAACGCGATGTGATGTCCCTAGGGCACGATCCGGAACATCGCGACGCCGTGCGGTTCGACGGTTGCGGCGATCGCGCCCGACCAGCGTGGCAGATCCTTGTGCGCCCACAGGTCGCGGACCTTTGCCCGCGCTGAAGGCGGCCACCCGATCTGCTCGGCGGTCGCGCGGATGGGGGCGGGAGCATCGCCGCGGTTGAACATCAGCAGCGCGCGGGCGCCGCCCGAAAGCGGCTTCACCCACACTTCCTTGTCGCCGTCCTTGGCCACGCGATGGCCCTGCGCCCCGAGCGCGTCCTGGTCGATCGCGATGACGTCCTTGTTGAGCAGGATCGCGCGCGTCGTCGCGTCCATGTGCGCGATGTCGTTGCCGGCGATCAGCGGCGAGGCCATCATTGCCCACAGCGAGAAATGCGAGCGATATTCGGCCGGCGTCATCCCGCCGTTGCCGACCTCGAGCATGTCGGCGTCGTTCCAGTGGCCCGGACCGGCGAACGGCCACAGCGGCTCGTTCAAGTCGACCAGCTCGAGCATCGGATGCTCCCAATCATGGCCTTTCTTCTTGGTCCCGAAATCGTCCGAGATGTCGCCCGTAGTGCGCCACAAATTGCCGGTGTTCTTCGCCCATAGCCACGGCTTGGCGGTGCCCCATTCGCACATCGAAAAGACGATATCGCGGCCGCTCGCGCGCAGGGCGTCGGCCATCACCGCATAGGCTTCCTGCGCATTGCGGTCGCCGGTGCTGCACCAGTCGTATTTGAGGTAATCCGCGCCCCACCGGGCATAGGTCACAGCGTCCTGATATTCGTGGCCCTGACCGCCCGGCCGTCCGCCGCACGTCAACCGCCCGGCGTCCGAATAAATTCCGAACTTGAGACCGCGCGAATGGACGTAATCGGCGAGCGCCTTGATGCCCGAGGGGAAGCGTTGCGGATCGGCGGTGATGAAGCCGCTGGCGTCGCGCGGACCCTGCCAGCAATCGTCGATCACGACATATTGATAGCCGGCGTCGCGCATGCCTGAGCTGACGATTGAGTCGGCGGTGTCGCGGACGATCTGCTCGTTGACGTTGCAGGCGAACTTGTTCCAGCTGTTCCAGCCCATCGGCGGCGTGAGAGCGAGACCATTCGGCGCTTTGTTGACGACTTCCTGAGTCGTTTCGGCGGCCGCCGCGGCGGCGCCCTGCAGCAATGCGAGCGCCATCATCAACCCGCTCAACCTGCCCATCGCACCCCTCCATTGCCTCAGCCGGTGCTAGCGCTAACATGCCTTCAACGTCGGAGGGAAGAACTTGAAATTTGTCGCAACTTTATGTGCCGCCATTCTCATTACAGTCACTGCCCGCGTGGACGCCGCCGCGGTCCCCTACGAATGGCGCAACGTCGTTGTCGGCGGCGGCGGGTTCGCTCCGAACATCATCTTCTCGCCCGCTGAAAAGGGCCTCGCCTTTCTGCGCACGGACATGGGCGGCGCTTATCGTTGGGATGACAAGCGGCAGCGCTGGATCCCGCTCGAGGATGGCCTCGCGGAAAGCAGCGATTTCGGGATCGAAAGCATCGCCGCCGATCCTAAGGATCCGAACATCGTCTACCTCGCCGCCGGCATGTATTACGGCGACCCCGCGGCGATCCTCCGCAGCAGCGACCGCGGGGCCACGTGGCAGGTCGCGCCCGTGCCGTTCAAGATGGGCGGCAACGAGGACGGGCGCGGGCTCGGCGAGCGGCTGGCGGTCGACCCCAACCGCACCTCGACCCTATTCTTCGGATCGCGCCACGATGGGCTCTGGCGCAGCGACGACGGCGCGAAAAGCTGGCGCAAGGTGACGAGCTTCCCCTGGGCGGGGCTTGGGGCGCCGCCGCCGCGAACGAGCCATGGCGGGGTGGCGTTCGTCGCCTTCGATCCGCGTTCGCGAGCGATGTTCGCCGGAGTCGCCGACCCCGCGCCGCAGCATCTGTTCCGCTCGCTCGATGGCGGCGACACCTGGTCGGCGGTGACCGGCGGACCGCCGGCGGACAAGCTTCCGGTCAAGGCCGCGATCGATGCGAACGGCATTATCTACATCGACTATTGCACCGGCATCGGTCCCAACGGCATTGCCGGAGGCGCGGTGTGGAAGCTCGACACACACGACGGCCAATGGACCGACATCACGCCCGACCGCGCTTCGCAAGGCGGCTATATGGGGCTCAGCCTCGATCCGCAGCGGCCGGGCCGCGTGGCGGTGTCGAGCGTCGATCGCTGGCAGCCCGGCGACTCAATCTGGCTGACTACGGATGGCGGGCGGCACTGGACCTCGCTGCGCGAGCGCAGCACGCGCGACGTTGCGGCCACGCCGTTCCTCAAGTTCGGGGCGAAGGAGGCGCCATTCGGCCACTGGATTGCGGGGCTCGCCTTCGATCCTTTCGATGGCGGGACGCTCGCCTACACCACCGGCGCGACGCTCTACCGGACCAACGACGCGCTGCAGCCGAAGCTGCTGTGGAAACCGTGGGTCGACGGCATCGAGCAAACCGCCATCATCACGCTCAGCAGCCCGTCCGGAGGAGCGCCGCTGATCTCCGGGTTCGGCGACATCCACGGCTTCGTCCATGACCGGCTCGACGTATCCCCGGCAGGGATGCTTCTCGCTCCCGACGTGCCCAATACCAACAACCTCGACTATGCGGGCCTCGCGCCCAACGTGATCGTGCGCAGCGCATCGAACTACGATGCGCGGCCCGACGGCGCGTCGCTTGGCTGGTCCGCGGACGGCGGGCACAATTGGCACGAGTTCAAGGCCCCCGCCGTCAAGTTCGAAGGCGAGCCCGATCAACGCTTCGACACCAACGGCGAGGCTCCGGTCCAGGTGTCGGCGGACGGCGCGACGTTCGCCGTGTCCGGTCCGGTGCTGCTCGCAACGGCGGATCGCGGCAAAAGCTGGTGGATGCCTTCCGGCCTGCCGCAGGACTCGCGGGCCATTGCCGACAAGGCCGACCCGAAGCTGTGGTACGCGGCCGATTACGCCGGCGCCAAAATGTTCGTCAGCCGCGATGGCGCGCGATCGTTTCAGCCGGTCGCCGCCGGCGGCTTGCCCGCCGACTGGTCGAGCGCGGGGCCGCATTGGCGCGAGGCGCCGTCTCCGATCCTGGTCACGCCGGGCCGATCCGGCGAGCTCTGGTTTCTGCTCAACGGCAGGCTGTACCTGAGCACGGACTCTGCGCGCTCGTTCCGCGCCGCCAGCGCGCCCGAGCTTGCGATCAGCCATTTCGGCCTCGGCAAAGCGGCGCCCGGCGCGACCGTGCCGACGCTGTCCGCGGTCGGCACGCGCGACGGACTGAAGGCCGTCTGGCGCTCGACCGATGGCGGCGCCAAGTGGGAGCGGATCAACGACGACGCGCATCAATGGGGCCTGCGCTTCCGCATGCTCAGCGGCGATCCGCGGATCTTCGGACGCGTCTACGTCGCAACCGACGGGCGCGGCATTCTTTACGGCGATCCGACGGCACGCTAGCCTCTTGCGTTAGCGCTACCAAAAGGCAATGCAATCGGTCGAGGGGAGACTCATGGGACTGTTGCGTAGCCTATTGTTCGGTGCCCTGGCGGCGATCGCGCCGTTCGCTTTGCAGGCCCAGACGCCTGCCCTGCCCCACCTCGCCCAAGCCGACGGGCGGCACACGTTGATCGTCGATGGCGCGCCGTACCTGATGCTCGGCGCGCAGGCGCACAACAGCAGCAACTATCCGGCCGTGCTGCCCAAAGTCTGGCCGGTTATCCGCGAGCTTCACGCCAACACGCTGGAAATCCCGATCGCGTGGGAACAGATCGAGCCGCAGGAAGGCCGCTTCGATTTCTCCTACTTCGACACGCTGATCGCGCAGGCGCGCGCCAACAACATTCGGCTCGTGCCCTTGTGGTTCGGGACGTGGAAGAACACCGGACCGAACTACACGCCGGAATGGGTGAAATCCGACACAAGGCGCTTTCCGCGGTCGCTCAAGAAAGACGGCAAGACGCA
>JBDTXI010000043.1:0-9544 GCA_040006255.1 Sphingomicrobium sp.
CCGTGCGGGAAGCGGGTCGAGCCGCTCGAATATTGCAGATAGGCGATGTCGTCCGGCTTGCCCGTCGGAAGCGGCCCATCGGCGGGTTCGACCGAGTCGAGCGATTCCCAGTCGCGCGCGGTGACATCGGCCGCGGCGGCGGCGTGGCGGCCGAAGTCGGCGAGCTCGGCCGGGTAGAGGAACAGCGCCGGGTCGCAGCTCTTGAGCTGCACTCCGAGCTGCTCGACGTAAGCCTCGCGCCCGCCGAAGCTGGTCGGGAGGGGGAGGGGCACCGGCCACGCGCCGGCATAGACGGCGCCGAAGAAGCAGGCGGCGAATTCGGCGCCGGTCTCGGCAATGAGCGCGATGCGGTCGGCGGGCTTGATCCCCAGCGCGATGAAGCGCCGCGCGTGGACCAGCGCTTCCGCGCGCAGCTCGGAATAGGGATAAGCGCGAGTCAGGGCCCCGCGGGCGTCGTGAAAATTGAGTCCGCGCCGGCCCGTCGCCGCATGATCAAGCGCGGCTCCAACCGTGTCGAAATCGGCGAGGCGGCGCGGAAGCGAATCGATGGTCGGGGTCGCGCCAGGCGGCGCAAGCTCGTTCGTCACTGAGGCGTTGCGCTCAAGCACGCCGTCCCTTCCCGGTTGTTGTCCCACTCGTAGGCCGAGCAACAGTTGCGGCCGGTTTCCTGTTGGTCGGAGACTGTGGCACAAAAACGGCGTCATGACACGGCCAGGACCACGGCGAACTTTGCCGCCACTCGATGAGAGCAAGCTGAACGAGCTTGCTTTGCGCTATGTCGGCCGGTTCGCGACGACGCGCTCGAAACTGCGCTCCTATCTCTCGCGCAAGCTCCGCGAGCGCGGCTGGGATGGTGCGCGCGAGGCCGATCCGGAGCGCATTGCCGAACGCTTTGCCGAGCAAGGCTATATCGACGACGCGGCCTATGCGCTGGCCAAGTCGCAGGCGCTGACCGGCCGCGGTTATGGCAAGAGGCGCGTGCTCGATCGGCTGCGCGAGGCGGGCGTTGCCGAGGACGACGGCGCGGCTGCCCGCGATCATGCCGATGGCGAGGCCGTCGAAGCGGCGCTGCGCTTCGCCAGGCGCCGCCGCATCGGCCCGTTCGCGACCGAGCGGATCGCCGATCCACGGGCGCGTGAAAAGGCCATCGGCGTGATGATCCGGGCGGGGCACGGGTTCGCCATCGCGCGGGCGATCGTCGCGCTTGCTCCGGGCGCGGAAATTGACGTGGACGAACTCGCCGAAAGCGCCCATTAACCTGTGTTAACTGCCACGGAATGTCGATTTGCCGACACAGGCTGCCGTGTTAATGGAGACAGTGGTGCGCGTTGCGACGATAGCTCCTGAGGGGGAGGTTTTGCCCGAAATGGATTCGGACGACCATGCTTCCGTGTCTGAACTGGCGCCCATTACCGGCAAGGTGAAGTGGTTCGACGCGACGCGCGGCTTCGGCTTCCTCGTCAGCGAGGAAATCGACGGGGACGTGCTGCTCCATTTCAGCGTTCTTCGCGAGCATGGCCGCCGCAGCGTTCCCGAGGGCGCGATCATCGAATGCGTGCCCGTTCGCCAGCAGCGCGGGCTTCAGGCCAAAAAAGTTATCTCCATCGACCTCTCGACGGCCTTGCCGCAGCAGCCGCGTTCGTCCATTTCTCCGGCCGAACGCGCGGACCGCACGGTGCTGGCCGAAGCGGCCGGCGAGTATGAGCCGCTGGAGGTCAAATGGTTCAACCGGGTGCGCGGTTATGGCTTTCTCAAGCGGCCCGACGAATTGGGCGGCGAGGACGTGTTCGTGCACATGGAAACGGTGCGGCTCGCCCACCTTGGCGATCTCCTGCCGGGACAGACCCTGGAGGCGCGGATCGCGCCGAGCGGCAAGGGCCTGACCGCGGTCGAGCTTCGTCCTTTCAACGGACTGGACGCCTAGCCGCCGCCCTCGCGATATCGCTCGTTGCGTGCAGTCCCGAAGTCCCCGCGCGCAACGTTCCTCCCGAGCAGCGCGTGCAGACCGGTTTGCAACACATGCCCCTGACAATCCATTCGCCGAACGGCGACCACCGCTTCAGCGTCGAAGTTGCGCGCACGCCCGAGCAGCAGCAGCGCGGACTGATGTTCGTCCCCTCGCTCGCCGGCGACCGCGGAATGATCTTCCCCTTCGATCCGCCGCAGGACGTCGCCTTTTGGATGAGGAACACGCTGATCCCGCTCGACATGGTCTTCATCCGCGCCGACGGCACCATTGCCCGCATCGCCACGGCGCGGGCGCTCGACGAAACGCCGGTGCCGGCCGGCGAGCCGATCGCCGTCGTCCTCGAGATCCGCGGCGGCCGCGCGGCGGAGCTCGGCATAACCGCCGGCGACCGCGTGGATTGGCCTCGCTGAATTTCCTCCCCATCGCATCGCGATGGGGAGGGGAACCATTCTCCGCAGAGGGAATGGTGGAGGGGTAGAAGACGCTAGCGCCAGTCACCCCTCCACCAGCTGCGCTGGTTCCCCTCCCCACGAGCTTCGCTCGCAGGGAGGAACTTGGCCCATGAGGAAGCGTCTTCATCGGCATTGAGCCGCTTCAGTCGCACCCACCCCCGACCCCTCCCTTGCAGGGAGGGGATGATTGCGGCACAGGCACGCACCCATGGGATTCTGGTCGAGAACATTCACCTGGTGGAACGGCGCGACCTGGGGAACCCGGTTGTCGACGTGGCGCTTCGGCGAGGAAGTCGGGCGCGACGACGACGGCAACATCTATTACCAGGCGAAGAAGAACCCCACGCACCGCTGGGTGATTTACGCCGGCGCCAATGACGGCAGCCGCACTCCGCCCGAGTGGCAGGCGTGGCTGCGGGGGACGATCGAGGATCTTCCCGGCAAGGCGCTTCCGCCGCTGCGCAAGTTCCAGCTGAAGCCGACGCCCAACCTGACCGGCACGTTCGCCGCGTTCCGGCCCGACGGGGCGCTCGGCAGCGGCAAGGTGCGCCCGGCCTCTACCGGCGACTACGAGCCGTGGATTCCCGAGTAGGCGTGAGGCGCCCCGCCGCCGTTCCGCTGTTGCTTGCCGTCGCGCTCGCCGGGTGCGGGCGCGGGCAGCAGGCGCAGAACGGACCGGCGCGCCCGGCGGCTTCCGCCGCGCCCGCGGTCAATGCCGCCGGCGTGACTCCGATGGCGCAGCGGGTCGCGGTGCTCGGCGTGCTCAACAAGCGCAACGGGATCGTCAAAACCGTGGCCCTCCACCCCGGCCAGTCGGCGCGGTGGAAGGACATGACGGTCAGCTTGCGGGCGTGCGAAACGACGGCTCCGTGGGAGCAGGAGAAGCTCACCGGGGCGTTCGTCCAGGTCGACGTCGAGGGCGCCGACCAGCGCTGGCGCCGCGTGTTCTCCGGCTGGCTGTACAAGGAATCGCCGTCGCTGAACGTGGTCGAGCACGCGGTCTACGACGTCTCGCCCAAGAGCTGCGAGATGACATATCCGGCGGGACCGGCCGCGCCGGCCGCTCCGGTGACGTCGAGCAACCGGTCGAGCGCTCCGAAATCGGGTGGGGCGGCGGCCGCTCGACCTGCGCCCTCGGCCGATGCTCCGGCGGCAACGCCGCCGCCGACCGCCGCCGAAAGTAACGCGACGTAGGTCTCGCGAGTGACGCTGACCGCGCCGAGCGAGGCGAGGTGGTCGGTCATGAACTGGCAGTCGAGAAGGGTGAAATTGCCGGCCTTGAGCCGTGCCACCAGCCACGTCAGCGCGATTTTCGATGCGTCGCGCACACGGCTGAACATGCTTTCGCCGAAAAAGGCGCTGCCGAGCTTCACCCCGTAGACCCCGCCGACGAGGCGATCGTCGCGCCAAATCTCGATCGAATGCGCGTGACCCGATCCGTGAAGTGCCATCATGGCCTGCTCAATCTCGGCGTTGATCCAGGTTTCCTCGCGCTCAGCGCAGGCGGCGATGACCCCGGCGAAGTCGCGGTCGCGGGTGACGTCGAAGCGGCCCGAGCGGATGGTGCGGCGGAGCGAACGCGAAACGTGGAAACCGTCGAGCGGGATGATCGCGCGGTTGCGCGGCTCGACCCAGAACAGTTCGTCCGCCTCGCGGCTGTCGGCCATGGGGAAGATGCCCGTGGCATAGCCCTGGAGCAGAAGGCGCGGATCGAGGCGACTCATGGCGTCTCTATCCGTCATTCCCGCGCACGCGGGAATCCCGCTTTCCAAATCCACGAAGAAAGTGGGACCCCTGCTTTCACTGGGTGACGGCTAGAGAATTTCTCTGACCACCTCCTGGGGGCGGCAGAGGCGGACGCCGATGGGCGTTTCGACGAGGGGGCGGTTGATCAGGATCGGGTGCGCGAGCATCGCGTCGAGGACTTGGTCGTCGGTGACTCCGGGCCGTGTGAGGCCGAGCTCGGCGGCGAGCGGTTCCTTCGCCCTCAGTCCTTCGCGCGGCGTGATTCCCGCTCGATCATAGAGTCGCTTCAGCTCGTTGCGGCTCGGCGGGTTCTTGAGATATTCGCGGATCAACACGTCCGCGCCGCTGTCGCGCAGGATTTCCAAGGTCTTGCGCGAGGTTCCGCACATCGGATTGTGATAAATCGTCGCTTTCATGGGCCTCGATCTTCAAGATGCAATTCAACGGGTTGAACGGAGAGTTTACGCGCTCGCGGGGGTTTCCCGCAAAACCATTGTCGCGGAAGCGGAACGATGAGCGGCAATCCTCGTTTCCTGCGTTGCGACATGCACCGACTCCGGCATTTTCGGAGACGCGATGCATGGTCCGAAAAGCTCAACAAACGGGAGAACGAGCGATGCAGAAATATTTAGCCCTGGCACTGGCCAGCACAGTCGCACTTAGTGCGTGCGCCAGCAATCCGCGCGTTGCCGAAGGCGCCGCGGTCGGTGCGGCCGGTGGAGCCGCGATCGGCGCGGTTGCGCCGGGAATCGGCATCATCGAAGGTGCCGCCGTGGGCGGGGCCATCGGCGGTCTTGCCGGCGCCGTGTGGGCCGACAACAACAATGACGGCTACGTTGACGGCTATGTGTCCAACGGCCAATATTACCAGGGCACGCCGCAGGGTTATGACCCGACCACTCGCGGCGTCATGACCGGCGCTCTTGGCGGGGCCGCACTCGGCGCCGCGGCCGGCGCAGTCCTTCCGGGCGTCAGCATTCTCCAGGGCGCGGTGATCGGCGCTGCGGTCGGCGGTATCGCCGGCGCGGTGTGGGCCGATCGCAACAATGACGGCACGGTGGACGGATATGTCTACAACGGGCAATATTATGCCGGTGCCCCGTCGAACGCAGCTCCGCCTCCGCCGATGTCGGCTCCGGCTCCGATGCGGAGTGGCGAGCGCGGTTAACGGGGTTCATCAAAGCCTGGCTTTGATGAGCAACCGTTCGATCGGAGAAGAAGTGACAGGTTTGCGTAACTCGTGCACCGGCCCAGCGCCGGTGCACTTTTTTCAAAGGCTTACCGGTGCCGCGCTGAGCGTAATGTTCGCCGCGGCACCGCTTTCGCCCGCCTCGGCCGCGGCTGCCCCGGCGCCGCTCGCTGCAAACCCCGCCGGGCAGAGCGCCGACGATTTTTATCGCGCCCGCAACGGCGCTCCGCTGTGGTTCGCCGCCTCGAGCGGCGATGCCGCCGACCAACTCGTGGCGCTGCTCGGCACGGCCAGCCTCGACGGCCTCAACCCCGACAAATATGACCCCGCTGCGTTGCACCAGTTGATCGCGGAAGCGCGCCTCGGCAAGCGCAAGGATGTAAATGCGGCCGACCGCGCCTTGTCCGACGCCTTCGTCGCTTATGTGAGGGACCTTCGCCAGGATCTGAACCTTGGCATCCTGTATGTCGATGCGGCGCTGCGCCCTGCGCCGCCGTCGCCGCGAGCGGCGCTGATCGTCGCGGCGAACGCGCCGTCGCTCGCCGCATACGTGCGCGATCTCGGGTGGATGAACCCGATGTACGGCGAGCTTCGCAATGCGCTCGCCAACCATGGTTACGCGACCGACCACGAGCGCCAGCTGCTCGCCGTCAACCTCGAGCGCGCGCGGGCGCTTCCCGCGGGCAAGCAGCGCTACATCCTCGTCAACGCGGCGCAGCAGCGGCTCTACACCTACGAGAACGGCAAGCGGGCCGATTCGATGGTCGTGGTGGTGGGCAAGCCCAAATATCCGACCCCGCTGATGACGGCCTATGTGCGCTTCGCCAGTCTCAACCCTTATTGGTACGTGCCGCCCGACCTCGCCGCCGAGCGAATCGCGCCCAAGGCCGTGAAGCAGGGCCTGCGCTATCTCGACGACCTCGGCTACCAGGTGCTGTCCGACTGGAGCCCCGATGCCAGGATCGTCGATCCGACGACGATCGACTGGAAGGCGGTCGCGGCGGGCAAGACCGAAGTGCTGATCCGCCAGCTGCCGGGCCCGCACAATTCGATGGGCCGAATGAAGTTCATGTTCCCCAACTCGGCCGGAATCTACCTCCACGACAATCCCGAGCGCGAGCTCTTCACCGAGGCTTCGCGGCTGTACAGTGGCGGCTGCGTGCGGCTCGAGGATGCGGCGCGCCTCGGCAAGTGGCTGTTCGGCCGCGATCTCGATTGGGAGACCGCGGGGACCGAGGAGATGGTCCCGCTCGCCAACCCGGTGCCGGTGTACATCACCTATCTGACCGCGATGCCCGACGAGAACGGCTCGTCCATCGTCTATTCCAACGACGTCTACGGCCGCGATGCGGAGCGCCTGGCGACGCTCGGCAGCAACGCGGGAACGGTGGCGAGCGCGAGCCGCTAAGAGCGTTAGCGTGGCGCCCGACTACTGCCAGCGAGCGTGATAGTCGAATTCGTACGCAACTGGCCGACCTGATAAATCTTCTGCGGGCTCGAACAGCATGCGCGTAGCGGCAAGCTGACATATCACCGCGTCAACTTGACCTGACCCGCTCGAGCGCAGAACGCGGCAGCTGGAAACAGTCCCACCGGCGTTGACGATCAGGTGAAGCACCGCAGACCCCTGTGGCATCCCGTACGATGAGATGCTCCGATAGTCGCCGCGACTGAGGTTCCGGACTAGTCGGGCAGGGATGTTCCCTCCGTTATCGTAGCCGCCGCCCGGACCGCTGCCGTTGCCGCCCGCGCCACTGCTGGTCCCAGCACTGCTTGCGCCCGACGAGGAGGCCGCGCCGGTGCCGGCGACCTTGGCCGCCGGGATCGGCGAGGGGAGCGTCAGCCGCGGCTGCGGGGCGACGACGGGGGCGGCCTCGGCTTTCTTGGCGGGCGCGCCGGCCGATTTCTTCATCGCCTGCGGTTTGCGCGTGGGAATGGGCGGCCGCGATGGCGGGGGAGGCGGCGGCTCGATGATGACGATCGTGGTCAGCCGCTCGACGGCCTGGCGGATGCGGCCCGCGTTCAAGCCGGTGAGGATGATCGCGGCGAGCAGCGCATGGACGACGATCACCGCGGCCATGGCCTTAGCCTTGTCCGGCGGGCCGGGGGTTCCGCTGTAGGTCAGGTTGCTCGACATCTCACGCCGTCTCGACCGGAACAACGCCCGTGGGCCGCGAAGGTTTAGCCGGGCCCCGCTTTCGCTTCCGCGAGGAAATCGGCGTTGCGGCGTTCGGGGCCAAGCGCGGTCCAGACAGCGATGACGATCGCCATCGATCCGCACACCATGGCCAGCGCCAGCCCGTAATTGTCGCCGTGGGATTCAGCGATTCCGGCCTGAATCGGGGCGTTCTTGGAAGCGATCAGATTGCCCAGCTGATAAGCGAAACCGGGGAACAGGCTTCGCGCCAGCGGCGGCGACAGCTCGTTCAGATGCACCGGGATGATGCCCCACGCGCCCTGGACCGCGACCTGGACGAGGAAGGCCCCGGCGCCGAGCAATAGAGGGGTCGCCGAGAAGGCCCACAAGGGAATCACCGGCAAGGCGAGCAGGCTGGCGGTGATGATCGCGCGCCGGCGCCCGATCTTTTCCGACCAGATGCCGAAGGTGATTCCGCCGACGATCGCTCCGAGGTTCATCACGGCGGCGAGGATGCCGGTGGTGTGGGTGTCGAAATGGTGCTGCTTCTGGAGGAAGGTCGGATAGAGGTCCTGGGTGCCGTGGCTGAAGAAGTTGAATGCCGTCATCAGCACCACGAGGTAGAGCGCGATCTTCCAGTTGCGCACCAGCTCCATGACCGGGTTCGGCGCCGCCTTGCCGCGCCGCGCCTCGAACACCGGGCTTTCCTTGACGTGGACGCGGATGAGCAGGACGAGGATCGCGGGCGCGACCCCGACCATGAACATGCCGCGCCAGCCGATCGTGTCGAACAGCAAATAATAAACGAGGCTGGCGACGAAATAGCCCGACGGATAGCCGCTCTGGAGTAGGCCCGAAACGGGGCCGCGAAGCTTCGCCGGGATCGATTCCATCACCAGGCTCGCGCCCAGCCCCCATTCGCCGCCCATGGCGATGCCGAAGAGGAAGCGCAGGACGAGCAGGCTGGTCAGCGTCGGCGCGAAGCCGGACGTGAGTTCGAATAGCGAGAAGAGGATGATGTCGGCCATCAGCACCGGGCGGCGGCCGAAATGCTCGGCCAGCCAGCCGAAGCAGAAGGCGCCGATCGGCCGCGCGGCAAGCGTCAGGAAAACCCCTTCCGCCACCGCCTTCACGTCGGTGCCGAACTCCTTGGCGATGGCCGAAAGCATGAACACCATCAGGAAGAAGTCGAACGCGTCGAGCGTCCACCCGAGATAGCTCGCCCAGATCGCGCTGCGCTGCGACGGCTCGAGCGATTTCAGATCGGCGATGAGGCTCATGCGGCGGCTCCCTCCGAGCGGTTACTGCCCGCGCCCCTCCTTCGCCGCAAGCCGCCGTTGCAGCCGGTCAAGCCGCCTGTCGGCGTTGGCGTCGTGGGTGCTCAGGGCGGCGGAACGCGTCGCCTACCGCAGATCACATCGTTCATCGATAACGTTATTGTCGATAAACGATAAGTATAGTATCGATAATCGATAATGTGATTCGTTTGGAGAGCACGCCAATGCCCCGCAACACTTCCGCCGCGCTGCCCGTCGCCTATGTGACGCTGCGCATCCTGGTCGTCGTGAACTGGCTTTACGGCGCAGCCGTCTTTGGGTTGCTGGCTTTCACGTTCGTCAACGAGGCGTGGTTCAGGCGGGCGATCGAGGTTCCGGCGGGAACCGAAGCGGAGCCGATCATGACCGGACTGCGCGTGATCGCCGGTCTCGGGCTGCTCGCAGTGCCGCTCAACCACCTCATTCTGACGCGCCTGCTGCGGATGGTGGAGACGGTGAGCCGAGGCGATCCGTTCGTCGCGGCGAATGCCTATCGCCTGCAGGCGATCGCCTGGGCGCTGCTCGCGCTCCAGCTCTTGAGCATGGTCATCGGCGGCATCGGCAAGGCGATCGCCTCCAAGGAATTTCCGCTGCATCTCGATGCCGGCTTCTCCACCAGCGGTTGGCTCGCGGTCATCCTCACCTTCGTCCTCGCGCGCGTGTTCGCCGAGGGCGCTTTGATGCGCGAAGACCTCGAAGGGACGGTGTGACATGGCGATCGCCGTCAAGCTCGAC
>JBDTXI010000044.1:0-5544 GCA_040006255.1 Sphingomicrobium sp.
TTCTTGAAGGTCGAGCCGCCCGTGCGGCTTCTGAGCGGCTGCGATTCCTCGCGGGCGCGGGCGATCGCGTCCATTTCCGCGCCAATGGCCGCGGGATCGCCGGGCGCGCCGCGCAACGTCGCTTCGACCACCACGGCGCCTTCGGGAACATCACTGTGGCGGTAGGTGTAGCCGAGTTTCTCCAATGGCCATGCGACGACTTCGCCGGAGCGCAGGACGAGCCGGGCGGAGAGGAGAATGTCTTTGACCTCGCGGCCGTAGGCGCCGCCATTCATGCGTACGAACCCGCCGACGGTGCCGGGAATCCCGCGGAGGAATTCGAGGCCGGCGATGCCGTGGTCGCGCGCGGTCGACGACACCAGGATTCCGCTCGCGCCGCCGCCGCAGCGCACGGTTACCTCGTCGAGCTGCTCGATCCCGGCGAAGACCTTGCCGAGCCTGACGACCACGCCGCGCACGCCGCCGTCGCGGACGATGAGGTTGGAGCCGAGGCCGAGCGCCATCACCGGGAGATGCGGATCGAGTTCGCTCAGGAACTGCGTCAGGTCCTCCTCGTCCTGCGGCTCGAACAGCCATTCGGCACTGCCGCCGGACTTGAACCAGACGAGCGGCGCGAGCGGCGCATCGGCGGTCAGGCGGCCGCGAACCTTGGGCATTTCCCCCTCCCGTTTACGGGAGGGGGTCAGGGGGTGGGCCTGTCCGCTCACGTACCCACCCCTTCGCCGCTTCGCGTCTCTTCTCCTCCCGCTAGCGGTAGGGGAGATTTTCGCCGCCGCGATTCGAGGATGGCGGTGGGGAGCGCGGCGGCCCATTTGGTGATGTCGCCGGCGCCCATGCAGATGATCATGTCGCCGTCGGCGGCGAGATCGCGCAGCTCGCGGCTGATTTCGTCGAGGTCGGCAACGGCGCGGACCATGCGGTGGCCGTGCGCCCTAAGGCCCTCGGCCAAAGCCGCCGAATCGACGCCTTCGATTGGCTCCTCGCCGGCCGGGTAGACGGGCGTGACGAACACCACGTCGGCATCGTTGAAGGCGTTCTGGAAGTCGTCCATCAGCGTCTGCAGCCGGCTGTAGCGGTGCGGCTGCATCACCGCGATCACCCGCCCGTCAGCGCCTTCGCGGGCGGCGGCGAGCACGGCGCGGATTTCGGTCGGATGGTGGGCGTAATCGTCGATCACGATCGCCCCGTCGGCCTCTCCGACCCGGGTGAAGCGACGCTTGACGCCATCGAACCGCTCGAAGCCCTGGATGATCGCCTCGTCGCTCAGCCCCATCTCCAGCGAGACCGCGATCGCGGCGAGCGCATTCTGGATATTGTGGCGGCCGGGCATCGACACTTCGACGCCCTCGATCGTGCGGCGCTCGCCATCGCGCGCGAGCACGACGGCATCGAAGCGGCTGCCGCCGGGGATGTGCGAGATGTTGTCCGCGCGGACATCCGCGAGCGCCGAGAAGCCGTAGGTGACGATGCGCCGGTCGCGGATGCGGCCGATCATGTTCTGCACTTCGGGATGGTCGACGCACAGCACAGCCAGTCCGTAGAAGGGCACGTTCTCGATGAACTCGACGAAAGCGTCCTTCACCGCATCGAAGCTGCCGTAATGTTCGAGATGCTCGGGATCGATGTTGGTGACGACGGCGATCGTTCCGTCGAGGCGAAGGAAGCTGCCGTCGCTTTCGTCGGCCTCGATCACCCACCAGTCGCTCTTGCCGAGGCGGGCGTTGGACCCGTAGCGGTTGATGATTCCGCCGTTGATCACCGTCGGATCGAGGTTTCCGCTGTCGAGCAAGGCGGCGACCATCGAGGTCGTTGTCGTCTTTCCGTGCGTGCCGGCGACCGCGACCGTCTTTTGCATGCGCATCAGCTCGGCGAGCATTTCCGCGCGCTTGACGCGGGGAAGCCGGCGCTCGGCCGCCGCCGCGACCTCCGCATTGCTGTCCTTGATCGCCGACGAGCACACGACGACCGCGGCGTCGCCGAGGTTGTCGGCGGAATGGCCAATCGTGACCGGAATTCCGGCCTTGCGCAGTTTCTCGACGACATAGCTGTCGGCGACATCCGATCCCTGCACGCGATAGCCGAGCTGGTGCATCACCTCGGCGATGCCCGACATGCCGATCCCGCCGATCCCGACGAAATGGATCGTGCCGATGTCGGTGCCCATCGCCTTTTTCACGCCGGCACGCCCCCGGCGAAGGCGGTGCGAACGCGCGGCGACAATGCGGGACCGACCGCCACCGGCGCGAGGCCGTTGCCGACCCTCTCGACCAAATCGGCGAGGTCGCGGGCGGCGTGCGGCCGTCCGACCGAAAGCGCGCGCGACGCGGCATTGTTGAGCGCGACCGGATCGGCGGCCATCGCCTCGATCTGCCGCGCCAGAACTTCGGGGGTGAAGCTGTCCTGCTGGATGGTCCGGGCGCCGCCGGCCGCGGTCATTTCGCGCGCGTTGACGGTCTGGTGATCGTCGGTCGCCGACGGGAACGGGATGAGGATCGCGGGGCGCCCGGCGGCGGTCAGCTCGGCGATGGTCGAAGCCCCTGCCCGGCCGATCACCAGATGGGCATCGCCGAGCATTTCAGGCATGTCTTCGATGTAGGTCATGAGCTCGGCGGGAATGCCGAGGTCGGCAAAGCGCTGGCGCACTTCGCTGATGTCGTCGGGGCGGCATTGCTGGACGATTTGCAGGCGCCGCCGAAGCGAGGGCTGGAGCAGGCCCAGCCCCGCGGGGACGATCTCGCCGAGCACGGCCGCGCCCTGGCTTCCGCCGGTGACGAGAATCTTCAGCGGGGCGACCTCGTCGAACGGCGGGAGCGGAAGCTCGCCAAGCCGGACGATTTCCTCGCGCACCGGATTGCCGACCAGGGCCGTCTTCTTCGCAAACTTGCCTTTCAGCCGCTCGACGTCCTGGAACGCAGTGGCGATCGCGGTGGCATCGCCGGCGAGCAGCCGGTTGACGCGGCCGAGCACCGCATTCTGCTCGTGCAGCACGGTCGGGATACGCACCGAGCTGGCCGCGAGCAGCGCGGGCAAAGCGGGATAGCCGCCGAACCCGACCACGGCATCGGGCCGGTGAACGCGGTAGAGCGCCTTCGCCAGCTTTCGGCCCCTCAGCACCGAGCTCGCCGCCCTGAGCCAGCCGATCGGTCCTCCGCCCAAGCGCCCGGCGGGGAGAATATGCACGGGCACGTCCTTGAACAGCCCGGGGAAACGCGCGCCGCGGTCGTCGGTGATCAGCAGGACTCCGTGCCCGCGGCTCTTCAATTCCGCCGCGAGCGCATGGGCCGGGACCATATGGCCGCCGGTGCCGCCGGCAGCGAGAACGAAATTCATGCCGTCAGGCTCTCCCCGCTCCATTTCACTACATAAGGTGAGCGCGTGAGATAGGGGTTCCGGCGGGTGAAGGCGAGCAGCAAGCCCATCCCGATCGACAGCGCGAGCATCGACGATCCGCCGTAGCTGATGAACGGCAGCGTCATGCCCTTGGACGGCGCCAGCTGGACGTTGACCATGATGTTGATCAGCGCCTGCAGCCCGAACTCGATCGCCAGTCCGGCGGCGACAAGGATGGCGAAGCTGTTGTCCTCGTCGAGCAACTTGATCAGCACGCGGGCGACGATGCCGAGATAGAGCGCGGCGATGGCGAGGCAGGCGATCAGCCCGAACTCCTCGCCGATGACCGAGAAAATATAATCGGTGTGCGGCTCGGGCAGGCCGAACTTGCGCGTCCCGCCGCCGGGCCCCATTCCGAACAGCCCGCCGGCCGTGAGCGTGCGCATCGCATTGTCGGTCTGAAACGTGTCGCCGGTCTTGAACAGGAATTCGTCGATGCGCTGGGTGGCGACGTCGTAGAAGAAATACGCGAGGACGAACCCGGCGAGCCCGCACACGGCGAGAATGACCAGCAGCCGCATCGACACTCCCGCAAGCGCGAGCATGGCGATCCAAACCGCGCAGAAGATGATGGTGCTGCCGAAATCGGGCTGCTTCATCAGCAGATAAGCGATGCCGCCGGTGATCACGGCCGAGATCGGGTAGACGGGGAGCGACTTGTCGCTGTCCTTGAGGCTCAGCAGCCAGGCCATGGCGACGACGAAAAAGGGTTTCAGAAACTCCGACGGCTGCACCTGGCCGAGCCCGAACTCGATCCACCGCTTGGCGCCATTATGTTCGGGGCCAACGATCGGCACGAACACCAGCAGCACAAAGAAAAACGCCGCGCCGAACAGCGACAGCCGGCGGGCGCGCTCGCGCGGCATCATCGAAATTCCGATCATCACCGGAATGCCGGCGGCGATCCAGGCGAGCTGGCGCCAGAAATAATAGAGCTCGGAGAAATGCACGTTGCCGCCCGAGTAGCGCTGCCCCGCGGCCGGCGAGGCGGCGGCGACGGCGATCAGCCCGATGCCGATCAGCACCGCGATCAACAGCAGCAGGACCTTGTCGATTTCCCAGAACCAGCGGCCGATCGCCGACGTGTCGGAGCGGCCGTAATGGCCAGGGTCCATCAGCGCCGCTTTGGCTTTGATCTTGCCGGAAATGCTCCCGATCATAACCCCTCCACCAGAGCCCGGAATGTGTCCCCGCGATCTTCGAAGTCGCGGAACTGGTCGAAGCTCGCGCACGCCGGCGAGAGAAGCACGGTGTCCCCGCTCTCCGCTTCGGCCGCCGCCTCTCCCACCGCCCGCTCCAGCGTCTGGCACTGTGCCACAGCCATGTGCGGCGACAAGAGCGAAGCGAACAATTCGCTTGCCTCGCCAATGGTATAGGCCTTGCGCACATGGCCGAAGTGGGGGGCGCATTCGTCGAGATTGCCGGTCTTCGCCTGACCGCCGCAGATCCAGCGGATTTTTTCGAACGCGGCGAGCGCGGGGGCGGTGGCGGTCGGGTTGGTCGCCTTGCTGTCGTTGATGAAGATGACGCCGTCGCGCTCGCGGATACGCTCCATGCGGTGCGGCAGGCCGGGGTACGTGCGGAGGCCGTCCCTTATCTGTCCGCCATCTAAGCCGAGGATATAGCAGACATGAACGACCGCGCAGACATTCTCATAGTTGTGGGGACCCTGCAGCGGTGGCCACTGCACCTGCTCATAAACGCCCAGTTTGTGAGGGTCGCCTTGATAGTCGTGAAATGCCTCAGACGTTATGGCGACGGACCCTGCGTTACTACGATGGACTGCGCCTGCTCCGAACCATTCATCGACCCGGGCGATAGCCACGCCGTCCACTGACTGCATCTCGAACAACCGCATCTTCGACGCAGCGTACGCCTCGAAGCTCTCGTAGCGATCGAGGTGATCGGGCGTGATGTTGAGCAGCACCGCGACGTCGCAGTCGAGGCTCTGCGTCAGGTCTAGCTGGTAGCTCGACAGCTCAAGCACATAGACCCCGCCTTCGGGGAGCGGATCCTGGGCGAGGATGGGCAGGCCGATGTTGCCGCCCATGGCGCTCGGCACGCCCGCGGTTTGGAGGATGTGGTGGATCAGCGCGGTCGTGGTCGACTTGCCGTTGGTGCCGGTGATGCCGACGACCTTGTGCGGCGGAAGCT
>JBDTXI010000045.1:0-25508 GCA_040006255.1 Sphingomicrobium sp.
ATCGGCGAGCGCCACGACATTCGGTTTATTTCCGAGGGCAAAGGAGGCCCACGCCGGCATCAGCCGATCACGTCGCTGGTCATAAAAGGTGGTGCGCCGATACGCCGCTTCCGTGCGATTTGGGTTGATATGCGCCAGAGCGGATTCCGCCCACGAGTCCGCAAACCCGGTATCCGCAGCCCAATCGCGGAAGGTCGAGCGGAAACCGTGGACTGTGACGTCAGCTCCGCCGTTGACCCGTAAGACCTTCGCCATTGTGGCGTCGCTCATCATGCCACCCCTGCCTGGAAACACGAGATCGTCAGGCTTAGTCGCGAACAGTCCGATCAGTTCGTGGAGAACATCGAGTGCGGCAGGTACGAGCGGCACGATGTGCAGCCTGTCCGCCTTGGTCTTTTCACTCGGCATCCGCCATTCCGCCGCATCAAGATCGATGTCTTTCCATTGGGCCTTGCGAACCTCGCCTGACCGAGCCGCGGTTAGGATGAGAAAACGAAGCGCGAACCGACCCACCGAAACATCACCGTTGCCGAGCTTGGTCATGAAGGCCGGAATGGCCTTATACGGCATGGCAGCGTAGTTGCCGCGCTTCGGCTGCTTTATGCTCCGCATAAGCTGATTAACGGCCCGCATGGGCGCTTCCGTAGCCCGCCAACCCTTGGCGTGGGCGTAGTCCAGCACCGAGCCGATGCGCTGCTTCACACGGCGGGCGGTCTCGCCCTTAAGCAGCCAAATCGGAAGGAGGACTTTTTGAATAGCAGTGGCGTCCACTTCATCTACCGACATCTGTCCGATTTCGGGGAAAGCGTGACGTTCGAGTGAGCTGAGCCATTCCTCTTGGTGCTTTCCGTTGCGCCAGCCCTTCTTGCGCTGCCGGTAAGTCTCCTTCGCCACGTCCTCGAATATCCGCGGAGCTGCGACTTCCTGTTGCCGCCATTCCACCGAGGGATTGATGCCCGCTTTTGCCAACGCCCGGCCGATCCGCGCTTTTTCGCGAGCATCAGCGAGGGTAAGTAGTCTGCGCTTGTGTATCGGTATCTCCGCGTCGATCGAATCAAGGGTGAGTGACCCCAGGCCGAAATCACGGCGATGACCATCCGACTGAACACGAAGGACCCATGAGGCAGAACCGCTCGGCTTCACGAGCAGATACAGGCCATTCCCGTCCGAGAGCCTGCCGGGCTTTGCATTCTTTACTTCCTTGGCAGTCAACGGCATCCCAGCACCCCATTCCTTACCCCGTAATAGGGTGGTTATGGCTGGCCGTCAATGGACATAAGTGGAACACCAAAAGCGAACAGTGGGTGAAATGCCGCAGAAAACTGGCCTTTATTGGTCTGGACTGGACGACGGGCTGGTGGAGCTGAGGGGAATCGAACCCCTGACCTCTGCAGTGCGATTGCAGCGCTCTCCCATCTGAGCTACAGCCCCGCGCCACCGCCATATCTGCCGACCCGACGCAAATCGGGTCGCGGCGAGCGGCTCACTAGCCGCGAATTCCCCCCCTTGCAATCGCTGGTCCTGCCAGGGTTTCGGTCCACCGATTCAGCGCTCCAAAAGCCTTCCGCGACGGAACAGCCGCGTCCGGCCGTTCGTTTTTCCCTCAAGATCCCGATCGGCATTTCCGCCGGTCACGATGAAACCAACGTGGAGGACGATATGGCATATGACCGTGACGAGGAGCGCAACGCTCCGCGCGATGAACGTTCGCGATGGCAGGCCGAGCGATCCGCGGGCCGCGATCGCGGCAGCCACGATGACCGTGGCTTCTTCGAGCGTGCCGGCGACGAGGTCGCTTCGTGGTTCGGCGACGACGAGGCGGACCGGCGCCGTCGCGAAGACCAGATGCGCCAGGAGCGCGAAGGGAACGGCCCCGACCGCAACCGTGAACATGGGCGCGATTTCGACCGCGGCCAGCGCGGCGACTGGGACCGCGAGCGCGAGCGCGGCGCCTTCCCTGGCCGCGGCCGCGACGAGGAACGCGCGCGTTCTTTCGGCGGCGATGACGACCGTTTCCGCGATAGCGGGCCCGGCGGGCGCGATTTCAATCCGGATCGCGAGCGCGGCTACCGCCCGCTGACCGGCGACTATGGCCGGGCCCAGCGCGAAGCCGGCCAGTCTTTCGCCGGCGGCGAGATGGGACATCGCGAGCGCGGTTCGATCGAGCGCGGCCGTGACCACGACCCGCACTACCATGACTGGCGTCAGCAGCACATGAGCGAGCTCGACCGCGACTATGACGAATATCGCCGCGAAAACCAGGCGCGCTTCGAAAGCGAATTCGGCAGCTGGCGCGAGCGGCGGCAGCAGAAGCGCGCACTGCTCGGCCAGATCCGTGAGCATATGGAAGTGGTCGGCAACGACGACCAGGCCGTCGGGACGATCGACCGCGTCGCCGGTGACCGCATCATCCTCGCCAAGTCCGATCCGGAAAGCGGCGGCAGCCATCATTCGCTGAGCTGCGCGGATATCGACCGGGTCGAGGGCGACCGCGTGATCCTCGAACGGCCGGCGGCGGAAGCGCGGAAACGCTGGCGCGACGAAGACCGGAGCCGCGCATTGTTCGAGCGCGAAGACCAGGGCGAGATGGGCCCGCAAACGCTCGGCCGCAGCTTCGGCGGCACTTACCGCTAGTCGAGCGGCACAGTCAGCCTCTGCATGACGGAGGCAAATCGAGACCCGGCGGTGCCGTCCCCTTCACCGCCGGGTCTTTTCTTGCCTGCGCCACCGCGCCTATGCCCGCCCAGTCGACAAGGAGTCGGTCGACAAGGAGATTCACATGCCCCGCGCCTGGCACTTGATGAGCCGCCCGCAAGGGCTTCCCACGGCTGAGAATTTCGAGCTCAAGGACTTTGCGCTTCCGCCGCTCGGCGACGGCATGGTGCAGATTCGCAACCATTGGCTGTCGGTCGATCCGTACATGCGCGGGCGGATGAACGACGTGAAGAGCTACGTCCCCCCGTTCCAGCTCGGCGAGCCGATGGACGGCGGCGCCATCGGCGAGGTCGTCGCCAGCAAGGCCGAGGGCCTCGCGCCCGGCGACCTCGTGCAGCACATGGGCGGGTGGCGCGACGAAGCCGTCATTCCGGCGCAAACGGCCAAAAAGCTGCCCGACCTCGGCGTCGAACCGCAACTGTTCCTCGGCGTGCTCGGGGTGACCGGCGCGACCGCTTATTTCGGTCTGCTCGATGCCGCCTCGGCGAAGGAGGGCGACGTGGTCTTCGTCTCGGCGGCGGCGGGGGCGGTCGGCTCGGCGGTCGTCCAGATCGCCAAAGCGAAGGGCATGACCGTGATCGGCTCGGCGGGGGGCGAGGCCAAGTGCGATTTCGTCCGTTCGCTCGGCGCAGACCATGTCGTCGACTATCGCGCCGGGCCGATCCTCAAGGGGCTGGCCGCGGCGGCGCCGGGCGGGATCGACGTCTATTTCGACAATGTCGGCGGCGACCATCTCGATGCCGCTTTGGCGGTGGCGCGCAACAATGCCCGCTTCGCCATTTGCGGGATGATCCAGAATTACAACGACCCCCAACCGCCGAGCTTCCGCTTCATCGCCCGGGTGATCGCCGCGCGGATTCGGATGCGTGGCTTCATCGTCTTCGATTTTTTCCCGCGCATGGATGAATTCTACGGCGAGATGGGCCCGTGGCTGGCGAGCGGCGCGGTCAAGTCGCGCGAAACGGTGGTGGAGGGTCTCGAAAATACGCTCGGTGGGTTCCTCGGCCTATTCAAAGGCGACAACACCGGCAAGATGCTGGTCAAAATCTAGGTTCCTCCCCCGAGCTTCGCTTGCAGGGAGAAAGATTAGAACTTGCAGGCGTTGGGGTCGCCGCTCTTGTAGCCGCGCTGGAGCGCTTCCTTCCGCTGCGCCGACGTTCCGTGCGTAAAGCTGTCGGGCACGACCTGCCCCTGGGTCTGGCGCTGCAGCGTGTCGTCGCCGATCGCTTCGGCGGCGCGCATGCCTTCCTCGAAATCGCCCGGCTCCATCACCGGCTGGCCTTGCGGAGTCTTGGCGTTCGCCGCCCATACCCCGGCGTAGCAATCGGCTTGCAGCTCGACCCTGACCTGGATCGCATTGCCTTCGGTCCGGCTCGCCCGCGCCTGCAGTTGCTGGGCCTGGCCAAGCGATCCGGTGAGGTCCTGGACGTGGTGCCCGACTTCGTGGGCGACGACATAGGCCATGGCGAAGTCGCCGGGCGCCTGGAAGCGCCGCGAGAGCTCGCCGAAGAATTGCGTGTCGAGGTAGATCGCCTTGTCGTCGGGGCAATAAAACGGGCCCATCGCCGATTGCGCCGCGCCGCAGCCCGACTGGTCCGACTCCGAATAGAAATGGAGATTGGTCGGCGTGTACTGGATCCCCTTGGGCTGGAGCAGCTTGCTCCACGTGTCCTCGGTCGAGGCCAGCACCTGCAAAGTGAAGTGGCGGACGTTGGGATCGAGGTTGCTCTTGCCCGCGGGCGCGCTTTGCTGCGTGGCGGGGGTGAGCCCGCCGCCGCTTCCTCCGCCAAGGCCGCCGAGCGAGCTCAGCAGAAAATAGCCGATGACGAGGACGACGACGCCCCCGATCCCGAAGCGGCTGGCGACGAGGGGCAGCAGGCATCCGAGGCCTCCTCCGCCGAGCCCGCCGCCGCCGAGACCCATTCCGGCGCGGCCGGTGTCGTCCGTGAAATTGGTGCTTTCCCGCTCGTCGCCAAACCGCATCGCGCCTCTCCTCAAGCTGCCTAATGCGCGAGCTTCCCCCCCGGTTGCAATTCCAGGATCAGCCGTCATTGCGATGAGCCGAAGGCGACGCGGCAATCCAGAGCAGCGCTGGATTGCTTCGCTTCACTCGCAATGACGGAGTGTGTTCATGATCCTTGAAGGCAAAGTAGCGCTGGTCACGGGTTCGACGTCGGGCATCGGCCTCGCCATCGCCAAGGTGCTCGCCGCCGAAGGCGCCAGGCTAATGATCAACGGTTTCGGCGACCCGGCCGACATCGCCCGCGAATGTCAGGAGATTGGCGCGATCCACGACGGCGCCGACATGTCCGATCCGCAGGCTATCGAGCGGATGATGAAGCGCTGCGCCGATGAGCTCGGCGGGCCGGACATCCTCGTCAACAACGCCGGCATCCAGCATGTCGCGCCGGTTGAGGACTTCCCGCCCGAAAAATGGGACGCGATCATCGCCATCAACCTTTCGGCGACCTTCCACACGACGCGCCATGCGGTCCCCGGGATGAAGCGCAAGGGCTGGGGGCGCATCGTCAACACGGCGTCGGCGCACAGCCTCCTCGCGTCGCCCAACAAGTCCGCCTATGTGGCGGCCAAGCACGGCATCGCCGGCTTCACCAAGACCGTCGCGCTGGAGACCGCGACGAGCGGCATCACGGTCAATTGCATCTCGCCCGGCTACGTGTGGACGCCGCTCGTTGAAGCGCAGATCCCCGACACGATGAAGGCGCGCAACATGACCCGCGAGCAGGTGATGAACGACGTCCTTCTCGCCGCGCAGCCGACCAAGCGCTTCGTAACGCCTGAAGAAGTCGCCGCGCTCACTCTCTTCCTTTGCCGCGAGGAAGCGCGCTCGATCACCGGCGCTAACCTCAGCATCGACGGCGGGTGGACGGCGGCCTAAGCTTGCCACCAATGCGCACGGCCTTACTTCTCAGCTTCGTCCTCGCTTGCTCCGGCTGCAGCGTCGTCGAGCAGCCGCAAGGCCTGATCCCGCGCTGGACATCAGCGTGGCATGAGGTCGCGACCGAGGACGACCGCGGGCGGCTGCGCGACTGGCGCGCGGATTTCGTCGCCGCGCTGACCGCGGCGCGAACCGCAGGCCACTCGGCCGAAATCGCCCGCGAAGGCGCGCTGCTCGACCCCGACGCGGCGCTCGGCGGCGGGCCGATACCCAACGGCGACTATGCGTGCCGGGTGATCAAGCTCGGCGCCAAGACCGCGGGCAATCTCGATTTCGTGTCCTACCCGCCATTCGCCTGCCGCGTCGCGGCGGAGCGCAACCTGCAGCGGCTCGACAAGCTCAGTGGATCGCAACGCTACGTCGGGCTCGTCTTCGCCGGCGACGCGATGCGCCAGGTCTTCCTCGGCACTCTCGTACTCGGCGACGAAACCCGCGCCCTCCAATATGGCCAGGACTCGACCCGCGACGTCGCCGGCTATGTCGAGCGCATCGGCCCCGCCCGCTGGCGCCTGGTCATGCCCAAACCCCGTTTCGAATCCCGGCTCGACGTTATGGAGCTGGTTCCTCTTTCGAAGTGAGTGCCCCGATGAAAAAGCTGCTATTCCTCGCCGCCGCCGCGATGACCATGACCACGCCCGCCAACGCCGCGACTTTGTCGGACTCGATCCGCGCCGACATGCCGCAGCTGATGACGCTTTATCGCGACCTCCACGCGCATCCCGAGCTGTCGATGCAGGAGGTGCGCTCGCCGGCCCTGCTCGCGCCCCAGATGCGCAAGCTCGGCTTCGCCGTCACCGAGCATGTCGGCAAGACCGGCGTCGTCGCGGTGATGAAGAACGGGCCCGGCCCGGTCCTCCTCATCCGCGCCGACATGGACGCGCTTCCGGTCCGCGAGCAGACCGGGCTGCCGTTCGCCTCGACCGCCACGGGCAAGCTCCCCGACGGCACCGAGACCCCGGTGATGCACGCCTGCGGCCACGATACGCACATCGCCACCTGGCTCGGCACCGCGCGCCGGCTGTCGGCGATGAAGGACCAGTGGTCGGGCACGCTGGTGATGATCCTCCAGCCCGGCGAGGAGCGGGTGATCGGCGCGCAGGCGATGCTCGACGACGGCCTCTTCACGCGCTTCCCCAAGCCCGACGTCCTGCTCGCGTTCCACGACAGCGCCACGCTCCCGGCGGGCGTGATTGGCGTCACCCGCGGCTTCGCGCTCGCCAACGTCGATACCGTCAACATCGACGTGCACGGCGTCGGCGGCCACGGCGCCTATCCGCAGAACACCAAGGACCCGATCGTCCTCGCCTCGCGCATCGTGATGGCGCTGCAGACCCTGGTCAGCCGCGAGAACGATCCGCAGCAGCCCGCCGTGGTGACCGTCGGCAGCTTTCATTCCGGCACCAAGAGCAACATCATCTCCGACGACGCGAAGCTGGCGCTGACGGTGCGCAGCTACACGCCCGAAACGCGCAAGCTCCTGCTCGACGGCATCCGCCGCATCGCGCGCGGCGAGGCCATCGCCGCCGGCATGCCCGACGACAAGATGCCGACCGTCGAGATCGAGCAGCCCTCGGCCGATGCGACGTACAATACGCCGGAGCTTTCCGACCATCTGCTCCAGCTTTTCGGAAGTCACTTCGGCGCGGCGCGGGTCATCGAGACCAAGCCGATCATGGCGAGTGAGGACTTCAGCCGCTTCTGGCTCGCCGACAAGTCCAAGCAGAGCGTGATCTTCTGGGTCGGCGGCGTCCCCCAGGCGAAATGGGACGCGGTCAAGGGCGACACGCTCAAGCTCCCCGCGCTGCACAGCCCGCTCTGGGCGCCCGATGCGGACGCGGTGATCTCCACCGCGACCGAGACTATGACTGTAGCGGCGCTCGATGTGCTGAAGAAGGGTTAGAGTCCGCTTTCGACTCAAAGCAGACATTAGCTGCTGAGGCGCCACTCCGCTGTGCGAGTGCCGGCACAAGTGCTCGACGTGCGATGTAAGGGACGAGAGCCTAGAGGCTCGTTATTGTGCGTCCGCAACGAAAGGCGTACCAACGACTCGTTGATTTGAAGCGTTTCATGGATCGAGCCCGAACGTTTAGAGGGCCCCATGGCGATTTAGCCGGACATTAAGACGGAGTAATCCGCGCGGCCACGAACTCGCAATCGATGGGAGGAGAGACTTCATGGGAAAACCAAATCCTGGTGTCGTCTACAATGGCACAGCGGCGACGATACATACCGCGGCGGAGCGGGTGACGATTACCTCTACGGCCATGCCGGGAACGATTTTTTGGACGGGGGTGCCGGGGCAGACACCATCTACGGCAATGAAGGGAACGACACACTAATCGGCGGCGATGGCAACGACTATCTCGCCGGTCAGGAAGGCGACGATATCGTTGATGGCGGTGCAGGTAACGACTTTATTGGTGCCGGTCCGGGGAACGACACTCTGACGGGCGGCACCGGAGCGGATCGGTTCTTTTTTGCCCAGCCTTTTGAGGCTGTGATAAATGTTCACACAATCACGGACTTCAGCAGGGTTCAGGGCGATTACATCGATCTAAAAAGCATCGACGCGGACGGCAACGCCGCAAACGACACGCACAAAGGCAACACTGACTTTACGGTAGTGTCCACTCCGACGGGCGCGGCCGGCGAGGCATGGATGCAGGCAATTGTGGACCCGATTACGGGCCAACAAACGGGCGTCTCAATTTTCCTGAACACCGACGCAGATGCCGCTCCCGAGATGCGTATCGATTCTAGGGGTCAGCTCGCTGACTTGGGGCGTCGATATCTTCGGGTAAGGACTGGGTAAAGGCTTCGCCTAATGTCCGCTTTCCACCCAAAGCAGACACAACCGGCGAAATCTCTCACGCTGTCGCCGGCACGGCCTCCGCGCTTGCGGCGTCGAGACGGGCGATATGGTCGGGCTTAAGAGTCAAATGCATCGCCGCGGTCAGCTGTTTTAGTTGCTCGACGCTGGTCGCGCTGGCGAGGGCGGCGGTGATTCCGGGCTGGGCCATCGTCCACGTAAGCGCGATGGTGGCGAGCGCGGCGCCGGTGTCCTCCGCGATTGCGTCGAGCGCCTCCAGCACGCGTTGACCCTTGCCTTCCAGATACGCGATGTTGCGCAGCCCGCGCGGGCTTTTGTCGAGGTCTTCCTTGTTGCGGTATTTGCCGGTGAGGAAGCCGTTGGCGAGGCTGTAGAAGGGGAAGATGCCGAGCCCATGCGCGAGCGCGGTGTCGCGCAGCTCGCCCTCGAGCTTCTCGCGCTCGACCATATTGTACCAGGGCTGCAGGCAGCACGGCTTGAGCAGGCCGTTGCCGGCCGCGGTCCGCATCGCTTCATCGAGCCGCGGCGCGGTGAATTGCGACAGGCCGAGCGCGCGGACCTTGCCCGCTTTGGCGAGCTGGTCGAACGCGCCGAGGCTGTCGGCCAGCGGCACGCCCTCGTCATCCTTGTGCTGGTAATAGAGGTCGATCGTGTCGATCCCCAGCCGTTCCAGCGAGGCATCGCAGGCCGGCCCGATGGTGTCGGGCGCCAGCCCGGCCATGAACCCGACCTTGGTCGCGATCACGATTTTGTCGCGCTTGGCCGGGTCGCGTTTCAGCCAGCGCCCGATTACGGTCTCGCTCTCGCCGCCCTGGTGGCCGGGGACCCAGGCGGAATAGACGTCCGCGGTGTCGATCATCGTCCCGCCGGCGTCGACGAACGCATCGAGCACTGCGAAGCTCGTCGTCTCGTCGGCCGTCCAGCCGAACACGTTGCCGCCGAGCGCAAGAGGCGCGACCTCGATCCCGCTTTCGCCGATTTGCCGTTTTTCCATCGTCTGAGAGCTCCTGACGAACGCTGAGACTGCTGCTCCCTGAGCGCAAAACACGCAAGCGTTCACCACTTCTTTGTAAAGTTTAGCGACACCTGCGGGCATGTCGGCCGAATTGACACTTGCGCAATGCAGGACCTGATCGCCTTCTGGAGCTATGCGCTCGCGGCGGTCGCGTTCGCGTCCGTGAGGCTGTGGCGCATCGGCCGCCGGCTCGACCGGTCCGACCAGCTGCTGATCGGCGCCTGCTTCGCCACCGCCATCTGGGCGATGGTGGCCGGCGTCTGCGGCCGCACCGACCCGATGACGATGACCTTCGGCAACGTCCGCAACTTGGCCTGGGTCATGCTCATCTACGAAATGTCGGGCGGCGCCCGCCGTGACGCCTTCGTCGGTCTCCGCCTCGTCTTTGGCGCGGTGGCGCTGGCCATCGGGCTGCATTTCGCACTCGGCCTGTTCGCGATGATCGTTCATTTGTCGAAGGCCGAGTTCGACAATGTGCTGCTCACCGCCAGCATCCTCAGGATCTCCGCGTCGGCCGGAGCGCTGGTGCTCGTCCACAACGTGTACGGGCAGGCCGCGCCCGAAAGCCAGGCCCGGATCCGCGGTCCCATGCTCGGCCTGACGTGCATGTGGGGCTATGATCTCAACCTCGCGACCTTGTCTTATTTCGAAGGCCCCAATGCGCTTCCCGTCGCCGAGCTGTTCAATCTTCGTGGCCTGTTCATGGCTTTCACCGCGCCGTTGTTCGCCTGGACCGGCGCCAGCGGATCGCTCAAAATCAAGCTGTCGCGCGCCGCCACCTTCCAGTCGCTCTCGCTCCTTGGAATCGCGTCCTATCTGGCGGTGATGACGCTCCTCGCCGGGGCGCTTCGGCACAGCCGCTTGAGCTGGGACAGCGCGCTGCCCGCCGCACTTTTCGCCGGGCTGATCCTGGTCACGAGCCTGCTGCTTGCATCGAGGAAGGCGCGCGGCTGGCTCAAGGTGAAGGTCGCCAAGCACCTCTTCGAGCACCGTTACGATTACCGCACCGAATGGCTGCGCTTCACCGAGACCCTGGGCCGCGCCGGGCCCGAGGCGGCGCCGCTTACCGAACGGATCGTCAAAGCGTTCGCCGACGTCATCGATGCGCCCGGCGGTCTTCTGCTGATCCGCGACAGCGCCCGTTCGCCCGCGATTGCCGCCAGCTGGAACTGGCCGGCGCCCAACCCGCCCGCCAACCGGCTGCAGGAGCCTGGCGATTTCTGGAATGCGCTGGAGAAGAGCGGCCGAATTCTCGAGATGCAGGCGCTGCGCGACGGCTGGGCCAGTGCGGCGGACAAGGCGATTCCGGTGCCGGCCTGCATCGCGGACGAGGAACAGGCCTGGGGTATCATCCCGCTGATCCATCACGAACGGCTGGTCGGCATCGTGGTGCTCGCCGCGCCCGAATACAAACGCCCGCTCGACTGGGAAGATTTCGATCTCCTCCGCACCGCCGGCAACCAGGCGGCAAGTTCGCTTGCCGAAGCGCTGAGTCAGGATGCTCTGGCCGACGCGCAGAGGTTCGACGAATTCAACCGGCGTTTCGCCTTCATCCTCCACGACGTAAAAAATCTCGTTAGCCAGCTGTCGCTGCTCTCACGCAACGCCGAACGCCATGCCGACAATCCGGAGTTTCGCGCGGACATGGTGGCGACGCTCAAGGGCTCGGTCGGAAAGATGAACGAGCTGCTGGCGAGGCTCGCGCCACACTCTCCAGCCCGGGTGCAGCGCGTTCAGGCCGAGCCGCTGCGGCCGATCCTGACCGGCGCCATCGCCGCCCGCCGCCGCGACCGCGAAGTGCTTCTGCTCGGTGACGGGAGCCTTACCGCGCTGGCCGACGCCAGCGCGCTCGAGCAGGCGGTCGGCCATCTCGTCCAGAATGCGCTCGACGCCAGCAGCTCCGCGCCGGTGACCGTCCGCATCAGCGGCGGCGGCGGCGGCACGGTCTCGATCGCGGTCAGCGACAAGGGCGTCGGAATGGACGGCGACTTCATCCGCAACCGCCTGTTCCAACCTTTCGCCTCGACCAAGTCGGGCGGCTTCGGCATCGGCGCCTTCGAGGCGCGCTCGCTGATCGCGGCCATGGGCGGCCGGCTCAGCGTGGACAGCTGCCCGGGGCAAGGCACGACCTTCACCATCACCCTGCCCGCCACCGAGCAACCGGGCCTGCCGGCGAGCGAACCGCTACGGAAACGCGCATGACCGATCCGGGCGAACGCAAGGTGCTGTTGGTGGTCGAGGACGACGAGGGCCTGCAGCGGCAGCTGAAATGGGCCTACGAGGGCTATGAGGTGGTCTGCGCAAGCGATCTCGGCCAGGCGATCGAGGCGCTTCGCGCGATTGAGCCCGCCGTGGTCACTCTCGACCTTGGGCTGCCCCCCGATCCCGACGGCACCGACGAGGGCTTTGCCGTGCTCGAGCAGATCCTGCGCCTCAAGCCCGACACCAAGGTGATCGTCGCCAGCGGCCACGGAGCGCCCGACAGCGCGCTCAAGGCAATCGCCATGGGCGCCTACGATTTCTACAAGAAACCGGTCGACATCGACAAGCTCGGCCTGATCGTCGCCCGCGCCTTCCACCTGCACGGGATCGAGGAGGAGAACCGGCGGCTCGACAGCGGCTCGGCCGGGACCGTACTCGGCTCGATCGTCACCGCCGCGCCCGAAATGCAGAAGGTCGCCAAGACGATCGAGCGCGTCGCCAGCGCGGACGTCTCGGTGATGCTGCTCGGCGCCAGCGGCACCGGCAAGGAGCTGCTCGCCCGCGCCGTGCACGAGAAAAGCAATCGCAAGGGCGAATTCATCGCCATCAACTGCGCGGCGATCCCCGAGAACCTGCTTGAGGCGGAGCTATTCGGATATGAGCGCGGCGCCTTCACCGGCGCGGTCAAGTCCAACGTCGGCAAGATCGAGCTGGCTCAGGGCGGGACCCTGTTTCTCGACGAGGTCGGGGACATTCCGCTGCCGCTGCAGGTCAAGCTGCTGCGCTTCCTCCAAGAACGCGTGATCGAGCGGATCGGCGGGCGCCAGCCGATCCCCGTCGACACCCGCATCGTCTGCGCGACCCACCAGGATCTCGAGGGGATGATCGCCGGGGGCCGCTTTCGCGAGGACCTTTATTACCGCCTTGCCGAGATTGTCGTGAAGATCCCGTCGCTGGCCGAGCGTTCGGGCGATTCCGTGCTGCTCGCGCGCCATTTCGTCAACCGCTTCAGCCGCGAGCTCAATGCGCGCGTGCAGTCGCTTTCGCCCGAAGCGATCGCGGCCATCGACGGCTATGGCTGGCCGGGCAACGTCCGCGAGCTCGAGAATAGGATCAAGCGCGCCGTGATCATGGCCGACGGCAAGAGCCTCACCGCCGCCGACCTCGACTTTCCCGCGCGCGATTTGGACGAAGTTGGTGAAATGGCGATCAATCTGCGCGCCGCCCGCGAAGTCGCCGACCGCAAGGCGATCCGCCAGGCGATGAGCCGCACCGACAACAACATCTCCGGCGCGGCCAAGCTCCTCGGAGTCAGCCGCCCGACGCTTTACGACTTGCTCAAGCAATATCGTCTGCAAGCGTAGCCGCCCGTTCGACGAGCGGATTTGCGGGCGTCCCGGCGGACGCTAAGACGTTGCCCGGCTTTCCAGAAATCCGGGGACTTCAAATCATGGACCGTCGCTCATTCCTCGCCACCGGCGCAACGGCCGCGCTGCTTCCGCTCGCCGACGCTCCGGCATTCGCCGTCACCAGGGCTGCCGCGAGCGGCGACGCGCGGCTGAACCAGCTGTTCGAGGACATCTTCCAGGAGCGGGTGCGCAATTCCCCCGAGCTCGCCAGCTCGCTGGGCCTCGACAAGGGCCCGAACGCGGCGTTGAAGTCGAAGCTCGACACGGACCCTACCCCCGTCAGTCGGCAGAAGAACCTGGCGCGCAACCGCCGCGCGATCGCCCGCCTGAAGGCGATCAGCCCGGCGACCCTGTCCGAGGCCGCCAGGCTCAACCGCGAGGTCGTGCTCTATTCTCTCGAGACCGCGACCGTGTCGCCGACGCGCTGGAACATTGGCTCAGCGCAAAGTCCGTACACGATCACCCAGCAGGACGGCGCCTATTTCGATACGCCCGACTTCCTCAACACCACCCACACGATCGAAAACGCGGCCGATGCCGACGCCTATCTCTCGCGGCTGCAGCAGTTCGCGACCGTGCTCGACAACGACACCGCCGAGCAGCGCGCGCAGGCGGCGCGCGGTTTCCTCGCGCCGGCCTGGTCGATCGATCTCGGGCTCGGCCAGATGCGCAAGCTGCGCGACGTGGCGCCGGAGCAGAGCACGATGGTGGAATCGATCGCCAGGCGCACGGCGGCGAAGGGCATCGCCGGCGACTGGAGCCGGCGTGCGGCGGCCATCGTCACCAATGCCGTGTACCCGGCGCTCGCCCGGCAGATCGCCGCGATGGAAAAGCTCAGGCCGACGACTCGCCCGGGCGACGGCGCGTCGCGCCTGACCAATGGCGAGGCGATCTATGCCGAGGCGCTTCGCCAGGCCACGACGACCAACTTCTCGCCGGCCGAAGTCCATCAAATGGGCCTCCAGCAGGTCGCCGAGATTTCGGGCCAGCTCGACGCGATTCTAAAGAGCCAGGGCTTTACTCAGGGCAGCGTCGGTGAGCTTCTCGCCACGCTCAACAAGGATCCGCGGCAGCTTTACCCGGGCACGGACGCCGGCCGCGCCGCTCTGCTCGACAGCCTCAACGCGGGGGTGAAGGACATGTACGCCCGCTTGCCCCAGGCGTTCGCGACGGTGCCCAGCGCACCGCTCGAGATTCGCCGCGTTCCGCCCGAGATCCAGGACGGCGCCTCCAACGGCTATTATCGCCGCGCCGCCCTCGATGGTTCGCGCCCGGCAATCTACTTCATCAACCTCAAGGATCTCGGCGACTGGCCGAAATACACGTTGCCGACGCTGACCTATCACGAAGGCGTCCCCGGCCATCACCTGCAGATCAGCCTCGCCCAGGAATCGAAGGACATTCCGACCGTCCGCAAGCTCGGCTTTTTCTCCGCTTATTCCGAGGGATGGGCGCTCTACGCCGAGCAGCTCGCGAGCGAGATGGGCGTCTATGCCGACAGCGCGCTCGGCCAGGCCGGCTTTCTCCAGTCGTTCCTCTTCCGCGCCGCCAGGCTGGTGGTCGACACCGGGCTGCACACCAAAAGCTGGAGCCGCGAGCAGGCGACCGATTACATGGTCCGGACCACCGGGTTCGCACAAGCGCGCTCGCAGCGGGAAGTCGAGCGCTACTGCGTGCTGATCGGCCAGGCGTGCAGCTACAAGGTCGGTCACACCGCCTGGGCCCGCGCCCGCGCCGATGCGCAAAAGGCGCTCGGGACGAAGTTCGAACTGAAACAGTTCCACGAAGTGCTCCGCGAAGGCGCGATGCCGCTGTCCATCCTCGAGCGGCGGATCAAGCAGCGGACGGCCGCACTCATCTAGAGCGCAACTCCGATAGGCGGCTTGCGCGAAATCTGTCATGCTGGGGTGAACGGAACCGGACGGGAGTGACATGTCTCCTACGTTGCTGAAGGTGGTGCTTGCGGTGGCCGGCGGGGCGCTTTCCGCGCCGCTCGCCGCCGGCGTGCCGGTCGAGCTCACGGGGAATTCGGGCGCCGACAATGTTCTGCAGAAGGACATCCTCCAGACCATTACCTATTACGGAGCGGCGTTCGGTTGCCCGGCCCCGTCGAAGGTCAGGGCCAGCGTCCTCAATGCGGCGATGGTGCCGACGGACGCGAGCTATGCGATGCATTCGCTGCGAGCGGCCTATGAAGAGTGGGACGCGGTGTTCTGCGGCAAAAGCTACCGCTTCTTTGTGTCTTACGCCCCGGATCCGAATGGCGGCAGCTTCTTATCGGTGCAATACCCCTACCCCGCCGCAGCACCCTCCGCGATTTCGCACTAGGCATTTGACCGGCAAGAGCCGGCCAGCAGCCGACAAGAGCCCTTTTTCAATCTCAATTCGTTGCACCGCAAAAAGCCTATGTTGCAATGCAACAAATCCACGTCCAGGATGTTCTCGCTGAACCTGCCGCTCCAATGGGTCTCCGTAAGTGCAAATCCTGGTTCTCTTCATGTTGTTGGTGTGGGCGATGTCCGTCGCCGTAGTCGTTTGGCTCTTCCGGCACTCCGCCCGGATGTAGCGCGCGCAGAAATCTCGAACCCTGAAGGTGGGGCTGGCGACTCGGTTCAGGCCTTCAACGCCTCGGCCATTTCGGTGACTTCTAGCCAGCGCAATTCGGCCGCCTCGATGTCGGCGCGGTGGCGGGCGATGCGCTCGGTCAGCCTGGCGAACCGCTCCGGGTTGCGCACATAGAGATCGGGATCGTGGAGGGCCGCTTCGTCCGCAGCGATCTCCGCCTCCAGCCGCTCGATCTCGCCCGGTAGCCGGTCGTAATCGCGCTGATCCTTGTAAGACAGCTTCCTGTTCGGCTGCGACGGCAGGGAGGCCGTCTCTTTTGACTTAAGCGCTTCGCGCGTCTGGGTCCCTGCTTTCGCAGGAGAACGAACGGCCTCGTACCGCTTCCTCACCCAATCCTCATATCCCCCCGCGACCACGTCCACCTTTCCCGAGCCGTCGAGGCCAAGGGTGATGGTGACCGTGCGGTCGAGGAAGTCGCGGTCGTGGCTGACGATCAGCACCGTCCCGTCGTAATCGGCGATGACCTCCTGCAGCAAATCGAGGGTCTCGAGGTCGAGGTCGTTGGTCGGCTCGTCGAGCACGAGGAGGTTGGCCGCCCGGGCGAACTCGCGCGCGAGCAGCAGCCGCGAGCGCTCCCCGCCCGACAGCGACCCGACGGGCGCATCGCTGATGGCCGGATCGAAGAGGAATTCCTTGAGATAGCCCTTGATGTGCTTCTTGTGGCCACGCACCTCGATCCAGTCGCCGCCGCCCGCGAGCACATCGCGCACTCGCCGTTGCGGCTCCATCAGCTTGCGCTGCTGGTCGATGACGATCCCGCTCAACGTCTTTGCCCGGCTGACCTTGCCGCTGTCCGGCGCGAGCTCGCCGGTGAGCAGCTTGAGCAAGGTCGTCTTGCCGGCGCCGTTGGGACCGACGATGCCGATGCGGTCGCCGCGCTGCACGCGCAGCGAGAAGTCGCGAATGATCGCGCGGTCGCCATAGCTCTTGGTCACCTGATCGGCGTCGATCACCGTCTTCGACCGGACGTCATCCTTGGCCAGCGCGAGCTTGGCCGTGCCGACGGTGCCGAGCATCGCCGCGCGCTGCGCGCGCATCTCGTGGAGCTTGGCCAGGCGACCCTGGTTGCGCCGCCGCCGAGCGGTGACCCCACCCTGGAGCCAGTGAAGTTCAAGCTTCAACTTGGCGTCGAGCTTTTCGGCCGCCCGCGCTTCCTCGTCATAGACGCGCTCGGTCCATGCTTCGAACCCGCCGAAGCCGATTTCCGCCCGGCGCATCTGCCCGCGGTCGAGCCACAGGCAAGTGCGCGTCAGCCGCGTCAGGAAGGTGCGATCGTGGCTGATGGCGATGAAAGCGCCGGTGAAACGCTTCAGCCAATCCTCGAGCCATTCGATCGCCGCCAAATCGAGATGGTTGGTCGGTTCGTCGAGAAAGAGCACGTCGGGCTGCTGCGCCAGCGCGCGCGTGATCGCCGCGCGCCGCCGCTCGCCCCCGCTTGCGGTTGCGACCGGGCGCGTGAGGTCGATGCCGAGCTGGTGAGCGATGGCGTCGGCTTCGTGCGGCTCGGGCGCGTCGCGGCCGTGCAGGACCCAGTCGCCAAGGGTGTCGAAGCCGACCATCGCCGGATCCTGCTCGAGGAGCACGACGTGCGTGCCGGGAACGATCGTGCGTTTGCCTTCATCGGTGTCGATGAGGCCCGCCAGGCACTTGAGCAAAGTCGTCTTCCCCACCCCATTGCGGCCGATCAGCGCGAGCCGATCGCGCGTCCCCACGTAGATATCGAGGCCGCGGAACAGCCAGCCTTCGCCCTGGATCAAGCCGAGGTCTTCGTAAGAGAGGGTTGGTGCCGCCATGCCGGCCAGATAGGGGCGCTTCGACGCTTCGTCACCGGCTGGCGTGCGGCCGCTGGCTGTGGCAGCTTGCGCCGACGGTGCCACGCGAGACATCGAAGGGGATAGACAGATGCCGGTCGTTGGTATGGGAGGTTACTTCTTCCGGGCGAAAGACCCGGGGTCGCTTAAGGCCTGGTATCGCGAACATCTGGGTGTGGGCGGCGGCTGCGGTACCGATGAGAAAGGCGAGGCGCACGAATATCTTTGGTATCAGGAAGGCGGCGGCACGGTTTTTGAGCCGTTCAAAGAAGACACCGACTATTTCTCCCCCGACAAGCAAACGATGATCAACCTACGGGTTCGCGACTTGGATGGCCTGCTGGCGAAGCTGCGTGGCTCCGGCCTTGAAATCATCACCAAAAGCGAATGGGATGCGATGGGAATCGGGCGCTTTGCGAGAATCCACGACCCCGAGGGCAACGCGATCGAATTGTGGGAGCCGCAAGCGAGCGCCTGAACGCCCTGCGGCGGTGGGTCGATACTGATCAAGACGCCGGTGCCGTGTGGCACTCGCGCCACAGGAGTGTGACCCTGAACGCGCCTGTTCAACAGCATTCATAGCGCATTCAATGCATCGCTGTAGAAAGGCCGCTGACGAGAGTCGCGTATGACCAAGTTCCGCACCCTTCTCTATGCCGCCGCTGTTGTCGCCGGCCTGACCGGCGCTCCCGCGCTGGGCGATCCGCCGCGCGATGCAAATCGCGCTTTCCAGGGGGTGCGTCAGGGCCGCTCCATGCCGCTCCCGGAGCTCGAACGGCGCGTTCTGCCGTTCATGGGCGGCGCCGACTATCTCGGGCCCGAGCTCAACGGCGACACCTATCGCTTCAAGTTCATCCAGAACGGCCGCGTGATCTGGGTCGATGTCGACGGCCAGGGCCGCGTCGTTCGCCGCTCGCGCGACAAGTGAGCCCAATCCACGGAAACCGGTTCGCAGATTGACATTTGCGCCCCGCTTCGCAGTTGTTCCGGAAAAGCAACTCTTCGCCGCAACACGGGTTGTCGGGGAGAAGATGCACAGCCCGGGGAGCTTTGAATGCGCGTTCTGATCGTTGAAGACGAACCCAATCTCGGGCGGCAGCTGCGCTCGACGCTCGAGGGCGCCGGATATGCCGTCGACCTCGCGACCGATGGCGAGGATGGCCATTACCTTGGCTCCACGGAGAATTACGACGCGGTGATCCTCGATCTCGGCTTACCCGAGATCGATGGGCTCACCGTGCTCGACCGCTGGCGCAGGGAAGCGCGCAAGATGCCGGTGCTGGTGCTGACCGCGCGCGATAGCTGGTCGGACAAGGTCGCGGGGTTGGACGCCGGCGCCGACGATTATCTCGCCAAGCCGTTCCAGACCGAGGAGCTAATCGCGCGGCTGCGGGCGCTCATTCGCCGCTCGGCCGGAATCGCCTCATCGGAAATCATCGCCGGCGACATCCGTCTCGACACGCGTTCGGGCAAGGTCACCAAGGCCGGCGAGCCGGTGAAGCTCACCGCGCAGGAGTATAAGCTCCTCTCCTACCTCATGCACCACAAGGGCAAGGTGGTGAGCCGGACCGAGCTCATCGAGCACATCTACGACCAGGACTTTGATCGCGATTCGAATACCATCGAGGTGTTCGTCACGCGCATCCGCAAAAAGCTCGGGGCGGACGTCATCACCACGATTCGCGGCCTCGGCTACAGTCTTGAGGAACCGGGGAGTTGAATGAACGTGCCGCCCCGGTAACGGCGGCGGCCGAGGTTGACCCCGGCGCCGGCGAAGCGGCCGGCACGCCGGCAAACCGGCGTCAATTTGGTTCGCTGACCCGGCGCATGATCATCATCGCGGCACTGTGGATCACCCCGTTGTTGCTCATCGGCGGCTTCGCCCTCGACAGGGTGATCTCCCGACCGTTCATCGACAGTTTCGACAGCCAGCTCGTTTTCGTCCTTAATTCGATGGTCGCTTCATCGGAGATCGGACCCGACGGAGTGCGCTTCAACCGGCCCCCCGCCGACCAGCGTTTCGTCGAGCCCTATTCGGGGCTCTACTTCCAGATCAGCGGCGCCGGCGCGGATACTTTTGCATCGCGTTCGCTGTGGGACCGTCGGTTGCAGGTTTCAAGGTCGCACGCAGATTTGAAGCCGCACCTTTACGACAGCAGCGAGTTCGGCGGCGGAGAGCCGTTGCGCGTTGCCGAGCGGGATGTCCGCCTGCCCGGCTCCAATGTCTGGTGGCGGTACCAGGTCGCCGAGTCGCGCGAGACGATCAACCAGCAGATTCAAAAGCTGCGCCTGACCTTGTTCTGGAGCTTCCTTGCGCTTGGGATCGGCTTGCTGCTCCTTGCCGCGCTGCAAACGGTCTACGGGTTATGGCCGCTGCGACGCGTGCGTTCCGAGGTATTCTCAATCCGCTCGGGCACCACGACCCGCCTCAGCCAGGACTTCCCCACCGAAATCCGCCCGCTCACCGAGGAAATCAACCAGCTCCTCTTGCACAGCGAAGAGCAGGCCGAGGAAGCGCGGCGCCACGCCGGCAACCTCGCTCACGCGCTCAAGACTCCGTTGACGGTGATCACCAACGCAGCGACGGCGCATTCGCTAGAACTGGATGCGACCGTGATCCGCGAGTCGGCAGTGATGCGGCGCCAAATCGACCACCACCTCGCCCGCGCGCGCGCCATCGGCCGGCGCGCTTCTGCGCAAGCGCGCGCAAGGGTGTGGGAGAGCGTCGAGGCGGTCCAGCGCGCCATCGACCGCCTCTACGAAAACACCACCGTCGACATCGCCGGCGACCGCCGCGCACAGGTCCGGGTCGAGCGTCAGGACCTCGATGAAATGATCGGCAACCTCGTCGAAAATGCTGCCAAATATGGCGGAGGCCGCGTGTTCGTCACGGTCGAACCAAAGGGCAAGACGGTCGACATCGAAGTCGAGGATGACGGTCCCGGAATCGCCGAGGCTGATCGTGGGACGCTCTTCGCGCGCGGCGCGCGGCTGGACACGACAGGGAAGCCGGGCACCGGACTCGGCCTCGCGATCGTCCGCGACGTCGCCGAAATCTACGGCGGCTCGATCCACCTCGAAGAAAGCGAAGATTTGGGCGGCCTTCTTGCGAGGTTGACCCTGCCGGCCGGCTAGTTCCTCGCTCCTGCCCTGCCGTTCGTCGAAAAGTCTTGCCAAAATGCGCCCTCTTGAGCCATTGGCGCAGCGCTTTTCGAGAGGGTTTAATTCATGAAATTCAAGATGTTGGCGCTTGCGACTGCGAGCCTGATGGCGGTTGCAACTCCGCTTGCCGCGGCCAAGCCGGTGTACGGCGACTGGGGCTACAACCCCGCCGCGATGGATAGCTCGGTCAAGCCGGGCGACGATTTCTGGGCCTATGTGAACGGCACGTGGGACAAGACGACACAGATCGCCCCGGACCGCGCGTCCGCGGGTCCGTTCGTGACGCTTTCGGATGCTGCCGAGCGCGACGTCCGCCAGATCGTCGAGAGCCTGTCAAGCGACCCGAACCGTGACCATCTCGGCCAGCAGGTTGGCGATTATTATTTGAGCTTCATGGACACTGCGGCGATCGATGCTGCGGGTACTGCGCCGCTCAAGCCGTATCTCGCCGAAATTGACTCGGCGAAGACCCGCGCCGACTTGCTTGCGATGTTCGTCAAGCCGGGCATCGCGAGCCCCGTCGACCTCGACATCGACGCGGACTTCAAGGACCCGACGCGCTACTCGGCGTTTGCCAGCCAGGCAACGCTCGGCATGCCGAGCCGGGAATATTATCTCGACGACAGCGCCAAGATGAAGTCGCACCGCGCCGCCTATCGCGACTACATCGTCACCATCGAAAAGCTCGCCGGACTGCCCGGCGGCGAGGCTGCCGCCGACCGGATCATCGCGCTCGAGACGGAGCTTTCGAAGGTGCAGTGGCCCGCTGCCGAGCGCCGCGACATCGACAAAATCTACAATCCGTTGACGGACACGCAGCTGACCAAGCTGGCGCCTCAATTCGGCTGGAACTCGACGCTCGCCAAGGCGGGGCTTGCCAGCGCCAAATCGGTCGTTGTCACCGAGCCTTCGGCGGTTGCCGGCGCAGGAAAGATCTTCGCTTCGACGCCGATCTCCACGTGGAAGGAGTGGCTCGCATTCCGCTTCGTTTCGGATCACGCAAGTGTGCTTCCCAAGACGTTCGACGATGCGCGCTTCGCCTTCTACTCGAAGGAACTGAGCGGCGTTCAGGAGCAGCGGGAGCGCTGGAAGCGCGGCGTTGCAGCGGTCAACGGCGCGCTCGGCGAGGGCGTTGGCGAAATCTACGTGAGGACCCACTATCCGACCGAGTCGGAGCGCCAGATGAAGGAGCTGATCGGCAACCTGCGCGACGCCTACCAGGAGCGCATCGGCAGCAACGGCTGGATGGACGAGGCGACCCGCAAGGCGGCGCTCGAGAAGCTGGCCGCGTTCGAGCCGCGGATCGGCCACCCCGTAAAGTATATCGACTATTCCTCGATGCAGGTGGCCAAGGCCGATCCGCTGGGGAACTCGATCCGCGCCGCCGACTTCCAGTGGAAGCTTCAGCTGAAGCGCTTCCCCAAGCCGGTCGACCGCACTTTGTGGGGCATGTTCCCGCAGACGATCAACGCTTACTACAACCCGCTGGCGAACCAGATCACGTTCCCCGCCGCGATCCTGCAGCCGCCCTTCTTCGATCCAAGCGCCGACCCGGCCGCCAATTACGGCGCCATCGGCGCGGTCATCGGTCACGAAATGGGTCACGGCTTCGACGATGAAGGCCGTAAGTTCGACCCGAAGGGCGCGCTTCGCGACTGGTGGTCGCCGGAGGCCGCGAAGTCCTATGCGACGCGCACCGACGCGCTGGTGAAGCAGTATAACGGGTTCAGCCCATTCCCGGGCCTGAACGTCAACGGCAAGCTGACGCTCGGCGAAAACCTCGGCGACCTCTCCGGCGTCGAGGCCGCTTATGCCGCGTACAAGAAGTATACCGCACAACATGGCGAGCCGCCGGTGATCGAAGGCCTGACCGGCGATCAACGCTTCTTCATCGCCTATGCTCAGGCCTGGCAGGGGAAGGTTCGTGACGAGGCGCTGCGCCAGCAGGTCCTCGCCGACCCGCACAGCCCGCCCAAGTATCGGGTGAACGGAATCGTCCGCAACATTGACGCCTGGTACAAGGCGTTCAACGTCCAGCCGGGCGACAAGCTTTATCTGCCGCCCGAGCAGCGCGTCCACATCTGGTAGGCGCTTCGCAAGCGACGTCCACATTTGGGCCGAGACGGCTAGGAAAAGGCGTGTCGCGCCGCTAGGGGGGGGCGACGTGACTGCCACCGTTCACACGCTCCCGCTTCAGCGCGCGCCATCGCTCGATGCGCTGATGACTTTGGTCGCGACCGACATGAACGGCGTCAACGCCGTCATTCTCGAGCGGATGCAGAGCAAGGTCGGACTCATTCCGGAGCTTGCCGGGCACCTCATCGCCGGCGGCGGAAAGCGCATGCGGCCGATGCTCACCCTCGCTTGCGCGAGCCTGCTCGGTTATCCCGGAACGCGCCATCACAAGCTCGCCGCGGCGGTCGAGTTCATCCACACCGCCACGCTGCTGCACGACGACGTCGTCGACGGCTCGGGCATGCGCCGCGGAAAGCGCACCGCCAACCTTATCTGGGGCAATCCGGCGAGCGTGTTGGTCGGCGATTTCCTCTTTTCGCGAGCATTCGAGCTGATGGTCGAGGACGGCAGCTTGAAAGTGCTGCGGATCCTCAGCCATGCCTCCGCGGTCATCGCCGAGGGGGAGGTCGAGCAGCTCACCGCTCAGCGGCAGGTCGCGACCGACGAAGAGCAATATCTCACGATCATCACAGCCAAGACCGCGGCCCTGTTCGCCGCCGCCTGCCGAGTCGCGCCAATCGTCGCCGAAGCCGACGAGGAATCGGAACTGGCGCTCGAATCCTTCGGCAAGAACCTCGGCATCGCGTTCCAGCTGACCGACGACGTGATCGATTATGCGTCCGACGCCGACACGATGGGCAAGGGGGTCGGCGACGATTTCCGGGACGGCAAGATGACGCTCCCGGTCATCCTCGCCTACGCCCGCGGCAATGAAGCCGATCGTGAGTTCTGGCGTGCGGCGATGTCCGGCGAACGCACCGCCGACGACGATCTGGCCCAGGCGATTGCGCTGGTGCGCTCGACCGATGCGCTTTCCGACACGATCGAGCGCGCCCGCCAATACGGCCGCCGGGCGATCGACGCCCTCGCCCAATTTCCCTCGAGCAAGGCCAAGACGGCCCTAATCGACGCCGTCGAGTTCGCGATCGCCCGCGCTTACTGAACTTCTTGCGCGCACTTGATTTGAGCCACCGGCTTTGCCAACGCGCGGCCATGACTATCGCCCGAATTTCCGAGCTGGAGCGCAAGACGACGCAGTCGGGCAAGGCCAATGCGGGTCAATGGCTGCTCGAGTTCGAGCGCCAGGAACCGCTTCGTCCTGACCCGCTGACCGGGTGGAACGGCTCGGGTGACACCAACCCGCAGGTGCGCCTGAACTTCGCCACCAAAGAAGCCGCGTTCGCGTATTGCGACAAGCATGGCTTCGACTATCACATCGTGCCTGCAGCGCCGGTGCGGATGAAAATACAGGCTTACGCCGACAACTTCCGCTGATACTGGCGACGCGGCGGCAACGGCGCCGCTTGAGTTTCCACCATAATGTATGCACTTCTCCTCCGCCGAGGTAGGGGGAAGACTGCATTTCGCCGACGTAAGGCTGGTCATCGGCACAAGGCCCGAAGCCATCAAACTAGCGCCCGTCGCCCATGCGCTCCGCGATTGCGGCTTACCGCCGACGCTTGTGCTCACCGGCCAGCACCCCGGTCTGGACGCCGAGGAGTTTGGTCTCGGACCATATCCCGCCGTGCATCTCGGCTGTCCGGGCGACGAAGATCCGTACCGGCACGTGCGGACGATCACCGCCGCCATGCTCCCGCTTTTGCGCCCCACGCCGGACTTGCTTGTGGTGCAAGGCGACACTTCGAGCGCGCTGGGGGGGGCTCGTGCGGGATTTGTCACCGCAGTTCCGGTCGCGCACGTCGAAGCCGGCCTGAGGAGTCACGACCCACTCCTGCCGTGGCCGGAAGAGGAATATCGCACCGCAATCGACGCGCAGGCCGATCTGCTCTTTGCGCCGAGCGACAGGGCAGCCGCGAACCTCCGCTTGGAAGGCGTGCGCGGTCAGATTCACATGACTGGCAACACTGGCATCGACGCGCTGATCACCACAGCGCGCCAGCCTGCCCCGTCTTTGGTCATCGAAAAGTTCAAGCGAATCCTAGTCACTTGTCACAGGCGCGAAAGCTGGGGCGAAGGTATTCGGTCGATCGCCGCCGCCCTTACCGAAATTGCTCGTGACGGACGGGCATCGATCGATTTCGTGCTCCATCCGAACGCGCACGTCGCGGCGACGATGCGGCAGTTGCTCGATTCAATCGGCGCCATTTCGCTGATCGCTCCCCGCACGCATAAGGAGCTGCTCACGCGGCTGTGTGACGCTGACCTTGTGCTCAGCGATTCGGGCGGCATCCAGGAAGAAGCCGCCGCGCTCGGCGCGCCGCTCCTTGTGCTGCGCGAGAAAACCGAACGCCCGGAAGTGATTGCCAGCGGCAATGCCCTCCTCGTTGGCACGTCGGCCGAGAGCATCGTCGCGGAGGTCAGACGGCTGCTTGCGAATGACTCCCAACGCTTGGCGATGGCGCGCCCGGCCTTCCCCTACGGCAAGGGCGACGCAGCGCCGCAGATCGCTCAAATTATCAAACAATGGTTTGAGACCCGCCAGGGTTAGATTGCCGCAACAGAATAGAGCACGAACTTTGAATAAGCGTTGTGACCCCTACGGGAATCGAACCCGTGTTTTCGCCGTGAGAGGGCGACGTCCTGG
>JBDTXI010000046.1:0-14295 GCA_040006255.1 Sphingomicrobium sp.
CCTTCGCTGCCGCGGACACGACCAATTACCAGGAGCTCGAGAAGTTCATGAGCGTTTACGAGCGGGTGAAGGCGAATTACGTCGACAAGGTCGATGACAAGACGCTGATCAAGGGCGCGATCGACGGCATGCTCGCTTCGCTCGATCCGCACTCGAGCTATGTCGAAGCGTCGGATTTCGACCAGCTGAAGACCACGACTGACGGCAATTACGGCGGCCTTGGCCTCACCGTCTCGGTCGAGGACGGAGCGGTCAAGGTCATCGCTCCGACCGAGGACACGCCAGCTTGGAAGGCGGGCATCAAGGCGGGCGATTACATCACCCACATCAACGGCGAGCTGGTTTACGGCCTCAACCTCGACGAAGCGGTGTCGAAGATGCGCGGCGAACCTGGCTCGCCGATCAAGCTGACGATCGTCCGTCCGGGCCGCGACAAGCCGTTCGACGTGAGCATGCTACGCCAGCGGATCGAGCTCCGCCCGGTAAAATGGGAAATCAAGGACGGTATCGGCTATATCAACATCAACACCTTCTCGGGCAATGTCGGTGACCAGACAAAGTCGGCGCTGGTGGCGATCGACAAGGCTACTGGCGGCCATCCCCTCGGCTACGTCGTGGATTTACGCTCGAACCCGGGCGGACTGCTCGACCAGGCGGTGGACGTCGCCGACGACTTCCTCGACAGCGGCGAGATCGTCTCGCAGCGCGGCCGCGAGAAGGACGACATCGAGCGCTATTACGCGCGCCCGGGCGACATGGCGCACGGGCTGCCCGTCATTGTTCTGACCGATGCGGGCACCGCCTCGGCGTCCGAGATTGTCGCTGGAGCGCTTCAGGATCACCGCCGGGCGCTGATCATGGGCGAGAAAAGCTTCGGCAAGGGCTCGGTCCAGACGGTCGTGCAGACTGGGCCGGAAGCGGCGTTGAGGCTGACCACCGCGCGTTACTACACGCCGTCGGGCCGTTCGGTGCAGGCCGCAGCGATCGATCCCGACATCGTCGTCCCGCAGCTCTCGGACCCGGATTACAAGGACCGCCGGGTTGTGCGTGAGGCCGATCTTCGACGCCACCTGCTGGCGCAGGCCAAGGTTGAGGACAAATTGCTCGAGTCCGACGACAACCCCGATCCGCGCTTCGCGGCCAAACCCGAGGAACTGGAGAAGAAGGGCATCAAGGATTTCCAGCTCTATTACGCGCTGAACACCTTGAAGCGCCTCGCAGCTCGGTCGGCGACCGCCTCCGCCGCTCCCACGAAGAAATTGCGCTAGGCGCGGATGAGTCAAGCGGTCGCGGCCGGCGGGCGCAGCTCCCCTGGGCTGACACCAGAAGGCGCGGCGCGGCTGACCGCGTTGCTGTTGCCGCTGGGGCTGCTCGCCGGAGCGTTCGGCTCGCAATATTTCGGCGGGCTCTACCCGTGCGAGATGTGCTGGTGGCAGCGCTATGCGCACATGGTGGCGCTCGTGCCGGCGGCGCTCGCGTTTACCGCGCCGGCCCAGTCGGCCCGCGCGCGGAAATTCACCCTGCCGGCGGCGCTCGCCATCGCGGTGTCGGGCGCGATCGGCGTATACCACGCCGGGATCGAAGCGAAGATCTTCCAGGGGTTCACCACCTGCACGGCAACCGCGCGCGGCGGCACGACTGCTGAATTGCTGAATCAGATCATTCACGCGCCGATCATTCGCTGCGATCAGGTGCAGTGGTTATTCCTCGGAATTTCCATGGCCGGCTGGAACGCGATCCTGTCGCTCGGCGGAGCGGCGCTGATCGTCCTGCTGGGCCTGAAGGCGGCACGGCGATGACGCGCTGGCGCCCCGGCGACCGCCAGCCCGACCGCGCGTCGATGCTGCGCGTCGACCAGGCCGGCGAATATGGCGCGACGCGAATCTACGCCGGCCAGCTCGCGGTGCTTCGCCGCAATTGCCCGGAGGCCAAGCTTGTCGCCCGCATGGCGGCGCAGGAGGAGCGGCACCTCAAGCGGTTCGACGCCTTGATGGGCGAGCGGCGGGTGCGCCCGACCGCGCTCCAGCCCGTGTGGAGTGTCGCCGGCTTCGCGCTGGGTGCGGCGACCGCGCTGTTGTCCGAGCAGGCGGCGCTCGCCTGCACCGACGCGGTGGAAACCGAGATCGATCGCCATTACGGCAGCCAGCTCGCCGAACTCGGCGACGAGGATCCGGAGTTTGCAGCGGACATCACGGCATTCCAGGCGGACGAACTCGAGCATCGCGACTCGGCGCGGGCGGCGGGCGCGACGAACGCTCCGGGCTATCCGCTGTTGACTGCGGCGATCCGTGCCGGATGCAGGGTAGCGATCGGGCTATCGAAGAGGATATGAGGAACTTCGGGCGGCGTCGGCCGCTCAAAACGTTGGAAAGGACGCCTAAGACCATGACCAAGCTGGTGATCACTCTCGCCGCGAGCGCTGCCGCAGCGGCGGGGTTGGCGGTCCTTCCCATGCCCGCCGCGGCTCAGGCGCAAAGCAATGTTGCCGAGATCGTCGTCTACGGCACCGATCCATGCCCGCGCTCGACCGACGACCAGGTCGTCGTCTGCGCCCGCCGGCCCGAGGCCGAGCGCTACCGCATCCCGCAGAAATATCGTCCGAGCGGCACCCGCCAGGAAACTGAGGCGTGGGCGCGCAAGTCGCGCGCGCTGGAGACGGTCGGATCGACCGGCATTAACAGCTGCTCGCCGGTCGGCCCGGGCGGCTATACGGGCTGCTTGACGCAGGTCATCCGCGAAGCCCACGAACAGCGGCAGCAAACCAGCGACGACAGCGCCCCGCCGCAGTAAAGCCGGCGTCGACCCCGCGGTCCGTTCTGCGAAAGCGCTTGCCCTCTCGACGGCGATCATTACCCAGCCGTGTCACTGCTGTTCGGGAGCTGCGGATTGAGCACGGCCTCGTCGACTTCTGAGCACGCCCGTTCGAGCGATTTCCTCGGCCATCCGAAGGGGCTCGCCTTTCTCGCCTTCACCGAGGCGTGGGAGCGCTTTTCCTATTACGGAATGAGCGCGCTGCTGGTGCTCTACATGCTCAACCAGCTGTTGTTGCCGGGCCATGTCGAGCACGTTGCCGGCTTCGCCGCCCTTCGAGCGACGATCGAGGGGACGTTCGGTCCGCTCTCAACCCAGGCGCTCGCCTCGCAGATCTTCGGGCTCTACTCGGGCTTCGTCTATTTCACGCCGGTGATCGGCGGCTGGCTCGGCGACCGCATCGGCCAGCGCAACGCGGTCGTGCTCGGGGCGCTATCGATGGGCGGCGGCCATCTCGCCATGGCTTTCGACCAGAGCTTCCTCCTCGCGCTGCTGCTGCTGATCCTCGGATCCGGGCTGCTCAAGGGCAACATCTCGGCGCAGGTCGGAACGCTTTACGCGCCCGCGGACGAAGAGCGGCGCACGCGCGGGTTTGCGCTCTTCAGCACGGGCATCAACTTCGGCGCGGTCGCCGGCCCCTTGTTCTGCGGTTTCCTCGCCGAGCGCTACGGCTGGCACATCGGCTTTGCCGCGGCCGCTTTGTTCATGCTTGGCGGCCTTGCGACCTATCTCAGCGGTTACGCTTATCTTCCGGCGCGGGTCGAGCGGCGCGCGCGTCCGGTGGCAGCGCCCCTGCTGCCCAAAGAGCGCAAGGTCGTCGCGGCGCTGATCGCGGCCATGGCCATCACCATCCTGCCCTACATTGCCTATTACCAGCTCGCGAACGTGCTCCCCGTCTGGCTGCAAGAGCAGGCCAATATGAATGCGGGCGGGTTCCGAGTGCCAATCCCCTGGTACCAGTCGGTCGATCCGCTGTTCAGTATCCTCGGCCTGCCGCTGCTGTTTGCTTTATGGCGGTGGCAGGGGCGTCAGGCGGGCGAACCATCCGAGCTGAGAAAGATCGGCATCGGCTCGTTCATCAGCGGCGGCGCGAACCTCATCCTCGTCGCTGCGATCATCCTTTCATCGGGGCGCGTGTCGTGGGTGTGGCCCTTCCTTTACTGCGCCGTTCAGGGGATCGGCTTCATGTATTTCTGGCCGCCGCTGCTTTCACTCGTCTCGCGAGCCGCGCCGGCGAAGCTCAATGCGACGATGATGGGCGGCGCCTTCCTCGTGCTGTTCGTCGCCAACAATTTGATCGGCTGGATCGGCACCTTCTACGAGCAACTCGGACCGCTCGCCTTCTGGACGATGCACGCGGCGATCGGCGGCGTCGGCGGCGTCTTGGCGCTCACCTTCGGCCACACCTCCGGCCGAATCCTCGAGCCGCAGACTTCCCGAGCCCCCACGCGTTAGGACCGCAGCCATGACCATTGCCGAAGCCACGCCCGATTTCGAACAAGGCACCCACGACGACCGCGCCTTTCTCGGCCACCCCAAGGGCCTTGGATTTCTCGGCTTCACCGAGGCGTGCGAGCGCTTCTCTTACTATTCCATGCAGACCCTGCTCGTGCTCTACATGGTCAATTACCTGCTCGTGCCGGGCCACATCGGCGCGGTAACCGGGCTCGGCTGGCTGCGCGGCTGGCATTATCCGGGGCTGGAGGGGCAGCCCCTCTCCTCGGCGATCTTCGGCGATTACACTTCGCTGGTTTACCTGACTCCGATCTTCGGCGGGATCATCGCCGACAAGCTCACCGGACGGAGGTTCGCACTGATCGCCGGCGCACTGGTGATGGCGCTCGGGCACTTCATGATGGCATTCGAGGGCGCGTTCCTGTTCGCGCTTTTGGCGCTCATTGTCGGAGTCGGCCTGTTCAAAGGTAATATCGCGACGCAAGTCGGCGAGCTCTACGCCGAGAAGGATCTGCGCCGGGCGATGGCGTTCCAGATCTTCTACATCTTCATCAACGTCAGCGTCATCGCAGCGCCGCTCGTCTCGGGCACGCTGGGGCAGAAGGTCGGCTGGCATTACGGCTTCGGCTGCGCCGGCGTGGTGATGGTGCTGGGGCTGATCATCTATTTGTGGGGCGGCCGTTGGCTCCCCGCCGACACGGCCGCCGCGAACCGCGAACCAGGCCCGCTCACCTTTCGGGTGATCGCCGGAGCACTCGGGATCGCCGGTCTTGTCCTCGCCTGGTTGGCGCTGTCCGGAATATTGTTTTCCTCATGGCTCACCGGGACCATCGCGACGATTGCGCTGGTTGCCGCGCTCTACTGGTTTTTGACGCGGAATCTGCAGCGCAGCGACAAGGTCAGCGTGCTGGCCCTGTTCATCCTCATCCCGGTGATGGCGATTTCGCTTCTGACGAACCAGGAGATTTTCAACGCCTATCTCGTCTGGGGCGACCAGCACTTCAACCTGCAGTTCATGAGCTACACCATGCCGTCGAGCTGGCTCATCACGCTCGACGCCACGCTGAGCTTCTCGATGCTCGTCGCCGTCGCATTGTTCTGGAAGGCGTGGAGATTCAAATTCGCGGAACCCGACGAGATCAGCAAGATGATCATCGGCAGCCTGTTCACGATTGCCGGGGGCGCGTGCCTGTTCCTCGCCGCGGCGAGTCACCCGGCCGGCGGCAAGATCGGCCTCTTCTGGCCGTTCATGTTCCATCTGCTCAACAGCATCGGCTTTGCGCACATTCTTCCGATCAGCCTGGCCCTGTTCACCAAGATCGCGCCGAAGCAGATCACCGCAACCGTGATCGGCCTCTACTATTTGGCGTTCTTCGCGGCGAACAAGATCGTCGGTTATATCGGCGGCCTCTATTCCACGCTGCCGACCACGACTTTCTGGCTGATCCACATTGCCAGCGCCGCATTCGGGCTGGTCGCCTTCGCCGTGTTCAAAGCCGTGCTCGGCAAGCGCATGGCAGGCGCGGGCGTCCGCGAGCAGGCCAAGGCGCTGAGCTAGACAAGATCAGGGCACGACCGGAAGCAGCACCGCGCTGGCCGTTGTGCCCCCGTGGAAGACGCTCTGCGTCGCTTTCCGATAGTCGCCTGGCTTGGCGTAGAAGATATTCGGAACGAAGGTCTGCGGGTTGCGGTCGTAAACCGGGAACAGGCTCGACTGGACCTGCACCATGATGCGGTGGCCGGGCAGGAAAACGTGATCCACGTTGGGCAGTCCGAAACGATACTCCTCGATCGTGCCGGGCGTGAGCGCGCGCGGCCTCGCGAAACTGTCGACATACCGCCCGCGAAAAATTTCGATCCCGATCGGCAGCTCATATCCCGCCATGCTCGTCTTGGAGCCCTCTGACGCGTCTTCCGGGGTTTCATTGGGATAGACATCGATCAGCTTCACCGCCCAGTCGCTGTCGGTCCCCGTCGTCGCGGCGAACAGGTCGACCTGCGGCGGACCCATGATGTGCACGGCCTTGGTCAGCGGTGCGCTGGTATAGGAGAGCACATCGGTCCGACCCTCGACGAAGCGCTGATCGTGCACCAGCCACGTATGCCACTGGTCCGCGTCGCCCGAGCTGATCGGCCGCGGCATGAACGGCACGGGCTTGGCCGGATCCGACAGATAATCGTCATGGCCGGCGGTCGATGGCCGGTCGAAGCTCGCGCCATTGGCGCCGGTCAGGAACAGCGGCATGGGCGTGCCCATCGGCCAGCGCGGCGATTCCTCCCAGCGGTTGGCGCCGCTCGCATAGGTCAGCACCGGGGGCGTGCGCGGGTCGGGCGCGCCTTTCAGATAATGGTCGAGGAACGGTTTCATCCATTGCGTGCGCCACTGCGCCGACGTGTCGCCGTTGAAGGTCAGCGCGCCAAGCTCGTAGCCGTAGTGGTTGGCCCCCGAATGACGCCACGGACCGATCACCAGGTGCAATAGCTCGGTGCCTTCGTATTTGTCCTTGAGCGCGCGATAGACGGCCGGCGCGCCATAGCTGTCCTCCTGGTCCCATACGCCGACCTCCAGCATCGTCGGCACGGTGAGCGGGCGCGCCGCCATCCACTTGTCGACCGCCTGGCCCGACCAGAATTCCGTGTAGGCGGGGTTCTGGAACAGCTTGTGGACGAACGGGTAGTGCGCGATTCCGAGCCGGCGCGCGTAATCGCCCATGGAGCCGGCCTCGAGATAGCGCGTGTAATCGTCGCCGGTGCCGACGGCGATCCCGCCATCGTCCCCCTTGGCGGTGCTTTGCGAGACGGCGAAGTCGAGGGTGCTGGTGCGGAACGCGCCGTTGTGGAACCAGTCGTCGCCCATCCAGCCGTCGACCATCGGGCTTTCCGGCACCGCCGCCTTAAGCGCCGGATGCGGGTTGATCTCGGCCGCGAGCGTCAGGAACCCGAGATAGGACGAGCCGATCACGCCGACCTTGCCGTTCGCTTGCGGCACGTTCTTCACCAGCCAGTCGATGGTGTCGTAGGCATCGGTCGATTCGTCGATGCCCGTGCGGTTGAGCGGCCCGGCGATCGGGCGGTTCATGACGAACTGCCCTTCCGAATGGTGCATTCCGCGGATGTCCTGGTAGACGCGGATATAGCCGTCGGTGACGAATTCCTTGTCCATGATCGAAAGGATGTCGACGATCGACTGGCTCGGCGTGCGCTCGGTGCTGCCCTTTGCGTCATAAGGCGTGCGCGACAGCAGGATCGGCCCGTTCGCCGTGCCCTTCTTCATGACGATGACGGTGTAGAGCTTCACGCCATCGCGCATCGGCACCATTTCCACGCGCTTGACGTAATCGGCCTCGGCAAGGACCGGATCGTAGCTCGCCACGACGTCCGGCGTCATTGGAGTTACCCGAGGAGGCGGCGCGGCGGCGAGTGCCAGGAGCGGGAAGAGCGAGGCGGTAAGGCGGAAAATGATGCGTGTCATGGTGCCCGCGTTACGGCTGCTTCCGAGCCCCGGCAACATCGGTCTTTTTCTGCGCCAAAATTGCCTCACAAATTGGACGCCTTCCTGTTGCAATTGAGAACTACTCGCATTAGCGAAAACTATCAACATGGGAAAACGCTCGATGTCTCGCTTTCTGGTCATCTTCACAGGCATTCTTGCTCTTGCCTGCAGCAGCGCCTCGTTGGCCGACACCGACGAGCCGGGCGAGAAGATCTCCGCAGCCGCCTTCGGTTACGTGTACACCGCCGAGACGGAGGAGGCCGGAGAGACCGAGGTGGAGCTGTGGGCGACCGATCGGCGGGGCAAAGGCCAGGGTCATTACGACGCTCAGGATTACCGGCTCGAAGTCGAACGCGGCATCACCGACCGCTTCCAAATCGCGGCCTATGCGAACTTTGCTGGCCACCATATTCGCGGCGTTGAGCCGGATCTCGACAAGGTCGGCCGCGACTTCGCCTTCCAGGGCCTGTCCGCCGAATTCATCTATGCCTTACGCAAGCCGACCAACGGCCGTCTGGGCGTGGCGCTCTACGCCGAGCCCGGCTGGTCGCGAATCCACAAGATCTCGGGCGAAGAGGGCACCGAGTACGAGGTCGAACTGAAGGCGATCGTGCAAAAGAATTTTCTCGACGACCGCCTGGTCTGGGCCGCCAACCTGACCTTCGAACCCGAATGGGAGCGCGAGTCCGGAGCGCCGCTGGCGGCCGTGGACGAAGAAGCCTGGGAGAAGGAGCTCAATGTCGAGGTCGCCAGCGGCCTCTCCTATCGCGTGGCGCCGAAATTGTGGCTTGGGATCGAGGGCCGTTATCACAGCGTCTACCCCGACTGGACGCATGGCCTCCACCGCGAGAATTACTCGCTCTATGCCGGGCCGAGCGTCCATTATGACGGCGGCAAATGGTCGATTACCGGGGCCTGGCTGCCGCAATTGTTCGGCTCACCCAACGCGGGCGGATCATCGCTGGAGTTCGACGACCATGAAAAACGCGAGCTGCGGGTGAAGCTCAGCTACGAATTCTGAACCTATTCCGCGGCCAGCAGCGTCTCCGCGCCGCCGAGGTCGACCGAGACCAGCCGGCTGACGCCCTTCTCGATCATCGTCACCCCGTAGAGGCGGTGCATGCGGCTCATCGTCACCGCATTGTGGGTGACGATGAGATAGCGCGTGTCGGTCTCCCGAGTCATTCGGTCGAGGAGGTCGCAAAAGCGTTCGACATTGGCGTCGTCGAGCGGCGCGTCGACCTCGTCGAGCACGCAGATCGGCGCGGGGTTGGTCAGGAACAGGGCGAAGATCAAAGCGATGGCGGTCAGCGCCTGCTCCCCGCCAGACAGCAACGTCAGCGTCGAGAGCCGCTTGCCCGGCGGCTGCGCCATGATCTCCAGCCCGGCCTCGAGCGGGTCGTCGCTCTCGATCAGCTCGAGATGCGCCTGGCCGCCGTCGAACAGGGTGGTGAACAGGCGGCGGAAGTGCGCGTCGACCTTCTCATAGGCGGCGAGCAAACGGACCCGTCCCTCGCGGTTGAGGTTGCCGATCGAGCCGCGCAGGCGATGAATCGCCTGAGTCAGCTCGTCGGCTTCTTCGGCGCCCTTGGTGCGGGCGGCGTCGAGTTCGGCGAGCTCGCGTTCGGCGACGAGATTGACCGGGCCGATGCGTTCGCGCTCGGCGGTCAGCCGCTCGAGCTTCGCCGCCTCCGCTTCGGGGTCGCGCACGTCGTCCGCATCGAAGCCGAGCTTCTCCGGCAAGCGCTGGGGCACGCATTCGTACTTCTCGACAGACGTGCCGGCGAATTCGGTGCTGCGCGCCTGCTGCGCTTCCGCCCTGGCCGCGGCCGCGGCGCGCCGTTCGCGAGCATCGGCGAAACGCTCGTTGGCGGCGGATACCACCGCTGATGCCGCCACAAGGGCTTCTTCCGCTTCGCGCTCTCCGGCGGAAGCTTCTCCGATCGTCACCTGACTTTCGTGATTGGCCCGTTCGAGAGCCACAATCCGCTCGTCGAGCTGCGCCGGCTCGGTCTCCAGCTCGGCGCGCTCGGCGGACTGCTGCGCCTGCCGCTCGACGGCCCCGGCAAGGCGCTGCTCGGCATCGCTTTGGCGCTTGCGCCACTCCGCTTGTTCACGCGGAGCCGTGCTCAGCCGCTCGCGGTCCGTGGCCGTCTCGCGCGCCTTGGTCGCCGATTCGGCGCGTTTCTCGGCCACGACCGACGCGGCAGCTGCGGCGCTTGCACGCGCGGCTTCGACCTCTTGCTCCAAAGCGGCGGGATCGGGCAGCGCAGCGAGCGACCGCTCCGCTGTCTTAAGAGCATGGCGCGACGCGTCGAGCACCGGCTCGAGGTCCGCCTCGCGTTGCGCGAGCCCGGCTTTCTGCGCCTCCATTCGCTCGAGCAAGGCGACGGCGGCATCGCCGGCGCGAGTGGCGTCACGAGCATCGCGCTCGGCGGCCAGAGCCGCGTGCCGCGCCTCCTCGGCCGAAGCGCGGCATTGCTCCATACGGAGGAGCACGGAATCGCGCTCCGTCAGCGCGTTCTCAACGGCTGTCTCAAGCGACGGCAGCCCGGCCGCGAGCGCCGCCAAGCGGTTGGCGCGGAGCAGACGTTCTGCCGCGGCCGCCCCGGAGCCTTCGGCGACGAAGCCATCCCAGCGCCGCAGCCGTCCATCGCGAGTCACCAGCCGCTGCCCCACGGCGAGCGGCTCGCCCCCGTCCTGCTCGACGACAGCAACCTGCAGCAGTCGGCGCCTGAGCTCGGCGGGTGCCGACACCCGGTCGGCGAGGCATTCGCAACCGGGCGGCAGAGCCGGATCGCCCGCCTGCGCTTCGCTACCCTGCCAGCGGCGCGGAGCGTCGGCGTTCGCGATCGCCGCGTCGGCATCTTCGCCGAGCGCCGCCGCCAGCGCGCGCTCATAGCCCGGCTCCGCCTTGAGGCTGGCGATGGCGGCGCCACCGCCGTGCTCCAGCGCCCGGGCGAGCGCGTCATGTTCGGAGTTCGCGGCGGACAAGGCGGCCCGGGCGGAGGCGAGGCTGCTTTCGACCGAATCGCGTTCGTCGGCCGCTTCCGCGCGGCCCTGTTCGGCTTCGACCCGCCGCGCCTCGGCCGCGGCAAGCGTCTGCGCCGCGGCGTCCGCCTTGGCTTCGGCGGCGTCGCGCGCGGCGGCCTGCTCGCTCCCATCGCCCAGCGCGTGAAGCTGCTCGGCTAGCCTCGACCTTTCCTGTTCGATGCGTGCAAGCTGGGCCCGCGCCGCTTCGAGTGCAGCTTCGGCGACACGCCGTTCGGCGCGCATCGCCGCCTGGCGCGCCAGCAGCTCCGCGAGCGCCGTCTCGGCTTCGCGCGAAACCGCTTCGGCCTTGCTCAATTCGGCGGAGATTCGCGCGGAATGAGTCTCCGCATCCGCCAGCCTTTGCTCGATTGCGACCCGTTCCTCGTCGAGCTGGGCGATCGCGCCCGCGGCGTCGCTCTTGAGCGCTTGCTCGCGCGCGATGTCGCCCGTCAGCGAGGCTTCGAGGCGCTCAAGCTCGGCCGCCCGCCGCACGATCGTGTCGCGCCGGGCCCGCGCCGCGGCAAGCTGGTGCGCCAGCTCGTGGCCCTGCTCGCGCAACCCGGCGAGCGCGTTGCGGCGCTCGGTCAGCAGCGCGTTCGCGCATTGCTGCGCCGTTTGCGCCTCGGTAATGGCCGCCTGGATCGACGCAACCTCCTCGCCGGCGGATTGCGCCTCGGCGTTCGCGGCTTGCGCGGCGCGCTCGGCCTCGACCCAGCGGGTGTGGAGCAATCGCGCTTCGACGCTGCGGATTTCGTCGCTGAGCTTGCGGTAGCGTTCGGCGGCGCGTGCCTGGCGGCGAAGCGCCGCCGCGCGCTGTTCCTGTGCGCCAAGAATTTCGCCGAGGCGGACGAGATTGGCTTCGGTCGCGCGCAGCTTCTGCTCGGCGTCCTTGCGCCGCGCGTGAAGCCCCGAGATCCCCGCCGCTTCTTCGAGCAGGAAGCGCCGTTCGACCGGCTTTGCCGCGATCACCGCGCTGATCTTGCCCTGGCTGACGAGCGCGGGGGAATGTGCTCCGGTCGCGGCATCGGCGAACAGCAAGGAGACATCCTTGGCCCGCACGTCGCGGCCGTCGATGCGGTAGGCCGAGCCGGCGCCGCGCTCGATTCGGCGAGTCACTTCGCTTTCGTCGCGGCCGCCCTCTGCCGTGCCCTCCGCCGCATCGCGCTCGAGCAGGATCGAGACCTCGGCGAAATCGCGCGCTGGCCGCGTCGCCGTTCCGGCGAAAATCACGTCGTCCATGCCTCCGCCCCGCAGCGACTTGGGACTGGATTCACCCATCGTCCAGCGGATCGCTTCGAGCAGATTGGACTTGCCGCAGCCGTTCGGCCCGACGATTCCGGTCAGGCCCGGTTCGATGCGGAGCTCGGCAGGCTCGACGAAGCTTTTGAAACCGCTGAGCTTCAGCCGCCGGATGCGCACTTTTGCCCTCCCGCGGCGTCCAGCTCAGCCCCCGCTCTGCTCGAGGAACGGTTCAAGCGTCGCCCAGTCGTGGGCTGCGACCTCCTTGCCGTTGACGTAAAAGGTCGGCGTTCCGCGAACCCCCAGGTCCGCCGCGGCCCGCTCGATCTTCATCAGGCCGTCCGCCGCACCTTGGTCCTTGAGGCAGGCTTCGGCCTGCGCCGGCGAGATCCCCTGCGCGGCCGCGACTGGCAGCAGCCCGCTGACCTTGGCCACGGCAACCATCATCGCGTCTTGCGGCAGCGCCTGAAGTTTGTCCTGCTCGTCCTGCGGCAGCTTGCTCACCTTTTCGACCCAGACCGGCTGGGTCGCGTAGAGCCGCTCGGCCATGGGAAAGAAGTGTGCCGGCCCCCTGCACCGCGCCACCAGCGTTGCCGCAAGGTCGATGCCGTTGAGCACGAACGAGCGATATTCGTAGCTCGCCTTTCCGCTGCGCACATATTGATCGACCAGCGGTTTCACCGCCGTTTGAGCGAAATGGCGGCAATGCGGACAAGTCAGCGAACCATATTCGACGATGGCCAGCTTCGCCTTTGGATTGCCCATTCGGAAACCGCCGTCGGGCGTGATGCTGAACGTGCGCGACCAATCGCTCTTGGCGGCGCTCTTTGGGGGCGTCTTGGCGGCGCTCGAGGCAATTGGCACCACGCACAACGCGGCGGTTACCGCAATTGCAGCAAGTCTCACTTTAGGGCGTCCCTCAACTGCGGCTCGAGCTTGTCCCAGCTCCCGACATCCTTGGGGAGCATCTTGCCATCGATGATGAAAGCCGGCGTCCCCGCAAACTCCGGATATTGGTTGCTCACGTCGCTGGTAAACTGCACTTCCTGGTCGATCATCTTCTGGTCGCTGAGACACTGGTTGCTCTTGACCAGCGGCACACCACGAGCGGCCGCCCAGTCCTGCAGCCCGACCAAGTTCGCGAACGATACGAAAACCTGGCTGGTCGGCAGGTTCTGCATCTGGGCAAGCTTGTCCTGAGGGGTGGCTTCCATCTTAGCCAAGAGCGTAGCTTGGTCGGTATACAGAGCCTTGGTCAGCGGGAAGAAGGAGCTCCTCCCTGCGCAGCGCGCAATGATGTTCGCCGCCACGTCAATCGGGCCGTGGATAACATAAGGCCGGAATTCCCAGCTCACATTGCCCGGCTTGACATATTTCTCGACGAGCAACGGCGAGCCCTCGTCCTCGAACCGCTTGCAGAAGGGACAGAAGAGCGAGCCGATCTCAACCAGCTTAACCTTGGCGTTGGGGTTGCCCATCATGAAGCCGGTCGTGGTCGCGTTGACGACGTCGCTCCAATTGCCGCCCGGCGGCGGATTGGCCTGGGTGATGGTCACGGTGTCGTTGCCGGCGGCGGTTCCCTCGGACGGGCTCTGCTTCTTGTTGCACCCGGCAAGCGCCAGCGCTGCCATTGCGCAGATCAGGAATGTGCGGACCTTCATCGGTTCAATTGCTCCGGTTGATCACGGGTATTTCCGCCTCGGCCTCCTCGGGAAGCGCGGGCGGGCCGCTGGTAGCGGCAATTTGCGCGGCAAGCGACTCCAGGCAGGCGCGAAGCTCGGGGTCGGCGATCTCGCGCAGACCCTCTCCCATTTCCTTGGGCACGGCCCGCAGCTGCGGGCGCGGCGGCCGCGGCGGCGCGGCTGGCGGCCTCCCCTGGCGAAAGACGATGCGGTCGATCGCGGCGTGGCCGAAAAAGCGGTTCACCCGCTCGACGATCATCGGCGTTAAATGCTGGATCAGCGGCGCGTGTGCGCCCTCGACGAGCAAGGTCAGCACCCCGCCGCTCTTCCTGCCAGCCGGGAAGCGGATCGATTCGGGCGAGGAGACCTTGGCGTAGCGCTCCCCCACAATTTCCGCCCAGCGGCTGACGATCGAGCCCTGGACGAAACCGAAACGGCGGAACGACGGATCGCCAATGCCGCCGACCAGCTCACCGGCCGAGCGCGGGCGGCAGCTGCGCGGCGAATCCTGTTTGACCTGCTTTCGCTTCGACATGCGCTTTCAGCATGCCATAGCGAATATGTGACCGCCAATGCCGCAGC
>JBDTXI010000047.1:0-20302 GCA_040006255.1 Sphingomicrobium sp.
GAACCGCCGGCTGGATGACCGCGGCGATCCTTTCGCAATGGCTGAGCAAGGTCGAAATCCGGCTGATCGAATCCGAGCAGATCGGCACGATCGGCGTGGGCGAAGCGACGATTCCGCACATCCGCAACGCGTTGGCGCTAGCCGGGCTCGACACGTTGAAAATGATCAGCGAGAGCAAAGCCACCTTCAAGCTTGGCATCCAGTTCGTCGACTGGGGGGCGCCCGGCGAAAGCTACGTCCATGGCTTTGGAAAAATCGGCCGCGACATCTTGTGGTTACATCCGCACCAGCTGTGGCTGGCGGCGCGGGAGCGAGCGCCCGAGAAGGTAAAGCATTTCGATCATTACGCCCTCAATTGTGTGGCCTCGCTGAGAAACAAGTTTGCCTTCCCCGACACGAGCAACCGTAGTTCGCCCCTTTCGGACATCGACTTCGCTTATCATTTCGATGCGTCGCTGTTCGCACGATATTTGCGCAGTGAAAGCGAGGCACGCGGCGTCGAACGCGTCGAGGGGCGGATCGTGGAGGTCATCAAGGAGCCCGAAACCGGGGACGTCGACCGCGTCCGGCTCGAAGACGGGCGCGAGATCGGCGGCGACCTGTTCGTCGATTGCTCCGGGATGCGCGGGCTGTTGATCGGCGACGCGCTTGGCATCGGCTACGAGGACTGGAACCACTGGCTGCTGTGCGACCGCGCGCAGGCAGTGCCGTGCGCCAATGTCGAGCCGCTCACCCCATACACGCGGTCCACGGCTCGGCGCGCGGGCTGGCAATGGCGCATTCCGCTCCAGCACCGGATCGGCAACGGATACGTCTACGCATCGAACCTGCTGACGGACGAGGAAGCGGCCAAAACCCTCCTCGCCAATCTCGATGGCGAAGCCCTCGCGGATCCGCGGCCTGTCAGCTTCCGTCCCGGGCGCAGGCTGAAGGCGTGGGAGAAAAATGTCGTTGCGATCGGGCTTTCGAGCGGGTTCCTGGAGCCGCTGGAATCGACCAGCATCCACCTGATACAGACCGGCATCCACCGGCTGCTGGCGATGTTCCCCGCGGTCGGTTTTTCGCAGGCCGATATCGACGAGTATAATTTCCAGGCGCGCACCGAATATGAAGATGTTCGCGACTTCATCATCGCCCACTACAAGGTCACCCGCCGGACCGGCGATCCGTTCTGGGACCACGTCCGCACCATGGATGTGCCGGACAGCCTCAAAGCGCGCTTCGAGCTGTTCCGTTCGTCAGGCCGCTTCTTCAAGCACAATGCGCAGGAGCTGTTCTCTGAAGAGAGCTGGGTCCAGGTGCTGCTCGGCCAGGGATTCGACATGAAGGCGGATCCGGTCACCACTTTCATGCCCGACGAGGATATCGTCGGCTTTCTCGAAGATATGGAAGAAGTGATCGCGGATACTGCTGACAAGATGATGGATCACGGCGAGTTCGTTCGGCAACTTCCCCGCAGCACACCGGCGGCGCGTGAGGCTGCCGCACCGGCAAGTGTGACGTTCAACCTGCGGTACGAACGCGGTTAAACCGGGTGACCTTCGCGCTTACGGCGGGTTCACGCGTGACCGGAAAGCCACAGCTGGCAGGAACTCCGCCCATTCGGGCTTGAGGCGCGGTTGACTCGCCGCCCGCGAAGGAGTTTGTCTTAACGCCGATGCGCCAGATCGCCGGCGCATTCATGTAACCGGTTACACCGGCCGCAATGGGGAGACAGGCGTGAGCAGCATTTCCAATAAGCGTCGGCTTGCGTCCGGCATTTCCGTCATCGCAATCGCGACCGCCTTAAGCGTGGCGACACCGGCCCTGGCGCAATCGGACTTTGCCACCCTTCAGGGTCACATCGACGGCGCCGCGCGCGGAACCCAAGTAGTTGCCGTGGATGCGCACACGGGCCAGCGCTTCGTCGGCACCGTCGACGCGAGAGGCAATTATTCGATCCTCGGTCTTCGGCCATCCGAATACACGGTGTCCGTCGCTGGAAAGACCCCGCAGCAGACGACATTGCTCATCGGGCAGACCGTTTCTGTCGACTTCGTGGAGGCTGCTGCCGGCCGCGGGAACATCGTGGTCACCGGCCGCCGCCGGACTCAGCCTACGCAGGCGCAGACCGTTGCGACGAACATCACGCCCGCGCAGATCGAGAACCTGCCCCAGAATTCCCGCAACTTCCTGAGCTTCGCGGTCTTGGCTCCGGGCGTTCAGCTGGTCAATCCAAGCGGCGCGGTGCAGCTGCAAGCGGGAGCATTGAACGCCGACCGTGCCAACGTCCTGCTCGACGGGATGAGCTTCAAGAATCCGATCAATCACGGCGGAATGTTCGGGCAGAATTTCGGCGACTTCGGCAACCCGTTCCCGCAAATCGCCATTCAGGAATATCAGCTCGAAACTCAGAACTTCGGCGCTGAAAATGGCCAGTCGGCCAGTGCTCTCCTTAGCGCCGTGACCAAGACCGGCGGCGATCACTTTCACGGCTCCGCGTTCATCGAGTACCAGCCGCGAGCTTTCGTCAGCAAACCGTTTTATTTCAGCGGCAAGAAGCCGCCTTACAAGCGCGCTCAGTTCGGCGGCGACTTCGGCGGCCCGATCATCCCGGGAAAACTGACCTTCTATGTCGCGGCCGAGGGACTGACGCGAACCACGCAAGCTATCAGCTTGGTTCCTCCAACGGTCCCGATTCCACAAAACATCGCGTCAGTGCTCAACGGCTCCGCGCCGCAAACATTCAAGCAGGGCCTCTATTTCGGGAAACTCACTTTCTTCCTTGATCCGCAAAATACATTCAACCTGTCCGGCTTTGCTCGCCGCCAGGCCAATCTTGCCGACTTTGGCGGCAATGCCGCGCCCGAGCACGGCCGGTTGCTCAAGACACATCAGACACGGTTTCAATTGCAGTGGCGACACAGCGCCGGCAACTTTCTGAACCTGCTCAATCTGTCGTACGACAAAGCGACGCAGGGAACTCCTGCGGTCACCTCAGGCCCTGAATATATTTTGACCAATGGCGAGAATACCGGCTCGGTGCTCGCCCTTCTCGGCGGCAATCCGTTCGAACAGGTCGATACGGAAAAATCCTGGGTAGTCCGGGATGATGCGACCTATCGCGCCGGGGATCACACGCTCAAAGCCGGCGCACAAATCACGTTCTTCGATCTCGCGCGCACCGTCAGCGATCACTTCAACGGCACCTATTTCGTCGCCAATCCGGGTGGCGTTCCGAACTTCGACATCACGACGGCCACACCGTACGCTACGACAATCAATATCCAGGCCTCGCCGACGCTGGCGGCCAAGGACACGCAGATCGGCATCTACATCCAGGACGAGTGGAAACCGGATCTCCACTGGACGGTCAACGCGGGCCTTCGCTGGGATTATGAAAGCAACGCCAACAACAACAATTACATTACTCCTCCGGCTATCGCCGCGGCGCTCCGCGCCTATCCGGGCTGGGCCGCGCGTGGGATCGATCCTGAAGATTTCATTTCGACGGGGAACAACCGGAAACCCTATTGGAAGGAAATCCAGCCGCGTCTCGGGGTCTCCTACGACGTTCATGGCGACCATGACCTCGTCGTGTTCGGCGGCGCCGGCCGCTATTACGATCGTTCGCTGTTCATTGAGGGCCAGATCGAACAGCAAACGAACAGCAGCATCATCCCGACCGTGGGCGGCACCGGCAGTCCCTTCGCCACAGCATGCGCCAGCGGGTCGCCGCCGGCTTATTGCAGCGATCCAGCCGCCACACGCACCTTCGTCCAGGGTCTAGGCTTTACCGGCGGCGCTGTCTGGGTGCTGCCGAACAAGTATAAGCCGCCTTATTCGGACCAAGCCGATATCGGTGTGCGCAAGCGCTTCGGCGACATCCACGCGACACTGACCTACAGCCACGTCGAATCGCATAATTTGTTCCTGTATGCCCGGTCGAACTTCTACAACAACGGCTGGTACACGGTGCAGCTCACACCGACGGGTTGCGTGAATGGCGGCGACCAGTGGATCATCGACTTCACCCCGAACGGCCCGTTCCCCAACTGCCCGGCGACAAATGGTCAGCTGACTGGCTTTAGCGGAAAGCTCGACCGCGGCTTGAACAACGGCCGGGCGCGGCTCGACGCTTTGTACCTCCAGATTGAAAAGCCATTCACCGATACTTCGAAGTGGGGCTTCACGGAGGCGATCACCCTGCAGCGCGCACGGACCAACGTCGGGCAGGACACGACCAATACCGACGAAATGTTCAACGGGCCGAACCTCACGACCTATGGATGGAACTACGTGCCGGGCGTACCCAAGTGGCAGTCGGTGACATCCGCCAATTGGCGTGCGCCATTCGGGATCACGCTCTCCGGAATTCTGACCCTTTCGTCGGGTCCGGCATTCGGTAACCTCGTCGTGCCTTGGGCCGGAGGCCCTACGCCCCCCGTCGGTGCATGCTGCGGCCCGGCGAATCTCGCCGGAGTCTACTTCCCGCGCAAGACCATCGCCTACAAGCGTCTCGACATGCGCGTCGCCAAGACGTTTAAATTGCCTTGGGGACACGAACTCACCGCCGACTTCCAGGCATTCAATGTCTTCAATTCGCTCAACCGCACGTACTCGGCTTGGGGCGCCGGCCTCGGCACCGACCCGCCGTTCGTCGATTCGAGAGGTGCGGTCGGCAACGATCAGCGCCAGTTCCAGGTCGGGCTCAAGTACAAATTCTAATTCCCGTCGGGACAAATTCAGGAGGGGGATGGAAACGTCCCCTTCCTTTTTTTATGGCCTGCGCTTTCGTTGTAGGATGATCCGGTGAAGCCCGAGCTTCTGCGTTTCGGCACATCTCAAAGTCCGGTGGTCGTCGTCGACGGCTTCAGCGGTTCGGTGGAGGACGTCGCGCGGCTGGCCGATGCGCTGGCCCCCTTCCCGCCTATTGCCGGCAATTATTATCCTGGTGTCCGCCGCGTCATCCGCGAAGCCGACGCGGACGCTTATGCTTATGTGTTCGAGACCTGCCGCCAGGCGGCGCCGTTCGTTGGCGGCGCGTTCGAGGTCGACGGGTTCGACCTGGTCGAAGGCAGCTTCTCGCTCGTCACGCTCCAACCGCAGGAGCTGGAGCCGGTGCAGCGCGCGCCGCATTTCGATTCCCCCGACCAGAACCTTTTCGCGCTGCTGCATTATTTGCGCGTCCCGCCCGGATCGGGAACGGCTTTCTTTCGCCACCGGTCGACGGGCATCGAACGGGTCACGGAAGCTACTGTCCACCAATTCGCGACGGCCGCCCGGTCCGAGGCAGCGAAGCTTCCCGGCGATTCCGGTTATATGCACGGGTCCGACCAATATTATAAGCAGATCGGCGCGGTCGAAGGGATCCCCGACCGCGTGATCATCTATCACAGCAGCTTGCTCCACTCCGGCATCATCCCTCCGGACATGTCGTTCAGCGCCGATCCGAGCCAAGGGCGCCTCACCGCCAACCTTTTCCTGCGCGGCCGATGATGGGGGGTCGCCTGGGGCACGGAAAATCCGTTCGTCCTGAGCGGAGCGCCGACGGCGTGAAGTCGAAGGGCGCTCGCACTACAGTCGTGGTTGCGCCCTTCGACTTCGCTCAGGACGAACGAGTTTTGGTGCGAATGCCCCTGCGCTTGGCCGCTTTTTCCGCGATCCTATTCGTTTCGATTGCGCCCGCCGCCGCGCAGCAGCGCACCTACATCAACCCACTCGACATCGACTACCGCTACAATTTCGAGGAGATCAACGGCGGCATTTCGTACCGCACCGGAGCCGACCCAGCGATCGTCAATCACAGGGGCGTCTATTATCTCTTCCTGACCCTAGCGGACGGCTACTGGCGCTCGACCGATCTCATCCACTGGACCTTCGTCACCCCGAGCCGCTGGCCGATGCAGAGCATCGTCGCCCCCGCCGTCTGGTCGGATGGGACGCGGATCGTCGTCCAGCCCTCGATGATGGAGCCCGGATCGATCCTGTCGAGCACCGACCCGGACAGCGGCAAGCTCGACTTCTGGGTGCGCCGGATGCCGCCCCTCCCCGGCTCGGTGAACAAGGAACCGGCCGAAATGAAGCCCGGCGAAGTGCCGACCGGGCCCTGGGATCCGGCTTTGTTCAAGGACGACGACGGCCAGTGGTACCTCTACTGGGGCTCGTCCAACATCTTCCCGATGTACGGGCAAAAGATCGCGTTTGCGGCCGGCAAGCTCGTCTACCAGACCAAACCGGCGCCGATGCTGTCGCTCGATCCCCTCCGCCACGGCTGGGAGCGCTTCGGCCAGGACCATTGCGCCTGCTGGTCGCCGGGCAAACCCAGCCCCTCCTACATGGAGGGCGCGTGGATGACGAAGCATGGCGGCCATTATTATCTCCAATACGGAGGGCCCGGGACCGAGTTCAACGTCTACGCGAACGGCGTCTACACGGCGGACACCCCCCTCGGCCCCTTCACCTACGCGCCGTACAACCCCGTCGCCTATCGTCCCGGAGGATTCGCCGAAGGCGCCGGCCACGGATCGACCTTTGCCGACAATCGGGGGAATTGGTGGAACAGCGGGACGAGCTGGATCGGATACAATTGGGGCATGGAACGCCGGATCGTGATGAACCCGGTCAAGTTCTACGCCGACGGGCAAATGGCCGCCTCGACCCGTTTCGGCGATTTTCCGCGCTTCGTGCCAACGACGCGGATCGCCGATCCCGACAGCCTGTTCACCGGGTGGATGCTGCTGTCGTACCGCAAGCCGGTGGCCGCCTCGACCACGCGAGCGGGCTTCGGCACGGGCGCGGTGACCGACGAGGATCCGCGCACATTCTGGGTCGCGGCGGCGAACGGCCCCGGCGAGACGCTCACGCTCGATCTTGGAAAAGTCGACACCGTGCGGGCGCTCCAGGTCAATTTCGCCGACTATCAGTCGGGCCGCTTCGCCGATGCGCCCGACATCTACACCGAGTTCATTCTGGAGGCGTCGGCGGACGGCAAGACCTGGCAGGAGATCGCCCGGACCGAACCGCCGCGCCGGGATCGGCCCAACGCCTATTTCGAGCTTCCGCAACCGGTGCGCGCGCGCTTCGTGCGTTATGTTCACGGTCATGTCGGCGCGGCGAACCTCGCCGTCAGCGACATCCGCATATTCGGCAATGCCGACGGCCCGCGCCCGGCGACGCCCTCGCGAGTCTCGGCGTCACGTCACGCCGATGCACGCGACGCGACTATCCGCTGGGTGAGGGTGCCGGGCGCCGTCGGCTACAACATCCGCTTCGGCATCCGCCCGGACCGGCTCACCCTCACGCACCAGCTGTGGGCCGACGAGTTGGGCGGCGGTGCGGCGATGGAGAAGGAACTGCGTTCGCTCAACGCCGGCGTGCCCTATTGGGTGGCGATCGAGGCGTTCAACGAGAGCGGCGTCTCGAAACTCAGCCGCGTTGTCCGGATCCGCTGAGCCATCCGCCGGTAAATCCCGCCCGCTTCAATCCCTGCCGGATCGCCGGCACGCGGCGCATGTATCGCCACACGAAATCGTCCCGGTAATTCGCCGCCTGGAGCAGGATCGGCCCCTGGTCGATGCCGAGATAATCCGTCGCAACCCAGCCGTCCTTCGGATCGACAGGACCGCTCGTCACCCGCGCGTCGGTGTATGTGAAGCTGGGGTTGAAGCTGTCCTTGAATCCGTAGCGGCCGAACAGCCGTGGCTGCTTCAGCAGCGCCTCGGCGCTGGGGATCACGATTTCGGGCGCGAAGGGCAGCGACCCTAGTGCCGCAGTGGGAGCGATCGTCCCGTCGTCCATCCCTTCCGGCTCGATCAGCGGCCCGCGCGCCGAATAGCCGTGGAACTGGCGCAGTTCCCCGTTGAACCGCCTCTGCAAATCGCCCGGACCGTCGCATGCGGTGAGGCCCCAGATCCGGTCCGAATAGCCTTTCCACTTCAACCGATTGTTGCTACACCACGCCCAGTTGACGAAGGTCGCGCGGCGGCTGTTCTCGAAATAGTCGAAGCCCGCCTGGCGCATCGCCGCGTCCTTGATCCCGCGGAAATCGATCCAGATATGGCTGTACTGGTGCCCAAACATAGGGCCAAAGCCGATGTGGCGCGTCGCGCCCTCGCCTCGCCAGAACTGCGGATAACGCGACGTCCATTGCTCCCACAGCTTCGCCGGTCCCGCGTGCGTCGGCGAACCAAGCGCCAGGATGTTGACGAACATCCCTTCATTATAGCCGACCCAGTTGGCGGGAATCAGTTCGCGGGCTTCAGGGTGCCAGCCCATGGACACTGCCTTGCGCCCGTCGCTGCGGAAGAAATTCCAGTCGGCGCGCGAATAGAGTGCGTCCGCGAGTTGCCGGATCTCGCGCTCGCCCGGATCGTCGCGGTCATAATATTGCCCGGCGAAGAGCACGCCCATCAGCAGGATCGTGGTGTCGACGCTCGACAGCTCGACATCGCGGAAGCGCTGGCCGTTCTCCATGTCGAGGAAGTGGTAGAAGAAGCCCTTGTAACCCGTCACACCGCTCCGCTCCGGCCCCTGCGGGGCGTTCCAGAAGAAGCGCAGAGTGGTCAGAGTGAGATCGCGCGCGTCGGCTCTTGAACACCATCCGCGCTCGACCCCGATCGGATAAGCCGTGAGTGCAAATCCGACCGAGGCGATGCTCGAGAATGACGGCGTCGGCCAGCGGTCGGGGACGAGGCCGTTCTTGCGGTTCGCCGTGTCCCAGAACCAGCGGAAGGTGCGCTGCTCGATGTCCTCGTAGAATGCGGGGAGCCTTGCGGGGCGCACCAGCGCGGCCGCGCCGCCGGGCATAAGCGCCCCGCCCACGAGCAGCGAAGAGCCATTGATCAGCTCGCGGCGGTTGACGTTCATCGCGCGGCCTCGCTCGTCGCGCGCACGACGAGTTCCGGCGCGTGCATTTCCTCCCCTTCGCCGCCACCGTCCGCGAGAATTCCGAGCAGGCGTTCGAGCGCGCGTTGGCCGAGCTCGGCGATGTTAACCCGCACCGTCGTCAGCCCGACCAGCTTGGCCAGCGGGATGTCGTCGAAACCGGCGACAGCGACATCCTCCGGCACGCGCTTGCCCGCGGCGCGGAGCACCTGCAACGCGCCGAGCGCCATATTGTCGTTGGCCGCAAACACCGCGTCGAAATCCCGTCCCGAGGAAAGCAGCGCATCGATTGCGGCGCTGCCCGACTCCTCGGTGAAATCTCCCTGGACAACTTCGCAATCCACGCCGTGCTCGGCGCAGGAGCGGCGGAAAGCCTCCGCGCGCTCCTGCGCGTCGAGGTTGCCCGCCGGGCCGGCGATGTGGACAAGGCGCGTCCGGCCCATCGCGGCGAGATGCTCGACCACCGCCGACACCCCGACCGCATTGTCGAGGTGGATGGCGGGCCGTCCGTTCTCCTCCGACCGCGTATTGATCAGAACGACCGGAAAACCCGCCGGAAGCGCCTGCCCCAGCTCGGCTTCGGAAAGGTGCGGCGCCATGACGATCAGCCCGTCGACCCGACCGCGCATCGCATGCAGCGCGGTCACCGCTTGCTCCTTGCGGCCATGCATGTTGGACAGGAGCAGCAGATATCCCGTGCGGCTCGCCTCGCGGTCCATGCCGCGCACGATCTCGGAGAAGAATTCACCGTAAAGGTCGGGCAGGACGACTCCGATGGCGTTGGACCGCGCGAGGCTGAGGCTGCGCGCGCCCGCATGCGGGACGTAACCGAGGTCGCGGACCGCGTCGGCGACCTTGGCGCGCGTCCGTTCGCTGACATTCTCGAGGCCGTTGAGGGCGCGGGAGACCGATGCGACGGAAACCTGGGCGCGGCGGGCCACATCACGGATCGTCGCTTCGCCCATTCACTCCTCTTCGCTGCCGAGCGTCTTATCGGCGGAACAGCGCTACAAAGTCACGCGTCTTCGGCATTGCAATTGCCGTGCGCGTGGTTAATGTAACCGGTTACATGATGCGTCAAGCGCAACCGAAAGGGTTGTGCCGATGCAGCGGGTCTTGCGCTCGGCAAGCCCACGGTGGAGGGGGAGCTGATGGTCGACACGCGCATCTCGCGCCGGGCAGCATTGATAAGCGCGGGCGCAATCGCCGCCTGGCTCGCGAGCCCTGCCCGCGCGCTCCTGCAGATCGCCGGACGCGTCGATGTGCCGGCGTTCGTCGACACGCTCATCGCGCGCATGACCCTCGAGGAAAAAGCCGGTCAGCTGAGCCTGATGGCGTCGGCCTGGGGCGGCGGCACGGCGCTTTCGCTCAATCCTTCGAGCGCGGGCCCCAACTTCCAGCAGCAGGTCGAGGAAGCGCGGCTCGGCCAGCTGACCGGCGTATTCAACGGCAACGGCGCCACCATGGCCCGCATCTTGCAGACCGCGGCGGCGACGCAATCGCGCATGAAGATCCCGTTGATCTTCGCCGGAGACATCATCCACGGCCACCGCACGATCTTCCCCGTCCCGCTCGCCGAAGTCGCAAGCTTCGAGCCCGATCTCGCTCGCCGGACCGCCGAGGCGGCGGCGTTCGAAGCCGCCGGAGCGGGCATCGACTGGACCTTCTCGCCAATGGTCGATGTCGCGCGCGACCAGCGCTGGGGACGCGGGGTCGAAGGCGGCGGCGAGGACGTACTTCTCGGCCGCCTGTTCGCCGCCGCGCGCGTCCAGGGCTTCCAGGGCACCGACCTTAAATCGACCGATCGCATGCTCGCCTGCGTCAAGCATTTCGCCGCTTATGGCGCGGCCGAGGCGGGCCTCGAATATAACACTGTCGACATGTCCGAGGAGCGGCTGCGCGAGGTTTACCTCCAGCCCTACAAGGCCGGGTTCGATGCCGGGGCGCTCTCCGCAATGGCGTCATTCAACGAGATCAACGGCGTGCCTTCGACCGGCAATCGCTGGCTGATGACCGACCTGCTGCGCAGCGAGTGGGGATTCCAGGGCTTCGTCGTCTCCGATTACACCGGCGACGAGGAAATGATCGCCCACGGTTTCGCCAGGGACGGGCGCGACGCCGCCCGCCTCGCCTTTCTCGCCGGCGTCGACATGAGCATGCAGAGCGGGCTGTACCGCCAGCATCTGCCGGGCCTGGTGCGCAGCGCCGAAGTGCCGGAGGCGCAGCTTAACCAGTCGGTCCGCCGAGTCCTTGCCTTGAAAGCGATGCTCGGCCTGTTCGACGACCCCTTCCGCCGCATCGACGTCAAGCGCGAGAGTGCGCGATCGATGCTTCCCAAGACCCGTGCACTCGCCCGCGAGGCCGGGCGCAAGGCGATCGTCCTGTTGAAGAACGAGGGTGAGCTTCTGCCCCTGCCGCGGTCGGGCAAGACGATCGCGCTGATCGGCCCGTTCGCGAGCGGGCCGCACGACCTCGTCGGTCCGTGGGTTGTCTACGGCGACGACGCAAAGTCGGTCGATCTTGCGACTGGTATTCGCGGCGCGTTGGCCGACAAGAGCCGGCTGATCGTCGCCGAAGGCTCCGGCGTCGAGGAGCCGCTTGCGGGCGGCATTCAGAAGGCCGTCGCCGCCGCCCGCCGCGCTGACATCGTCATCCTTGCCATCGGCGAAGGCGCCAACATGTCCGGCGAAGCGCAGGCGCGGACCGAGATCGTCGTTCCCGCGCCGCAGCAGAAGCTCGCCGAAGCCGTCGCCGCAGTCGGCAAGCCGGTCGTCGTCGTGCTCAAGCATGGCCGCGCACTCGCACTCGAAGGCGCGGTTGCAAACGCGCCGGCGATCCTCGCCACCTGGTTCCTCGGGACCGAGACCGGCAATGCCGTCGCCGACGTGCTGTTCGGCGCCTACAGCCCGTCCGCCCGGCTGCCCGCGAGCTTCCCCCGCGCGTCGGGCCAGGAGCCCTATTATTATGCGCACAAGTCCACGGGCCGTCCCAACCCGCCCGGTCCGCTCGAACCGTACAAGGCGCACTACCGCGGCATCCCCAACAGCGCGCTCTACCCGTTCGGCCACGGCCTCACCTACGGCCGCATCGAATATGCCGAACTCGCGCTCAGCGCTCCCGCCTTGCCGATGAGCGGCCAAATTGCGGTCAGCGCGCTCGTGACCAATCGCGGGCGCCATGCCGCGGAGGAAGTCGTGCAGCTTTACGCCCACGACCGCACCGCCAGCCGCACTCGCCCGGTGCGCGAGCTCAAGGCCTTCCGCAAGGTCGCGCTCGCTCCGGGGCAGTCGGAGGTCGTCCGCTTCACGCTTCGCTCAAGCGACCTCGCCTTTTACGCCCGCGACAATCGGCTGACGGTCGAGCCGGGAATTTTTGACGTGTGGATCGCCCCGTCAGCGGAGAGCGACGGCGTCCACGGGACCTTCGACCTCACGGCCTAGGCGGCGGCGCTCGCGCCCGAGCGGGTTGAGCAGCATCGCCACGCACGACAAGGCAAGGAAGCCGAGCGGCACCAGCGCAACCGTCGAGCGCATCGCCGCAAGCGTCGCCGCGCTTTGCTGAACGTTGGCGACGTAGCCCGCCGAGGCGAAGCTCCAGCCGAGGATCGCCGTGGCGGTGCCGATCGCGATCCGTTGCAGCAATGCCGCCACTCCGAACACCGTGCCCTCGACATGCACGCCCGTTTCCCGCTCGCCATATTCGATTGTGTTCGGGAGCATCGCCCAGAACACGAAATTGAGGCCGACGATGGTCACCTGCATGCCGATCAGGAACAATTGCATCGTCCGCGCCCCATCGAACTGAACCACGGTAAAAATCACCAGTCCCGCCATTCCGAGGCCCGCGGCGATCAGCCACAAAGCGCGCAGACCCACGTAGCGCCCGAGCAGCATCCACAGCGGAATGGCGATGCCCCCGACCAGCCCCATCGACGCCAGCGCCAGCTGCCCCGCGTCCGGATCGTTCAGCAGATATTTGAAATAATAGAGCACCGATTTGTTGAGCACGGTGATGCCGACGATCATTGCCATCATCGCCGCGTTCAGCGCGACGAAGGCGCGGTTGCGCGCAAGGCTGAAAAGCGCCACCTTGAGGCTGCCCGGAAGCGGCCGCTCGGGCTGCACCGCCTCACGATACGTCGCTCCAACCAGGAACAAGATCGCGGCGCCGGCAATCGCGAAGAGAGCCGCCGCGCCGAAATACGCCTGCGCGGCGCCTGATCCGGTGAGCCAACGGCCGACCGGAACGGTGCACAAGGCGACGGTGACCGCAGCCGCCGTGCCAAACAGCATCCGCATGCCCGCGACGAACGCCCGGTCGCGCGGATCGCCGCTGATCCGCGCCGTCATCGCGAGATACGGGACATTCACTCCGGCATAAGCGGTGCGGAATAGCAGATGCGCGACGAAGATGCTGGCCACGGCCCAGCCCCCCGTGTCGAGCGGCGGAATGTAAGTGAGCACGAACGTGATCCCGAGTGGAATTGCGCCCGCCACGAGAAGCGGGCCGTAGCGAAACCGGTCGTGCTTGCGGTCGACCAGCACCCCTGCCGTGAAGTTGGCGATGCCATCCCAGATCGAAGCCAACATGTACGTCGTCGCCGCCACTTTGATCGGGAGATTGAGCGCGTCGGTGTAATAGAAGAGCAGGAAGAGCATGATGCTCTGCCAGTAGAGATTGAAGGCAAAGTCGCCGAAAGCGAAGAGCAGCAATCGCGGCTTCGACGGGCGTCCCGTCACCGGATCTGGATCGTCGCCGCGCCCGCCTGGTCGGGGATGATCATGCGCACCGGCCGCGACCCGTGCACCGTGACCGCGATCTGCTTCCACCACGGCCGCCAGGCGCCCTCACGCGGGCCGAAGCGCAGCGCGACGCCGTGGTCGGTGACCGTGCATTCGACCGCCTGGCGCAGGCTCGGGCCGCTCGTTGTCAGCCCGCCGTCGAAGTAGAGTTGCCCGCGGCAATCCTCGCCCGGGTAGACGTCGAGCTGGAGCGGCCCTGTCGGCGTTTCCGCCGTGCTTTGCACCACCGCATGGCGCGGCAGGATCGCGCCGGCGCGCACGAACACCGGCACCGCGTCGAGCTTGGGCGACTTGGTCAGCTTGTGCTCGGTTACCGGCTGCCCGGTCCAATAATCGTACCAGCCGCCGGCCGGCAGGCAGATGTCGAACGGCTGCGGCGCTTCCGGCCGCGGCGGCGCGGCGACGAGCAGGTCGCGGCCGACCGTAAAGCTCATCGACGCATCGCACGAAAACTTCAGCGCGTCGGGATAATCGTAGAACACCGGCCGCATCAGCGGATCGCCGGTGCGCGCGTTCTGGTCAGCGAGCGCGTAGAAATAAGGCATCAGCCGATAGCGCTCCTCGATGAAGCGGCGGCGGATCGCGAGGTGCACGGGTCCGTCGACCCACGGCTCCATGCGCGGCGCGTCACGCGCCGAATGGTTGCGGAACACCGGCGTGAAGGCAGCAATCTCGTACCACCGGGTCAAGAGGTCGGGGCTGGCCCCGCCGATGAACCCGCCGACGTCGCAACCGCTGTACGCGAAACCCGAGAGGCCGAGGTTGGTCAGCTGCTCGACGCACAGCCGCAGATGGTCCCAGGTCGAGCTGTTGTCGCCGGTCCACGTCACCGCATAGCGTTGTCCTCCGGCGTAGGACGCGCGAGTCATGACGAACGGGCGAACTCCCGGGCGCAGCCGCGCCATGCCCTCGAATGTGCCCCGAGTGTTCTGCATGCCGAAGACGTTATGGATCTCCGAATGGGTCGCGTCGCGGGCCGCGAAATCGTCGCTGTCGACGCGGTGGCGATTGTCGAGCGGCATCGTCTTGGTCGGCGTTTCGAACACCGCCGGCTCGTTCATGTCGTTCCAGAAGCCGGAAAAGCCGTCGGCGATGAAGTCCTTGTACAGCCCGCCCCACCATTGGCGCGTCGCCGTGCGCGTGAAGTCGGGGAACACCGACGGCCCCGGCCACACCGGAGCGACGTAGGGACTGCCGTCCGCCTTGCGCACGAAGTAGTTGCCGGCGAGCCCCGTATCATAGGGCGCGTAACCCTGGTTGGGCAGATAAGCGACGTGGAGATCAGTGATCGCGACCAGCCGAATGCCCTTGGCGCCCATGTCGGAGTTGAGCTTTTTGAGGTTCGGAAACGCCTTGGTGTCGACGGTGAATGGGCGGTCGCGGTCCTGGTAGTCGATGTCCATCCAGATCACGTCGGCCGGGATCCGGTCGGAGCGCAGGCGGGCGGCGATCCCGCGCACGTCGGCATCGCTTTTGTAGCCCCATCGCGACTGCTGATAGCCGAGCGACCACAAGGGCGGGAGCGCCGGCTTGCCGGTCAGATCGGTGTAGCGGCGGACCACGTCGCCCGTCGTCGGGCCCGCGATCACGTAATAGTCGATCGGACCGTCGGGCGCGCTGATCTCGATCACGCTTGCGTCGCGGTGACCGAAATCGAACGCGACGCGCCAGCTGTTGTCGAGGAACAGCCCGTAGCTGGCCCCGCCCTCGCCCACACCGATATAGAACGGGATCGATTTGTAGATCGGATCGCTCGACGGGGCGAAGCCGAAGGCGTCGGTGTTCCAGTCGACGAAGGTCCCGCCGCGGCGGTCGAGCGGCCCGGTCTTGTCGCCCAGCCCATAGATGTGCTCGGCGATTGGAAGCGCCTTGGTGAGGCTGAACCCACGGCCATCGAAGCGGACCGGATCGGGGCCGTCGGCGACGATGGTGCGACCCTGGAGATCGGTCACGTTCAGCCGCAGCGTCCTTGGGTCGACGTGCACCGCGACCGCAGCGGTGCGGAATCCGTCGGCCGTGGGCTGCACCGCGACGCTAAGCCGCCGCACGTCCGCCGGCACCGCCCAGCTCGCGTTCTCGCCGAAGCCGCGACCGTGGGCGATCCGCACCCGCACAATCGAATCGGTGACCGCGGTCACGACGATGCTGGTCGAGCCATTGCTGACTTCGATGCCGTTGGGCAGCGGGGTTGCGTGGGTCGCCGCGGGCGCCGCCAGCGCGAGCAGGAGAGCGAACATCAGGCGTTGGATCATGCCCCGACCTTAGCCGACCCGGCCCGCTCCGCAATGCCTGAACGCAAAGGTTCGCTGCTCCCCGCCCGCAGGGACGGTTTTTGCAACGACTTCAGGAACTTCGCTCCCGCGCGGCGGGTTGAAGTCTCGAGCAGCAAAAAGGGATTCCCATGAACATTAATCGGCGCGCGGTCCTCTACAGGATGGTTCTTCCCGATCACACCTGTCCGTACGGCGTTCGCGCCAAGCAGATGCTCGAAGAGGCCGGCTTCGAAGTCGACGACCGCATCCTCGGCTCGCGCGACGAGGTCGACGCATTCCAGCAGGAAAACGGCGTTTCGACCACCCCGTTGATCTTCATCGGCGACGAAAAGATCGGCGGCAGCGACGAACTCGAAGCGCACCTCGCAAAGGAAGATTCGGCCGCTTGAGGCGCGGTGCGGCGCGACGTCAGTCGAGCTTGCGGATCGTCTCGCTGAGGGTCGCGACTTTCACCCCGAAACCTGCGCACCTCCAACAGAGCGAGTGATTGATCAATATCATCGGCGAAGGTTGCGGCTGAACCGTAGGCGATTGGCTGGGGCGGCAGGATTCGAACCTGCGAATGCCGGTACCAAAAACCGGTGCCTTACCACTTGGCGACGCCCCAGCAGGCGGTCCGCATGTGCGGGAGAGCCGGGGCTTATACCCGCGAAGGCGGTAGTTGAAAGAGGCGATGGGGTGTTCGCGTCAAAAGCGCTATGGGGCGGCGATGACGGAGCCTTCGATCCGCGATTTCCACGCCCACATCTATTATGACGCGGACGAGGTCGAGCTTGCGCGCAAGCTCGCCGGCGCCGCCCAGCAAAGGTTCGGAGTGCCCGTCGGACACTTCCACTTGCGCCCGGTTGGGCCGCACCCGCGCGGCAGCGTGCAACTCACTGTGCCTGCCGAGCAATTCGGGGACGTGGCGCAATTTTTGGCGCTCAACCGCGGCGGGCTGACGGTATTCGCCCATGCCGAGACCGGCGACGACCTCGCCGACCATCACCGCCATGTGATCTGGTTCGGGCCGAGCGAAACGCTCGACCTATCGATCTTCAGCTAGCGGTCACCGGCGGCCGATCGAGCGCACTACGCCTGCGCCCGAGCAAGCCACCGAGCGCCACAAGCGGCGCAAGAGGGGCGAGGAACGCAAGGTGGTACCAAGCCGGGAATTTGTTCCAGAGGCTGACGTGAACAGGCACGAACATGGCGAGGATTATCAATCCGACCAGCCACGGCGCCCACCACTTTGACGGTGCGATCAGGCTGACGATCGCGCCCGCGGCAACGGACGCCATCGCGGCTTCGGTCAATCGCCCGATCTTCATCGCCAGCGTGAATTGCAGCGTGGCCTCGGCCGCGTGATAGCCCGGCAGGATGGCGCGCAGACCGAAGTTGAGCAGGGTCACGATCACTCCCCACGCGACCAGGCCCACAACGATGCTCAAAAGCGCGCGCCACATATGACCAATCCTTGTGTAATTACTCGAAACGTATTAGTTTGATTAAACTATGAACGCAAGACTTCTTATCCTCGGCGCGCTCCATCGCGGCGATTTCCATCCCTACGAAATGAAGCGCCGCCTGCAGGCGGCGATGGTCGAGTGCTACATCGATGTGGACGTTGGCACGCTCTATTACGCTGTGCGCCAGCTCGAGAAGGAAAAGCTGATTTCGACCGTCGCCCAGGAGCGCGTGGCGCGCGGCGGAATGCGCACGATCTACCGCATCACGCCGGAGGGTAGAGCCCGGTTTCGCGAAGGTCTGCACCGGCAACTCAATGTGGAGGGACCGGTCGCCCAGACGCTCTATGGCGCGCTGCTATTCCTGCATCTCGCCGACCCCGAACTCGTCGAAGGCGCCTTGCGCCAAAGGATCGTGCGGCTGGACGAACTCATCGCCAAGCTGGAACCGATGCGCGAACACATGGCCGCGGTGCTTTCCACGGGCGGCGAGCATCTGCTTGGTCACCTCGACCGGCAGCGGCGGCTCGATCGCGAGTGGCTCAAGATCCTGCTGGCGGAAATTGAAACACACGGCATCCGCGACGTGGCGGATCCGGGAAAACTCGGCAGGCGCGACTAAGCGTTGGGAAGCCGCCCGCAGACCAGATCGTCATAATCCTTGGCCAACTGGCGAGTCAGGTTCCCGACCTCGAAATTCCACGGCCCGGCAGACCGCACCGGGGTCACCTCGACCGCCGTGCCGGTGAGAAACATCTGCTCGAAACTTTCCAGCTCCTCCGGCCAGATCGCCCGCTCGACGACTTCAAATCCGCGGTTGCGCGCCAGGTCCATGACCGTTCGCCGGGTGATACCGTCGAGGAAGCAATCGGGGATCGGCGTGTGCAACGTCCCATCGGCGACGAAGAAGACATTCGCGCCCGTCGTCTCGGCGACGCGCCCGCGCCAGTCGAACATCAGCGCGTCGTTGAAGCCGCGCTCTTCAGCGTGCTGCTTCGAAAGCGTGCAGATCATGTACAAGCCGGCGGCCTTGGACTGGGTAGGAGCGGTGTAGGGCGCGGGCCGCCGCCACGGGGCGATGTCGAGCGTGATCCCGTCCTCCGAATGGCGAGGATCGTAATATTTGCCCCATTCCCAGGCCGCGATGGCGAGGTGCGGCTTGGTCTTCCCCGGCGCGACCCCCATCGATTCCGCGCCGCGCCACGCCACCGGACGCATGTACGCATCGGTCCAGCCATTGGCCTTGAGCACCGCGTTGCACGCGGCGTCGATCTCGTCCGCCGTCCACGGAATCTCGAACCCGAGCAGGCGAGCGCTGTTGTGCAGCCGCTCGGTATGCTCGCGAAGCTTAAAGATCGCGCCGTTGTAGGCGCGCTGGCCCTCGAACACGGACGAGGCGTAGTGCAGCGCGTGGGTGAGCACGTGAACCTTGGCGTCGCGCCATGGAGCCAGCTCGCCATCGAACCAGATCCAGCCGTCGCGGTCGTCAAACGTGCCCTGCTGCTCCGCCATTAATCGCGCCTAGGACAGGCGGGCGTCCTCGGCAAGCGAGGGGGTCCGAGCCTCGGCGGCGAGCTCCGCGCCGCGGCGTCCAGCGGCTTCGATCGTGGCCGCGACGAGCTCGTCGAGCACGGCGTCTCGGTCGAGCACGGCGAGGCCTGCTTCGGTAGTGCCGTTGGGGCTCGCCACGCGGCGCGCGACCGAATCCATGTTCTCGCCGCTTGCTGCCGCCATCCACGCCGTGCCGAGCACGGTCTCGAGCGCGACGGTGGCGGCGATTTCACTGCTCAGGCCGCGCGCTTCTCCTGCTTTGGTCAAAGCCGCGACGAAGCGCGCAACATAAGCCGGCCCGGCTCCGGCGACCGAGCCGATCGCCGCGAGCTTCGCTTCGTCCGCCGCCCACATCGCGAACCCCAAGGCGACGAACAGATCGCCGAGCTGCTGGCGCAGCGCCTCGTCCGCATCTTCGCTATAAAGCGCGACCACACCGCGGCGTATCGCGACCGGCAAATTGGGCATTGCGCGGACGATCGCGCGCGCGCCGGGGAAACGCTGGCGAAGGCTCGCCGCTTCGACTCCCGCGAGAATCGACACGATCACCGTTTTCGAAGTGAGCCGCGAACGCAGTTGGGCGGCGACTTCGTCAAGCTTCTGCGGCTTGAACGCGAGCACCACCAATTGCGGCGGAGCCCCGGCGTCGGCCGGCGAGGTGACCGTCCGCACGCCATCGAGGGGAGTTCCGCTCGGGCGAATGACGACCACCCCGGACAAATCGATTCCGGCCGTGCGCCAGCCATCGAGGATCGCCCCGCCCATATGGCCGCAGCCGACGAACCACGCCGGCGCCGGAAGCCGCGGTCCTTCGCTCATGCTTCCCCGTGCGTGTCGATCAGTGCCGCGGCGATCGCCTCGCCCGGCGATTTCCCGCCCCACAGGACGAACTGGAACACCGGGTAGAAGCGTTCGCATTCCTCGACCGCGGCTTCGGCGATCGCCTCGGCCTGCTCGAGGCTCAACCCTTCGTCCTCGCGCGTGTCGAGGATCGTCGAATGGCGGAACAGCACCAGGCCTGAGCCCGACCACATTTCGAAATGGCCGAGCCACAGCTGTTCGTTGATCAGGCTCAGCGCTTCGTAGATCGCGGCGCGCTTCTCCGGCCCGACCTTGATGTCGGGGAAGGCGAGAAACTGCAGCACCTGGTCCTCGGGCCGCCACACTCCGCGAAGCTCGTACTGCGCCCAGCTACCCGTCGCGGAGGCGACAATCTCGCCGTCGCCGGTGCGCTCGCACGCCCAGCCGCGCGCCTCGAAATATTGCTCGAGGACCTCGATCGGGGCGCCGTCGTCGCGCTCCTCCTGGATTTCGACCTCGGTCAGATCATGCCCCGGGACTGGCTTTGGGCTTGCCGCCGCCGCGC
>JBDTXI010000048.1:0-7358 GCA_040006255.1 Sphingomicrobium sp.
CGCGCAGCGCCTCCAATTCGGGATGGCGGAACTCGGCATTGTTGTCGAAGCCGACCTTGGCATCGAGCACCAGCAGCTCGCCCTTGTCGGTGACGGCCAGCGGGTTGATTTCGATCTGCGAAGCGTCGGTGCCGACGAACGCGTCGTACAGCCTGGCCAGCACCTTGTTCGCCTGCTTGGCGAGGTCGCCGCCAAGGCCAAGCGCCGCGGCGACTTCGCGCCCGTGGTGCGGCATCAGGCCCGTCGCCGGATCGATGGTCAGCGTGTCGATCTTTTCCGGGGTCTCGTGCGCGACGGTCTCGATGCCCATCCCGCCCTCGGTCGAGGCGACGACGGCGATGCGCCCGGTCTCGCGGTCGACGAGCAGCGCGAGATAATATTCCTTTTCGATGTCTACCCCGTCGGTGATGTAGAGCCGCTGCACCAGCCTGCCTTGCGGGCCGGTCTGGACGGTGACGAGAGTCTTGCCGAGCATTTCCGCCGAATGTTCACGCACCTCGTCGATCGAATGGGCGAGGCGGACGCCGCCCTTGGCGCCCTCGCCGAGCTCCTTGAACTTGCCTTTGCCGCGGCCGCCCGCATGGATCTGCGCCTTGACGACCCACAACGGCCCGGGGAGCTTTCCCGCCGCTTCGACGGCTTCCTCGACGCTCATCGCGGCAAAACCCGCGGGGACCGGAACGCCGTACTTCGCGAGCAGCTCTTTCGCCTGATATTCGTGGATGTTCATGGGCGCGGGCCTTAATCAGAACGCAGCCGCGATGCAAAGTGACGAGCGCCCGATCCGCAAGATCATCCATGTCGACATGGACGCCTTCTACGCGTCGGTCGAACAGCGCGACGACCCGTCGCTCAGGGGCAAGCCGGTGGCGGTCGGCGGCGGTCACCGCGGGGTCGTGACCGCCGCGAGCTATGAGGCGCGCAAATATGGCGTACGCTCGGCAATGCCGTCGGTCACCGCCAAACGGCGCTGCCCCGAGCTGATCTTCGTCAAGCCGCACTTCGAAGTCTACCGCGCGGTCTCGCATCAGATCCGGGCGATCTTCGGCGATTACACCGACCTCGTCGAACCGCTCAGCCTCGACGAAGCCTATCTCGACGTGACCGAAGACCGGCTTGGCCTTGGCAGCGCGCGGGCGATCGCCGAGGACATTCGCCGCCGCATCCGCGCGGAAACCGGGCTCACCGCATCCGCCGGCGTCAGTTACTGCAAGTTCATCGCCAAGCTCGCCTCCGATCACCGCAAGCCCGACGGCCTGTGCGTGATCACCCCGGAACGAGGGCCAGAGTTCGTCGCCTCGCTTCCGGTCGCGCGGTTCCATGGCGTCGGCCCGGTCACCGCGCGCAAGATGGAGAGCCTCGGCATCCTCACCGGCGCCGATCTACGCGACTGGACCGTGCCCGCGCTGCAAGCGCATTTCGGCAGCGCGGCCGACTGGTATTGGCGGATTTGCCGCGGCATCGACGAGCGCGAGGTCAAGCCCGACCGGCCGTACAAATCGGTCAGCGCCGAGCGCACGTTCGACGAGGATTTGCGCGATTCCGAAAGGCTAGCCGCCGAGCTCGAGCGAATCGCCGGCTACGCGTGGGACCGGGTCCAGCGCGCGGACGTTTCGGGGCGCACCGTGACGCTCAAGGTCAAGTTCGGCGATTTTACTTTGATTACCCGTTCGAAGAGCTTTGCCGGGCCCGTGCCGGACCTGCCGTCCTTCGTCGGCGCCGGACAGGCGCTTCTCGCCGCGCTTCATCCACTGCCCAGGGGCATCCGGTTGCTCGGCCTCGGGCTGCATAATTTGAGCGAAGGCGAGCAAAGCCCGGCACTCCAACTCGGACTCGCAATTTAGGGTCGGTTGTGATATAGAACTGTCACATGACGGGCCGCCGCGATTCAAGCTGCGGCCTTAAGTTCAAGGGAAGCCACGAAATAGGCGTAGAGCCACGACCGCTGGTCGTTTTGGGGGACGGTGCGGATGCGTCGGCTCTACTGCCGCAAACGGAAAGGTTCGCAATGGCTACTAAGGCGCTCAGCTTCGACGTCGGAGATTATGTTGTTTACCCCAAGCACGGCGTGGGCCGTGTCGTCGAGCTGCAAAGCACCGAAATCGCCGGATGCCGTCTCGATCTTTACGTGCTTCGGTTCGAGAAGGAAAAGATGACCCTTCGCGTGCCAATCAACAAGGCGGACTCGGTTGGAATGCGCAAGCTGTCGTCGGACAAGACGATGAAGGACGCGCTCGAGACGCTGAAGGGCAAGCCCAAGGTCAAGCGGACGATGTGGTCGCGCCGCGCCCAGGAATATGAAGCGAAGATCAATTCGGGCGACCTGACGTCGATCGCCGAAGTGACCCGCGACCTGTTCCGCCCGGACGATGCGCCCGAGCAGAGCTATTCCGAGCGGCAGATTTTCGAAGCGGCTTCGTCGCGCCTCGCGCGTGAGCTCGGAGCGATGGAGCAGACCGACGAGAAGTCGGCGATGGTCAAGATCCTCGAGATCCTGAACAAGGCCGCGGTCATCCATTACAAGGCCAAAGAGCCCGCGTAACTGCCGGATCAAACCGAACGCGAGAGGGCGCCCCCTGACCGGGCGCCCTTTTTTTTGCGCTTGCAGCCAATTCGACGCTGCTGTATTGCTCGCCTAATACAGTTCAAGGGAGGAACCATGCGCAAGTCCATCGTCGCGGCCGTCGCCGCCGCTTCAGCAGCCACTTCGGCCTGCGGGCACGATCGGGGGGAAGGCGCCGGACCGACCGTCTCGCGCAATTACCAGGTCGGGAACTTCCAGGCGATCGAGGTTGCCGGTCCCTATGACGTCGATGTGCGTACCGGCGCTAACCCTAGCGTCTCGGCAAGGGGCGGCGAGAAACTGCTCGAGCGCACGGTGGTCGAGGTTCGCGGGGACAAGCTCGTCATCGGCCCGCAGGAACACCATGGTTGGTTCCACTTCGGCTGGGGGTCGCGCGGCAAGGCGGCTTTCACCGTCACCGTCCCGCAGCTCCATGGAGCGACCATCGCCGGATCGGGCAACATCAAAGTCGACCATGTGACCGGCAACCGCTTCGAAGGCACCGTCGCTGGATCGGGCGGGCTCGCCGTCGCGGCGATGGAAGTGCAGTCCCTCAAGCTTGCAATCGCCGGATCGGGCGGGGTGAAGGCGGGTGCCGGAAAGGCCCAGAGTGCCGAATATGAAATCGCCGGATCGGGCGACGTCGATGCGGGCGCCATCCAGACGCAGCAAGCGAAGGTTTCAATCGCCGGATCGGGCAGCGTCAAGGCGCGCGCGAGCGGCAACGCCGACGTCAGCATCATGGGCTCGGGCGACGTCGACGTGGCCGGCGGCGCCAAATGCTCGATCAGCAAGGCCGGGTCGGGCAACGTGCACTGCTCTTAGCTTGTCATTCCCCGCGAAAGCGGGAAACCTGCTCGCTCTTAAGGCAGCGTGACCCCCGCATCCGCGGGGGTGACGGTTATTGCTTATTAATCATGAGCCGACATGGTGCCGCACATGCGTATCTTCCTCATTGCCGCCGCTTTGGCGCCGACCCTCGCCGCGCCAGCCGGCGCCGCGACCCGCAACTTCGGCATCACCAGCTTCGAGAAGGTGCGCATCGAAGGACCGTTTCGCGTTCGCCTGACGACCGGCGTCGCCCCGTTCGCCAGCGCAACCGGCTCAGCCGCCGCGATCGACCGGGTGGCCATCGACGTCCAGGGCAACACCCTGGTCGTGCACAGCAATCTCTCGGCGTGGGGCGGCTACCCGGGCCGGCGGTCGGGACCGGTCGAGATCAGCCTTGGAACGCACGACCTCAGCTCGGCGTGGCTGAGCGGCTCGGGTTCGCTTGCTATCGACAAGATCAAAGGCCTGTCCTTCGACCTGTCGGCGCAAGGCTCCGCCTCTGCCACGGTCGGCCGGGTCGACGTCGACCAGCTCAACGTCTCCGTCGTCGGCACCGCGAGCGCGTCGCTTGCCGGCCAGGCGTCGAAGCTGACCGCCGTGATTCGCGGCATTTCCAGCCTCGATGCGGCCAACCTCGCCACCAAGGACGCGACGATCGGCGCCGAAGGAAGCGCGACCGTCGCTGCGGCCGTCAGCAATTCGGCGACAATCGATGGTTCGGGCCCGGCGACGGTGCGGCTTACCGGCAACCCCGCCTGCACCTTGCGAGTGAGCGGGTCGGCAAGCGTCAGCGGCTGCAAATCGTCTCAGTGAACTGAGGCACTCGCCTCCACGCCCGACAGGAAGTTCCACAGCGCTCCGGCGAGCTCCTCGCCGGCCGCAATGGCCTCGGCTTTCTCATTCTCGGGCAAACGCTCGAGCAAGGTCCGGCAGACCGAACTGTGCTCGACGTCGGCGATCTCGTGGACGCGGAAGAAGCGCAGCGTCTCCTCGTCGGTCACGCGATAGCGGTCGACCAGCCCTTCGATCTTGGCGCTCGCGACTGCCGGGAACTGGCTTTCATAGGCGTATAGCGCGCCCAACCCCGAGGCATAGGAACGGCGCGAAAGGCGGCGGAAGGTCTCGATCAGCGCCTCGGTCTCGGGGTTGAGCTGCTGCGCGCGGATCGCGTCCTCATTCTCGCCGAGCCCGCAGGCAAACATCAGCCACAGGGTCGAATGGTCCTGCTTGCCGGCTTCGGTCCCCTCCTCCTCGGCGAGATTCTCGGCGAGCATCCGCCGCCCCGCGCGGTCAGGGCAGCGCGAATGCACTGCACTTACGGCCTGCGGAAACGCCTCGACATGGTGGAAATACTGCCGCGCATAAGCGCGCAGCGTATCCAGCGAGAGCCGGCCCTCGGTCCACGCCTGGTAGAAGGGATGCTTGAGCATCGCGCGTTCGGCGACCTTCGCATCGATCCGCGAAGAAGTGGCAAGCATGGACATGGCGAGGCCTCCCGATTGATTATCCCAGACCCGATAGCGTCGGCCGGCCGACTATAAAAGAGCCAGTGCGGCGAGGCGGCTATAGAGCGTGGGCGGTAAGGCGCCCAGACCGCTGCCGTCCTCGTCGTTGCTCGGGGCATTGCTTGCCTCGAGATATCGCCAGCCTTGGTGGGCCCGCTTGGGGCTCGGCACGATCAGCTCGAGCATGCCCGACAGAACGATATCGACGCGTCCGTCCTTGCGGTCCTCGAAGCGCAGGATCTCCTGGTTCGCGACTAGCCGGTGCCTGACAATCCAGTAGATCGACCCGCCAACCAGTTCGCCCATGCGTTTCGGCCGCATCTTGGTCGCTACCCGCATTTCTCCGCCGTGGGTGCGAGCGCCGACGCGCTTTTCGAGCGCTTCGATCGTTCGGCACCCGAACGCGACTTTGGTCAGATGTAGGTTCGGCACAGCCTTCAGCGATGCCGGATTGAGGCAGGAGTGGCAACGGCTTAGCGCCCGAGGCCGGCCAATGCGGCAAGGCCGAGGAAGCTGAAGAAACCGGTCACGTCGGTGATGGTCGTGACGAACACCGCCGAGGACACCGCCGGGTCGATGCGGAAACGGTCGAGCGTGACCGGCACGAGAATTCCCCCGAGCCCCGCGGCGAGGTTGTTGATCACCATTGCCGCAGCCATCACCGCGCCGAGCAAAAATCCATTCGGGGTCGGATGAATCACGCCGAAAACCAGGGCGACTCCAGCCCCGCTCAGCACGCCGAGCGACAAACCGTTGGCGAGCGCGATGGTCAGCTCGCGGCCGAACGCCCGGAGCGTATTCGATTCGGTGAGCTGGTTGGTGGCGAGCGCGCGCACCGCCACCGCGAGCGTCTGCGTGCCGGCATTGCCGCCCATTCCGGCAACGATCGGCATCAGCACCGCAAGCACCGCGTAGCGCCCGATCTCGCCCTGGAAGAGGCTGACCACGCTTGCCGCCAGGATCGCGGTGCCGAGATTGATCACCAGCCAGAAGAGCCGCCGCCGAGTGGTCAGCGCGATCGGCTCGTTGATGTCGCCTTCGCCTGCGCCGGACAGCAGCAGGACGTCCTCGCCGGCTTCCTCCTGGATGATGTGGACGACATCGTCGACGGTGATCATTCCCACCAGCCGCCCTTCGTCGTCGACGACCGCGGCCGAGACTAGAGCATATTTCTGAAAGCGAAGCGCGACGTCTTCCTGGTCCATATCGACCGGGATCAACGTCTGGTCGGCAACAATGATTTCGCCGACGGGAGTGTCGCGCGACGTCCTCAGGATGGTCGAAAGCTTGCAGGTGCCCACCGGGTGGTGGCTGGGGTTGACCACGAACACTTCCCAGAAATCGGTCGGCAGGTCTGCGGTCGAACGCAAATAATCGATGACCTGGCCGACCTTCCAATGTTCGGGCACCGCGCACAGATCGCGCTGCATCAGGCGGCCCGCGGATTCTTCCGGATAGCCCAGCGCTTTCTCGACGGCGGCGCGGTCGTCGGGCTCCATCGCCCGCAGCACCGCCTGTTGCTCGTCGCGGTCGAGATCCTCGATCAGCGCGACCGCGTCGTCGGTTTCGAGCTGCCCGGCGATGTCCGCGACCTGCTGCGGCTCCATCTCGTCGAGCAGGCCCTCGCGGACGTAATCGTTCATTTCCGCGAGCACGTTGGGGCCGACGATTCCGGCCAGCGCTTTCACCAGGCCCTCGCGCTCGTCGCGCGCGGCGAGTTCGATCAGGTCGGCGACGTCGGCCGGATGCAGCGGCTCCACGAGCTTGCGCGCGGTCTCGTCATCCCCGGCCTCGACGGCGTCGAGAACCTTGTCGACGAACTCCGGGCGAAGCCGATCTTCCTCGTCGATTGCTGCGCGCGATTCCGGCGGGGGCGCGGCGGCGATATGCTCGCTCTCGCTCATGTCGCTCACCCTTCTGTCGAACCGTGCGAGCCTCCTATGGGGGCAGCCGCTCTGGCGCAACCATCGCCGCGCCCCTAAATCGGCCTCCCGTCAAACCTTTTACCCGGAGCTCACATATGGCCGATGCCGACCGCCTGACCCTCACCCTTTCCAGTGGCGGCGACGTCGTCATCAAGCTGCGGCCGGACCTCGCCCCTGGCCATGTCGAGCGCATCAGTGAGCTCGCCAATCGCGGCTTTTACGACAATGTCGTCTTCCACCGGGTGATCCCCGGGTTCATGGCGCAGGGCGGCGACCCGACCGGCACCGGCTATCACGGCTCCGACTTGCCCAACATCAAGGCCGAATTTTCCGCCGAGCCGCACAAGCGCGGCGCGGTCTCCATGGCCCGCGCCCAGGATCCGAACAGCGCCAACAGCCAGTTCTTTATCGTCACCCAGGATTCGCCCTTCCTCGACCGCCAGTACACCCTGTGGGGCGAGGTCGAGAGCGGAATGGACCATGTCGATGCGCTGCCCGTCGGCGAACCGCCGCGCGAGCCCGGCAAGATCATCA
>JBDTXI010000049.1:0-8559 GCA_040006255.1 Sphingomicrobium sp.
GGTTGTTGATCGCGTCCCCGGCGGAGAGGGCCATGATCTGCGCCTGGCACGCGCGTTCGAGAAAATACAGCCGAACGAAGCATTCGCCGACGCTCTTGCCGACCGCCAGCGTGCCGTGGTTGCGCAGCAGCATCAAATTCTTGTCGCCAATATCCGCAACCAGCCGCTCGCGCTCGCTAAGGTCGACCGCCACGCCTTCATAATCGTGGAAGGCGAGGTCGCCCCGCACCAGCATCGCGGTCTGGGTCAGTGGCAGCAAGCCCTCGCCGTGCGCCGACACCGCCTGGCCCGCGGGCGTGTGGACGTGCATAACCGCATGCGCGTCCTCGCGCGCCATGTGGATCGCCGAATGGATGGTGAAGCCCGCCGGATTGGTGATGAATGGCGTCGGCTGGACCGGATTGCCGCTGACGTCGACCTTGATCAGCGACGAAGCGGTCACTTCCTCGAACATGAGGTTGTACGGGTTGAGCAGAAAATGATGCTCAGGCCCCGGGATCCGCGCCGACAGATGGGTGAAGATCAAATCGTCCCAGCCGTAATGCGCGACCATGCGATAGGCGGCGGCGAGGTCGACCCGGATCGCCCATTCCTCGTCGCTGACCTTGCCTTCGAGCGACGGGATGTCGACCGACGGGAGGGGCTTCAGGTCCGCCATTCCGCGGTTGATGTCTTCGACGCGATTCATGCCGGCACCTTTTGCCGGTCCGGATGGGCGGCGGCAAATGCCTCGAGTTTGTTCGCGTTCTCATCGGCCCGCAGCAGCGTCGGGTAAGCGTCCAGCGGCACGTCGAAGCGCCGCGCGTTGTACAGCTGCGGAACGAGGCAGACGTCGGCGATCGTCGGCTCGTCGCCGAACAGGAATCCCCCGGCCCCCGCCTTCGCCGTCGCTTCGAGCGCGTTCAATCCTTCGACGATCCAGTGCGCGTACCAGGCATCCACCTCCTCCTGCGAATGCCCCAGCTGCCCCTTGAGATATTTGAGCACGCGCAAATTGTTGAGCGGGTGAATGTCGCACGCAACGCTCAGCGCCATCGCCCGCACATGCGCACCGTCGGCGGGATCGCGCGGCACCAGCGGCGGATCGGGGAAGGCCTGGTCGAGATAGACCATGATGGCCAGGCTCTGCGTCAACCGATGCCCGTCGATCTCCAGCATCGGGATCAGCCCCTGCGGGTTGAGCTCGCGATAATCGTCGCCCCGCTGCTCACTTTCGGGCAAATTCACCGGCCGGCTCTCGTAATCCACGCTCTTGAGGTTGAGTGCGATGCGCACCCGGTACGCGGCCGACGAGCGGTAATAATCGTAAAGGATCGGGCGGGTCATCGGGCTGGCTCTACTCCGGCCCCATGAACGGCGCCACTACCTCCGCCGGCACGCGGATGGGGCGGCCGGCGGCTTTGTCGATGATCGCCCACCAGCTGCGCGCCCGCACCCGCGGCTTGCCGTCTTCGCCGACGAACTCCATGTGCCGGTCGAATTTCGCGCCCTGCGGCGTCTCGCCGGCCCAGGTTCTCGCGACGATGGTCTCGCCCTCGGCCACGGCGCGCAGATAATCGATTTCGTGCCGCACCACGACCCAAAAGTAAGCGTCCTGATGGGCAGGCTTCGTAACGCTGCGCCAATGCGTCACCGCGACCTGCTCCATCCACTGCACCCACACCGCATTGTTCACGTGCCCTAGCTCGTCGATGTGCTCGGGTCCCGCGGTGAAGGTCATTTGGAAAACCGGACGTTGAAACTGCTCTCTCAAGATCAAAACTCGTGCCGGTAGAACTGTTCAATCCTAAACATCGCGTCGTACAGAGCCTGATCGCTGGACCACTCTCCGACGGTTCGCGTCAGGGCCAATCCGGTACCCGGGTCGACATGACCCCGCGATTGGCGGGGCAGCTTGCTTTCGGCGGCAGCGTCCTTGAGGGCTTCAAGATTGTACGACAGCCGTGACAGGTTTTCGGCCAGCACTGACTCACCGGAGCCCCCACTCAGATTCGCGTGCTGCACCACAGCTAAGCCGGCGTCGAGTAGACTGATCAACTCACGAGTCTTCTCGTCCATTATCCAACCTCGGTCAGCATGAACGCATAGGTCTCGGCGACCTCTTTCAGGCCCTCCCAGCGGCCCGACTTGCCGCCGTGGCCCGCGCCCATGTTGATCTTCAGCAGCAGCAGATTGCCGTCGGTCTTGGTCGCGCGCAGTTTTGCCGCCCATTTCGCGGGTTCCCAATAGGTCACGCGCGGATCGGTGAGGCCGCCGGTGGTCAGCAGTGGCGGATAGTTCTGCGCCTTCACGTTGTCGTACGGCGAATAACTGCGGATGTAGTCGAACACGCGCTTGTCGGCGATCGGATTGCCCCACTCGGGCCATTCGCCGGGCGTCAGCGGAAGACTGTCGTCGAGCATCGTGTTGAGCACGTCGACGAAGGGCACGTCGGCGATCGCAGCGCCCCACAGCCCGGGATCGGAATTGACCACCGCTCCGACCAGCTCTCCGCCGGCCGAGCGGCCGTTGATCGCGATCCGGCCCGCCCGCGTGAACTTCGCTGCGATCAGCCCCTTCGCCACGTCGACGAAGTCGTTGAACGTGTTGGTGCGCTTGTCGAGCTTGCCGTCGAGGAACCAGCGGTAGCCAAGATCGTCGCCGCCGCGGACGTGGGCGATGGCGCATGCCCAGCCGCGGTCGAGCAGGCTCAGCCGGTTGGCATTGAACACCGGCGTCACCGCATGCCCGTATGAGCCGTAGCCGTACAGGAACAGCTTACCCGCGCCGTTCTTCTCGAAGCCTTTGCGGTACACGACCGAAACCGGCACCTTCACCCCGTCGCGCCCCGCGATCATCAGGCGTTCGGTCTCATATTGCGCGGCGTCGTAGCCGGACGGGATTTCCTGGACCTTGCGCATTTCCAGCTCGGCGCTCTCGGGGCGATAATCGTAAGTCGTCATCGGCCGCACCATCGACGAATAGCCGAGGCGGTAGCTATCGGGCGCAAACTCGGGATTGCCGTGGAAGAAGGCGGTGTAGCTCGCTTCCTCGAACGGGATGCGCGTCTCTTCGCCCGCGTAGGTTCGCAGAACCAGCTGATCGAGCCCGTCCACCCGGCTGCTGATCGCGAGATGGTCGCGATAAGCGGTGACGCCGGTCAGATAGACGCGGTCGGATCCTTCGATCACGGTCCGCCACTGTTCGGGCTCGGCCAGGTCCGCTTCCGCGAGGCGGAAATTGACGTGATCGTCGTTGGTGTGGATCCACAATTTCCCGTGCGCCGCGTCGACGTGATATTCGCGGTTGGGCTTGCGCGCCGCGATGAGCGCTAGCGGCTGCGCGGGGTCGGCGGCCGGCACGAAGCGCACTTCGCTCGTCGCGTTGTCGCCCGTCGCGACGAAGATCAAAGTGCGGTCGTGGGAGCGCCCGACGTCAACCGAAAAGCCGAGCTCCTCGATCTCCTCGTAGAGCGTGACCGCGTCCGCCGGGGGCGCTCCGAGCCGGTGATAGCGCGCGCGATAGCTGCGCCAGCTCTCATTGACCTCGGTGAACACGATGCCGCCGCTGTCGTTCGTCCACACCGGCTGGCCGATGCCGACTTCGGTCACCGTCTCGATGTCCTTGCCGCTCGCGAGATCGCGGATGCGCAGCTGGAAACGCTCCGATCCATCGTCGTCGATCAGCGTCGCCAGCAGCCGCCCGTCCGGGCTCGGCTCGACCGCGCCAAGGCGGAAATACTCCTTGCCCTCGGCCTCGGCCGGCTCGTCGAAGATGATTTCGTCCGTCGAACTGCCCCCTCCCCCTTGATGGGGGAAGGTTGGGGAGTCCGCGTTCACCGGCCGCCGGTACCAAGTCCGGTACTGCGCGCCCGGCCGGAAAGCCCACCAATAAAGAAAGTCGCCGTCGCGGATCGGGACCGAGGAATCGTCTTCCTTGATGCGGCCCTTCATCTCCTCGAACAGCTCGTCGAGCAGCGCCTGGTGCTGCTTCTCCCAATGCCCGAAATAATCGTTTTCGGCGTGGAGATAGGTGAGCACGTCGGGATCATCGACCTCGGGATATTTTGGGTCGCGCAGCCAGTGCCACGGGTCCTCGATGGTGACGCCATGGCGCTCATAGCTATAGGGCCGCGGCTCGGCGTGCGGCGGGGCGGAGATGTCGGCGGGTTTGTCCATCCTCCGCTCTTAACGTGACCGCCGCCGACCGAAAGGGCAAAAGGTGCCGCGGCAAGTGACCTGCACCCGTTCGGCGAGCTAACGCGTCGCTTTGCTTTGATACAGCGCGGTCTATAGTCGGCTGCTGCGGGCGCACCGATGGAGGCGCAGCGTTGGTTTCTACGGGGGCGCCGCATGGCGAAGCTCTTCCTGAGCTACTCGCGAAAGGATGAAGCAAAGGCGCGGCGCTTCTCAGCTTGGCTGGAGCGCGAAGGCCACGACATTTGGCGAGACGAGGACGACATCGGAGGAGGAGCAAGCTTCTCGTCGGAGATCGAGAATGCTCTCAACGAATGTGACGCTGTCCTGGTTCTGTGGTCGGCGAACTCGGTCAAATCCGCTTGGGTACGCGACGAAGCCGGATATGGCCGCGACGCCGGGAAGCTGATCCCGTTTTTGCTCGACGGAACCGAGCCGCCGCTCGGCTTTCGGCAATTTCAGTCGATCGGCCTGTCGCGATGGAAAGGGCATGGCGAGCCCCCGCACGCCGATCGCATCAAGGCTGCGTTCGCAAGGATTTCGGGGCTCGGGCCAGTCGCTCCTGCGCCAGCTCCTGCAAATCGCTTGCCTAAACCAAGCTTACGAACATTGCTGATAGCCGGCGGAGCCCTCGCGCTAGCGGCGGCTGTACTTCTTGCGATTTTCGTCTGGCCGCGCTGGTCGAGCGACCGACAAGTGGCCATCGCGGTCCTGCCGTCGCGGGACTCGCCGGACCGAGCAATGGCGGCGGACTACGCGAACGTCGCAGCGGCCGACATGGCCGCATTTCTGCCGCGGCGGTTCGACCGGGCGACGGTGATCGGTCCTGCCGACGCGACGCCCCAGACGTCCGCTTACCGGATGGGAATTTCGACGGATCCGCACGGGGTCGGGGCGGACGCGACCCTGACACTTTCAGACGAAGACGGTCACACGACCCTATGGTCGCAAAACTGGAGCGTAGCCGATGCGTCCGCAGCCGACCTCAAAGCGGAAGTCTCGGCCTCTGCTTCGAGGGCGGCGCTTTGCTTGACGGACGCCAGGGGCGGCAGCACGCGCCTGTCGCAGCCGGCGCTGGGCCTCTATCTCAGCGGCTGCATCGGTCTTGGCGGCGCGCAGCTTTCAAATGCGGATTTCGTATCGATTTTTGAGCGGGTCACGACACTGGCCCCCGACTTCGCGCCCGGCTGGGGTCATCTTGCGCTCAGCCGATCGTGGATCGCCGAAAGCCTTCGCGACAGTTCGCCAGCTGCTTACGCAGCTTCGGTGCGGAGAGCCCGCGACGCTATCGCGGCCGCTCGAAGGCTGAACCCGAACAGCGCGATGAGCTACGATGCCGAATATCATCTCATCTCTAACCAGACCTTCCTGGCCCTGCAGGTCCTCGAAAATGGCGCCAAGATCGACCCCGACGATGGGCGCATACAGATGCATCTGTCGGACGGGTACCTGTCAGTCGGGCGGATGTCGGACTCGGTCCAGGCTGCGCAAAGGGGCGTCAAGCTCGAGCCGGGCGCGCCCTATACCAGAGCGCAGTACATTCTCGCGCTCGTCTATTCTGGAGAGTTTTCGAAGGCGAAAGCGGACATTGCCGCGGCTCGAAAGAAGTGGCCGAACGACCCCACGATCGACTTCGCCGACTTCAGTTTTCAGTTTCGCTATGGCGACGCGCAGGCGGCCCTGGAACTGCTGCCTCGAGTCGCCAACTTGAGCGATGCCGACATGGTGCCCTACCGCAAGCTGATCACCGCTCGGCTAGACCCCACCCGCGCGAACGTCGACGACGCCTTGACGGCCCTGAACGGCGGATCATCGAGCAACCCGAAGGCGCGAAACGATGTTCTCCTCACCTTGGGGAATTTCAACCGTGCGGATGAAGTCTACCAGTTGCTGGAATCTCCCGCGTTCCAAGACTTCACCCGCAGAGAGATATTGTTCAGGCCGGATTTCGCGCCGGTTCGCGCGGACCCGCGCTTCATGCGGATTGCAGCGCGGTTAGGATTGGTGCGGTACTGGAGGCAGACGGGATTTTGGCCGGACTTCTGCACGAGCGAGCGGCTGCGCTACGATTGCAAGGCTGAAGCCGCGAAGTACCGGAACTAGAACGTCACGACACTAATCTTCGGCGCCCTGCTCCCGCTGCCTTTTTTTGATCTCCGCGGAGTGCGGACACGGACCATGGAGGCTTGGCTAGAGCGGCCAGGCGGTCAACGTCCGCGGGAATTCAGTTCAACTTTCAGCTCGGCCACCAACTCCTTCACGGGCTCGCGATTCATTGCCAAGCCCGAAGAAAGCTCTTGGTCTGCGTGCTTGAGAACATCGGTCCAATGCTGAAGCGTGTCCGGATGAACCGTTACGCCGCTCAAGCGGCGCGAGCTGCGCAGCGCCGCGATCAAATTGCCCTCGGTGCTCCCGTGCAATTTCATCGCTTCACCAAAGCTTCAGCAGCACGGTCGCTGCGGCAAGGATCAGAATCATCAGGATGCCTGCAACAGCATAGTTGAAATAGGGATGGGCGCTCGCGGACCTCGGAAGGAGGCTGCTTCTTTCCTCGGCTTTGGTGGCGTCGCTTTTGCCGCTCTCCACCTTTTCGAGCCAGCTGCTCGCCCACAGTGCCTTCTGCTCGCTGTATCGGCCGGTGCTCAATTTATCCCGGACCTCAGCCTCGCTCACCATTTCGCACGAAGCGATGAAGCGTTCCTCATTGGTCATTGCCAAGGCCATGATCGGTTTTCTCCTTAGGCGTGGGGACTATCGCGAACGAGAGACTCAACGTCCGTGATCTCCTCCCCGGTATCGAGGCTGGTAAGAGTGACGCACTGGAAGCCCTGGTCCCGTAATTCCCGAACTTTGCAATAGGCCCTTACCGCGTTCAGAGCGCTCCTGACACCCGTCGATGCGCCGCGATCGGAAACATCAACCGTGTCACGAGCCATATTGGCCTCCACGCGGTGTGCCAAGAATCCACGTCTCGGCGATAAATTGGTTTAGCCGGACAAACCTGGCACGAACCGTGTCGGCGCGTGTTCGGGGAGGCCGTGATCTGCTCCCGCCCAGCAGGTGCATCATATGAGCCGACCGATTCATTCCTTCGCCAACCCGTGGACTGTTCACCCTCTCAGCAATGAAGGCGTATTCGGTCCAACGGTTGTGAGCTGGCACAACCACGCCTGACGGAAGTTGGGCACCTGGACTGAAGTCTAACCGTCCTAATTCCGTGCTCGCCGATTTGTCGTGCACTTGGCGCTCAAACTGAATGAGAAAGGCGATCAGCAGCGCCCGCCGCGATTAGGAACACCGCGCAGGCGGCCCAAAAAGTCTTCCACATGGGCGAAGGATCGCACTTTGCTCTAATGGCAGGAATGGGTCGAAAGCGGACGAGCGACAAATCGCTGTCCTACACATTGGCATGTGTGGTCCAAGCTGCCGATGAGCGATCCGATTCGCGAGCTGACAATGCTACACCCTCTGGCCGTGCGCGCGCCGATCATCGGTGAAATTGGGGCTCTTCGCGCTCGTCACTGCGAAGATTGGTGAACATTCGCGCACGCGGCACGGTCAAGTTGGTCAACTTCCCCTCCGCGCAAATCCAACGCGGCGGCTCTTTAACAATGCCGCTCCAGAGACTAGCTGAGACGCAAGGGAGCTAGTCCATGTCCAGTTACGCCGACCGCCTCGCCGCCCTTCGCGAACAGTTGAAAGCCGACAGGCTCGACGGCTTTGTCGTCCCGCTCACCGACGAGCATATGAGCGAATATGTCGGCAGTTACGCCCAGCGCCTGGCCTGGCTGACGGGCTTCCAGGGCTCGGCCGGAGCGGCGGTCGTGCTTCCCGAGCAGGCCGCGATCTTCGTTGACGGGCGCTACACGCTCCAGGTCCGCCAACAGGTGTCGGCGACCGAGTGGAGCTACCAGTCGGTGCCCGAGACGAGCACGACCGAATGGCTGAAAGAGCATGCGCCGCAGGGCGCGCGCATCGGTTACGATCCGTGGCTGCACACGCGCGATTGGGTCAACAAGGCGAAGGAAGCGCTCGCCAGCCGCGGCGCCGAGCTGGTGGCGGTCGGGCGCAACCCGATCGACGAGATCTGGAAGGACCGGCCCGAAGCGTCGAAGGCGCGGCTCGCCGTCCAGCCCGACCAATATGCGGGCAAGTCGGCGGCGGAAAAGCGCACCGAGATCGGCGACTGGCTCGCTTCGCAGCATGCCGACGCGGCGGTGCTGTCGGCACTCGATTCGATCGCCTGGGCGTTCAACATCCGCGGGCAGGACGTCACCCACACCCCGGTCGCGCTGGCCTATGCCCTGGTCAATGCCGACGGCACCGCGGACCTGTTCGTCGCCGGCGAGAAGATCGGGCCCGACGTCCGCCAGCATCTCGGCAA
>JBDTXI010000050.1:0-7636 GCA_040006255.1 Sphingomicrobium sp.
TGTCGCGGACGCGGCTGGCGCCGACGCCGACGAACATCTCGACGAAGTCCGAGCCGGAGATGGTGAAGAACGGAACGCCCGCCTCACCGGCGATGGCGCGGGCGAGAAGCGTCTTGCCGGTGCCGGGCGAGCCGACCAGCAAAGCGCCCTTGGGGATCTTGCCGCCGAGCCGCGCGAACCTGCCCGGGTCCTTCAGATATTCGACGATTTCCTGCAGCTCTTCGCGCGCTTCGTCGATTCCGGCGACGTCGGCGAAGGTCACGCGGCCCTCCTTCTGGGTAAGCATGCGGGCGCGGCTCTTTCCAAAGCCCATCGCGCCGGAGCCGGCGTTCTTCTGCATCTGCCGCATAACGAAGAAGCTGATGCCGAGGATGAGCAGAAACGGCAGCGAATTATAAAGCATGTAGAGCCAGATGCTCGACTGCTCCTCGGCCTTGACCTGGACGTCGACGCCCTTGGCGAGCAGCTTGTCGGATACGCTGGCGTCGCCCGGAGCGACGGTGCGGAAGGTCTCGCCGCTCTGGAGCTTGCCGACGATCGCCGAATTGCGGCTGGAATCGGTGGCGATGGTGACCGAACGGACGTTTCCGCCGTTCACTTGGCGGACGAATTCCGAATATGGGATGGCGGTGCCGGTCGCGGTGCGTGAGCCGCCGTCGATCATCTGGACGAAGAGAACGAGGGCAAACAGCACTCCGACCCAGATCAGCAGACTCTTGGTCCAGGGGTTACCGGGCTTCTTGTCTTTGTCGCTCATTCGTCCGTCTTTCCGGGGCAAAACGCCGTGCCGCCTAAAATAGGCGCATTAAAGCCAATAACAATGCAGCCCTTAGGAAGCGGTGAACGGGCGGCGTGAAAAGTCGATTGATGTAGGAGCAGCGGGCTATGCCCCGTTTGCGCCTGAAGCGGTCCCAGCATGCGCCGACAAGTAGAAACGAGGAACGCGGGAGGTCAGGCGCGGGCCGGACGTCCGTCTAGAGCGCGAAGCTGCGGATCGAGGCGTACCTTTATCTCCTGCCTGATCTGCCGGCCGCCCGTGTGCGCTTCGACGTTAATATAGCCTTCGCGCAACAGGCGCCGCCGCACTTCGGCGACCGAGCCGCATTCGGGGGCAATCTGAAATGCCCGTTCGATCACGCCAATGCCCTGCATGCGAATCTCCTAGCGCCGGCGAGCGGCGCCCTAACTAACCGACGTTAGAACCGTTTCGGCTTATCTAACGCGGATTGCCACCGGTAAGCGAACGGGAGCGTCCCGCTGAAGGCCCGGCCGGGAACAATCAAGATTTACCGGCGCGATCGCCATATTCCCGCTCGAAGGGAACGCCGGTGTCGCCAAGGATCGCGCCGACCAGCTCGCCAAAACCAGCCTCTGCGCGCACGTCATTCGACAGGATGAGGACGCATTTCCTGCTCTTTTCGATGCACACCATCGTGTTGGCGGTCTGTTCGTCATGACCGCCCTTAAAAAAGCCGCGGCCCTGGGCGCCCTGGAATACGACCACTCCCAGCCCGGCATATAGATCTTTGCGCTGAAGCTCGGCCGGGACTTCGGGGGCGAAGGTGGGGAATTGATGGGCCGTCCCGATGTGCAGCTGGGGCTTAAGCATTTCCGTGAAGGACGCGGCGCTCAAGCCATCGTGCCGAGTGAGCGCGGCGACGAATTTAGGCAGATCGGCGATCGTCGTGTCCATCGACCCGGCGACGCGCACCTTCGATCGCTCATCGTGGGGAACGGCTTCGCCGTGGTCATTGAAACCGTCGGCCAGATTGGGTCGGAAGTCAGGGCGCCACTGAAGGCTGGTTCGCGACATCCCAAGCCTGTCGAAGGTCGCTTGCGTCAGCTGTCCCAAGTCCTTCCCTAGACCGCGGTCGCGGCGCCCGTTCTCGATGACGAACTGGAGCAGGATCATGCCCTCGCCCGAATAACTGTAGCGCGTGCCGGGATCGAAATGGATGCGCAGCTTCTGATCCGGCTCGATCCACGAGAATTTTGCAAACCCGGTCGAGTGGGTCAGCGCATTTCGTGCCGTGATCCGTTTCAGCGCGGATCGGACGCGAGGTCGCGATAGGGTCCGTATTTGTCCGGATAAATGGCTTCGGTGTCGTAATCGGTGAGGGGATTGTCGAGATAGTCTGCAAGAGGAGTGTCGAGCGCGAGCGTCCCCCGATCGACAAGCTGAAGAACCGAATAAGCGAAAACCGTCTTCGTCAGCGAAGCCCCATACATGACGGTGTCCGTCCGCAGCGGATCATCGGCGGCGTTGCGGACGCCGTAAGCCTGGACATAGCGAACTCGGCCGCCATCGATGATCGCGAGAGCAATTCCGCGGGCGCCGGTTTTCGCCATCACCTTGTGAACGGCGGCATCGACCGACGAGATTGTGCTGGGAGGCAAAGCGTGACTCATCGCGGGACCCGTGAGAAGCAGGACGAGGAACGGGAGAAGCAAAGCCTTCATTGCGCGAACAGACGCTGCAGCTGAAGCGTGCGCAAGCGCCCGATAAGCCCGCGAAGCGCGGCGATCAGTCTGCCTCGGCGCGCGGAACTTTTTGCCACTGGAAGGCAGCTGCACCGTCGGCAAGGGTCGCGGATTCGACCGCCTTCAGCCGGTCGAGGAAGACGCCTGCAAGAACCATCCGCCGCTCGCGCGCGGGTTCGGTGATTGCGCGGCTGGCGGCGGCCAGCTCCTCGGTCGCCCGGCGGCGAAAAAAGCGGATGTCCGACTCCAACTCGCCCTCCACTTGAAACGCGACTCGTCCGAGTCGTTCAACAGGAATTTAACGCAAGTTATCCACACGTCGAGTCCGGTTCGGAGCCGGAACAAAGCGCCAGGTTTCTCCGCCGCTGCAGAGCACTCCGCGAAGCGTCGCTTTGCCGCCGTCGGCGAGGATCGCGAGCAGCCGGTCGAGCTCGCTGCCGCGCAACACAGCTCCGTTCCCTTCGGCGGCGAGGCGGGCGACCGCGCGGGCAACGATGCGGCGCCGGATTTCTGGGGGCGCATCTGCCGGACGGTAGAGGATTTTCGTCTCAGCGATGGTGAGGCCGCGTTTCGCTTCCTGGTCCGTCGCCCATTCCAGCGCGGCATCGGCCTTGCCGAGGTTGGCCGCGCTTGCCGCCAGCGCTTGCGGGTCGAGCCAGGCGCTTTCGGCAAGCGCCTGGCGAATGCGAACCCGCTCGAACCGCGCATCGTGATTGCTCGGGTCGGTGGCCGGCTCGACGCCTGCGCTCGCACAGACCTGCGCGAGCTCGGCGCGGCGCCAGCCGAGCAACGGACGGAGCAAAGGCAGATCGCTGCCGGGCACGAGCGCCGCGGCGCGCATGGCCGCAAGGCCACGCACTCCGGCGCCGCGGGCGAGCCGCATCAGCAAGGTCTCTGCCTGATCGTGGAGATGGTGGGCGGTGGCGACGGCGTCCAGCCCCCGGTCCAGCGCCCATCGCGCGAGCAGCCGATAGCGCTCCGCACGCGCGCGTTCCTGGATTCCGGCGGCGGGCTTGGTCTCCCATGCGGCGGTGAGGATCGCGTGAGGGACGCCGAGGCGCGCGCAAATATCCGCGACCACCGCGGCTTCCTCGCAGCTGCCGTCGCGCAAGCCGTGGTCGACCGTGGCGGCCTCGATTTTGCCCGGCCGCACGGCAGCGACGAGAACGAGCAAAGCGAGGCTGTCCGGACCGCCGGAGACGGCGACGCCGATCCGTTCGCCAGCGCCGATCAGCGCGCCCAAATCGCTGCGGAAGCGATCGGTCGTCTGGTCAGCAGGGCAGGTGCCTTCGGACATTGCCTAGAGGCTTAGTCCGCGCGCCTCAAACTAGAAAGAAAAGGGAGATCGCGATCCGTTCAAGACGACGTCAGACCCGCCAGAAAGTCAGCTGCACTGCCCCTGGGCCTTGGCGTCGGCTTCCTGCTTCTTGAGGTCGGGGCGAATCTTGGCGCCGTAGACGGCGTCGAGCTCCTGGTAGGCCTTGCAAGCCTGGCCGGGCTGGCCGAGCTTGACCAGCGCCTGGCCGAGATAAAACAGGCTGTCGGGTGCTCGCTCGCCGGACGGATTGCCACGGTAATTGGCGAGGAACGCCGCCGCGGCATCGCGGGCCATGCCCTTGCTCAGCAGGGAGCGGCCGATGAGGTTGTTGGCGTAGCTCGCCCGGCGGTGCTTAGGATAGGACGCGGTGAAGGATTTGAGCGCGGCGATGGCCTCGTCATATTGCCCGGCTTCCCACAAATGGAAGCCCTGGGTGTAGGCGTCCTCACCCGGATCGCCGGTCAATGTCGCCGTTTCGGTAGATGGCAATGTCGATGCTGGCATGGCATCCGCTTTGGTCGTGCCGGAAGGCTTCCCGGGCTTGACCTTCGCTGGAGCGGGCTTCGTCTCGACCGTCGGCTCGACGGCCGGCGGAGCCGCTGTCGAAGCGGCCGCCGCTTCACTCGTGCGCCGCTCGAGCGCAGAGACGCGCTGCTCCTGGTCGGCCCGGGCCTTCGCGAGGTCGGATTCGAGCGTTTGCAGCCTATGGCCGTTCTCCTCCGACTGGCGAAGCATGTCGGCCATCTGCCGTTCGAGCGCGTCGAGGCGCTGGTTCAGGGTCGCGACCGACGATTGCGTGGCCGCGGGCTCGTCGGAGAAACCGGCCGTCGCCGCCGGACGCCCTCGCGGAAAGACTTGGCGCTCCACTTGGCTGACTGCCCGCTCGAGCCGGTCGAGCCGCTGCTCGGGCGTCGGCGGCTGGCGTTGGGCGAGGGCCGTTGCGGGGGTCAGCGCAAGGGCCGCGACGGCGCTAAACGCGGTGATCGAACGGAGTGATTTCACGAAGCTTTTCCCCACACTGGTCCGCTGCGACTGTGCCCGATGCCGGATTGCCCGCCGATGAATCTCATTCGCCCGTGTTGGTCGTCGGCGGGGCTTCGGCGGGCGGCGGCGCTAACGCCGGCGGGCGAACTCGCACACGCGGTTTGGGCGCGGGCAGCCGCCGCGCGACCGGGGCCGGCGCCGGCTGAACCGCCGGCGCGGCTGCCGCCGACTGGCCGGTCTTCAGCAAATCGGCGGGAAGGAGGCTGACATTGGCTACAGTCGTCGCGGGCGGTCCGACCGGCGGAGCGATGCTGTTGCCGACATTAATTCTCAGCGCTTCGGGCTTGCCGGTTTTAAGCACGGGCGCCGCGGCGGTCGCGGGGACCGCGTAGGTCTGGCCGGCCTGGAGCATGCCCGAGAAAAGGGTCGCGCCACCCTTCTCGCCGACCTGGAGCCACACCGCCTGGACCGCGGTGAGGACGACCGCGCCTTGCGCGCCCGAAGCTGGGGCCGTCGTGGCGGGCGGCGGGGTTTGCGCCGGCGTCGTTGCAACCGCCGCGGACCCATTGGTCGCTTCGTCGGGCTGATCGAGCGAGCGGCTATTGAGCCAGGTCATGACAATGACGAGGACGATCACGGCGACGACAGCTCCGAGGACGAGCCATTTGGGCATGGTCCGCGCGGGGTCGGCCGCCTCGAAGACTTCGGCGGTGTTGGCGGCGAAGCGCTGCCCGCCCATTTCGGCGCGCAGCTGGTCGCTAATCTCGATCCGGTCGAGGCCGACCGCCGAGGCGTAGCTCTTGGCAAAACCGATGGTATAGGTCGGCGCCGGAAGCGCGTTCCAGTCCGCCGTTTCGATGCTTTCGAGGTGCCGGCGCGGAATTCTCGTCTGGGCCGCGATGTCCTCCAGGCTGATGCCCTTCTCCACGCGCGCGGCGCGCAATCGCTCTCCGACGGTGGGGATGTCCGACTCGACCAGATCTTCGTCCATCGCCTCGCTTTCGATCACGCCCCGCTACCCTGTTTCAAGTCTGCGCGACAGCTGTCAACCAATTGTCACCGAATGCCTCCGCGCCCAGTCGGTCAATGCCTTGCGCATGTCCCGTGGCGGGTGGGCCAGGAGCTGATCGAGGCGGCAGCGCACCGATGTGGCATCCAAAGAGCGGACCATCGCCTTGACCGGCCCGACACCGGCCGGAGTGATCGAGAAACTTTCCGCGCCGATTCCGACCAGCGCCATTGCTTCGAGCGGACGGCCGGCCATCTCGCCGCAAATGCGTACTGGAACGTTGGCGGCGCGCGCCGCGTCGAGGATCCGCTTCACGAAGCGCAGGATGGCCGGACTCAGCCAGTCGTAGCGTTGCGCAAGACGCGGATCGGAACGGTCGGCGGCGAACAGGAACTGGGTCAGGTCGTTGGTGCCTATCGAGAGGAAGTCGACCCGAGGCAGCAACAGGTCGAGCATTTCGGCAAGGCTCGGCACTTCGACCATGGCGCCGAACAGGATCTGCTTGGGGCCGCGCCTTTTGGCTCGCCGGGCCCATTCGACCTGCTCTTCGAACAAGGCGCGCGCTTGCTCATATTCCCACGGTTCGGAGATCATCGGGAACATCACGCGAAGCACCTTCCCCGCGGACGCCTCGATCAACGCGCGAGACTGCGCCCGCATCAGCGCCGAGCGGTCGAGCGACAGGCGCAGCGCGCGCCAGCCCATCGCCGGGTTCTCGGCCTTGTCGTCGGCATCGTCGGACAAATAGGGCAGCGCTTTGTCGCCTCCGATATCGACCGTGCGGAAGACCACCGGCTTGTTTCCGGCGGCTTGAAGCACTTTGGCGTAGAGCCGCTGCTGGCGCTCGCGGCCGGGAAGCGTCGCTGAGACGAGGAACTGAAACTCGGTGCGGAAGAGGCCGATCCCGTCCGCGCCGGTCATGTCGAGCGTAGCCGCATCTTCGGCGAGGCCGGCGTTGACCATCACGCTGACGTGGACTCCGTCTTTGGTTTGCGCCGGGAGCGATCGCACGGCCGCGAACTGGGCGCGGCGCTTCTGGCTCAGCGTCATGCGGTGCTCGAAGCCCGACAGCAGCTGGCGGTTGGGGCGGACGATGATGCTGCCGTTGTCGCCATCGACAAGGATTGTCTCGCCGTCATCGACGCTGTGGCGGATATCGTGGACCCGTCCGATCACGGGGATGCCGATGGCGCGCGCGACGATCGTCATGTGCGAGGTCAGCGAGCCCTCCTCGAGCACCACCGCTTTCAGCCGCCGGCGATCATATTCGAGCAGGTCCGCCGGCCCGAGGTTGCGGGCGATGAGGACTGCGTCGTGGGTGAGGCCGGCCTGCGCCGCGGTGCCCATGCGCCCCGAGACGATGCGCAGCAGGCGGTTGGAGAGGTCCTCAAGGTCGTGCATCCGCTCCTGCAGCAGCGGATCGTCGATTTCCTGCATCCGCGCACGGGTGCGCTGCTGCACGCGCTCGATCGCGGCCTCGGCGGTGAGGCCGCTGTCGATCGCTTCGTTGATGCGCCGCGACCAGCCCTCGTCGTAAGCGAACATGCGATAGGTCTCGAGGATCTCCTGATGCTCGGCGCTGGTCCCGAACTCGGCGTCGCGGGCCATGTTGTCGATCTGCTCGCGCATCTTGCGGAACGCCGAATAGACGCGCTCGCGCTCCGCCTCGGTGTCCTCGGCGACGGTGTGCTCGACCACGACTCGCGGCTCGTGGAACACGGCTGCGCCCTTGGCCATTCCGGCAACGAGCCCGAGGCCCGCGAGCCGCAGCGGTCCGGCGCTGCGCAGGCGGCCGCGGCGGGCGCCGTCGACCAGCCGGGCGGCGGCGATCATCTCCGACAGCA
>JBDTXI010000051.1:0-4112 GCA_040006255.1 Sphingomicrobium sp.
AACAGGCGACCATTCGATTAACAGTCGAACGCTCTACCGCTGAGCTACCGGGGAATGCCGTCTTGAGAGGCAGCGGCTAGATAGCGAAGCAGGCCCCAAAGGCAAGCGCGATCGGCTGGTTGGCCGGCGACCACGGATCACGTCGCGAATTGCTCGAGCGCGATGCGCTCGTCGAGCGCATGCTCGGGGTCGAACAAAAGGGTGAGCGAGCGTTGGCGGTCGAGCTTGACCTCCACTTTCGCGACGTCGCGGACCTCGATCTGGTCGGCGACCGCGGAGACTGGCCGGTTTTCCGCATCGAGCACGCGGAAGCAGACCTCGTTCTCGTCGGGCAGGATCGCGCCCGACCACCGCCGGGGGCGGAACGGGCTGATCGGCGTCAGCGCGAGCATCTTTGCGGCCAGGGGTAGGATCGGGCCGTGGGCCGAGAGATTGTAGGCCGTGGAACCCGCCGGCGTGGACACGAGAACGCCGTCGCAGACCAGCTCGGGCATCACGACGCGGCCGTTGACCAGCACCTCGATCTTCGCCGTCTGGCGGGTTTCGCGAAGGAGCGAGACTTCGTTGATTGCCGCATGGACGAAGGTCAGCCCGCCAACCGTCGTCACCTTCATTTCGAGTGGAGCGACGCGGATCGCCTTGGCCGCCGCGATGCGCTCGGCAAGGCCGTCGAGCCCCCATTCGTTCATTAGGAAGCCGACCGTTCCCCGGTTCATGCCGAACACGGGAAGGTGCCGGCATTCTCCCTCCAGCATCCGGTGCAGGGTGTGAAGCATGAAGCCATCGCCGCCGAGGGCGACGAGCGTCCGCGCTTCGTCTTCACTCGCGAACGCATAGCGCCGGCGGAGCAGTCCTTCGGCCTCGCGCGCCGGGTCCCGGCGCGAAGCGAGCAACCCGACGCCGTGGCTGGTCAGATCCTCGGCCTCATGATGGCGGGACGGAGCGTCTGCGCTCAAGCAAGAATGTCCTTGGCTGCCTCAATTGCCGCCAAAACATAGGCCGATCGGCGCGCCTCGTCACTGTCCCGTTTCGGCTCACGGGCTTCAGCCTGCTTCCGCCACTGCGCTGGGCCCGTTAGCCCCTCATCATGACCACGTGGGATACGATGTTTGAGTGGGGCAGGCGGGCGTCCGATCGGGCAACATCGGCGCCCGCCGAACCGTTGAGCGACAAATTGCTCGAAAGCGCCATCGCGCACGAGCAGATCGACGTTCTCTATCAGCCGCTGATCGAGCCGAAGACCGGCCGCATCGTCGGCGCCGAAGCGCTCGCGCGTACGTCCCTGGCGGGATCGGGTGAAGCCTTGTTCTTGCGCGCTTGCGCCGCCGGGCTGGATGAGCGCCTGTCGCGGCTGGTGCAGCGCAAGGCGCTGCGCTGCGCCGGCGCGTGGGAGGGGCCGCTCAGGGGCTTGAAGATCTCGCTCAACCTTCTCCCGAAGGATTTGGCGCGCGAAGGCTTCGACCAGTGGCTGCTCGACGAGATCGATGCTGCCGGGATCGCGCCCACGCGGGTGGTGGTCGAGATAACCGAAAGCGCGCTGCTGATCGACCAGCCGGCGGTGGCCGAGCGCCTCGCGCGGCTGCGCAAGGCGGGGATCAGCATCGCGGTCGACGACTTCGGGACCGGCTATGCGAGCCTTGCCTATCTCACGTCCCTGCCGCTCGACATGATCAAGATCGACCGCGGCCTCATCACGCACATCGTCGGCGGTGAGCGTGACCGGATTGTGGTCAAGGCCATGATCCGCCTCGCTCGCGAACTCGGGCTCCAGGTGGTGGTCGAAGGGGTCGAAAGCACCGGCCAGCTCGGGCTCCTCTCCGAATGGGGCTGTGACCTGTACCAGGGCTTCCTTGGCGCCGGCGCGCTGTCGCATGAGGAACTGACGCGGTTTGTGGCCGCGGCGCAGGTCGAAGCGGCCTAACCGAAATCCTCCCCGTCCGGGGAGGAACTTATGCCGGCTCCAGCTCCTTCTTCGCCGCTTCTCCCGCGGCAGCGACCCGCGCCAGCCCGCGCGACAGTTGCAGGGCGCCGTTCAAGCGCGCTTCGGGCGCCGGCCAATCGCGTGAAATCACCATCGTGCTGTCGGGCCGAAGCTTGGCCGCGCCGTTCAGCCGGCCGATGTAGGCAAGGAGGCCGGCAAGGTCGGGGAAACCGGCGTCGGCAAAGGTCACCACCGCGCCCTTGGCGCCGATGTCGAGCTTGGCGATGCTCGCCTGCTTGCACAGCAGCTTGACCTCGACGATCTTCATCAGGTTCGCGGTTTCCTCCGGAAGCGCCCCGAAGCGGTCGATCATTTCGGCGGCGAACGCATCGATCGCCGGGCGGTCCTCCAGCTCACCGAGGCGGCGGTAGAGCCCCATCCTGAGGTCGAGATCGAGGACGTAAGTCTCGGGAATGAGGATCGGGGCGTCGACGCTGATTTGCGGTGTGAACTCCTCGGGCCGCGGGGTTCCGCCGGCCTTGAGCCCGAGGATCGCGTCCTCGAGCATCGACTGGTAGAGTTCGAACCCAACTTCCTTGATATGCCCCGACTGCTCGTCGCCGAGCAGATTGCCCGCGCCGCGAATATCGAGGTCGTGGCTGGCCAGCTGGAACCCGGCCCCGAGGCTGTCGAGGTCGGCGAGCACCTGCAGCCGTTTCTGCGCCGTCTCGGTGATCGAGCGGTCGGCGGGAACGGTCAAATAGGCGTAGGCGCGCGTCTTCGCGCGGCCAACGCGCCCACGCAACTGGTACAGCTGGGCAAGCCCGAACCGGTCCGATCGATAGACGATGAGCGTGTTGGCGCTCGGGATGTCGAGCCCGCTCTCGACGATGGTCGTCGATAGCAGGACGTCGTATTTGTGGTCGTAGAAAGCGCTCATGCGCTCCTCGACCTGCGTGGCGCTCATCTGGCCGTGCGCGGTCACCGCCTTCACTTCGGGGACCTGCTCACTGAGCCATTCCTCCATGTCGGGGAGGTCGGCGACCCGCGGCACCACGAAGAAACTCTGGCCGCCGCGGTAATGCTCCCGCAGCAGCGCTTCGCGCACCACCACTGGGTCCCACGGGCCGACGTAAGTTCGTATCGCAAGGCGATCGACCGGCGGGGTCTGGATGACGCTGAGTTCGCGCAGCCCCGACATCGCCATCTGCAGGGTCCGCGGGATCGGAGTGGCGGTCAGGGTGAGGACGTGGACATCGGCCCTGAGCGTTTTGAGTCGCTCCTTGTGAGCCACTCCGAAATGTTGCTCCTCGTCAACAATAACGAGGCCGAGACGCTTGAATTCTATGCTTTTCGCCAAAAGCGCATGGGTGCCGATGACGATATCCACCGTGCCGTCGGCGAGGCCTTCCTTGGTCTTTTTGGTCTCGGCCGCCGGCACCAGCCGCGACAACCGCCCGACGTTGATCGGGAAACCCTGCAAGCGCTCGATGAAGTTCGTGTAATGCTGCCGGGCGAGCAGGGTCGTCGGGCCGATCAAGGCCACCTGCTTGCCCGACATCGCCATCACGAAGGCGGCGCGCAGGGCGACCTCGGTCTTACCGAAGCCGACATCGCCGCACACCAGGCGATCCATCGGCTTGCCCGCTTCGAGGTCGCCAAGCACATCTTCGATCGCCCGGTCCTGGTCGTCGGTTTCCTCATAAGGGAAGCGGTCGACGAACTGCGGATAGCTCGAATCCCGTTCGGCGATCACGCCCGGGCGCATTGCGCGAAGTGCCGCGGTCTTGATCAGCTCGCCGGCGATCTCGCGAATGCGCTCCTTCATCCGCGACTTGCGCCGCTGCCAGGCTTCGCCGCCTAAGCTGTCGAGCGTCACGCCTTCGCTCTCGCTGCCGTAGCGCGACAGCAATTCGATGTTCTCGACGGGCACGTAGAGCTTGTTGCCGCGCGCATATTCGAGCGCGACGCAGTCGTGGGGCGAACGGCCGACCTCGATCTGCGTCAGGCCCTCGTAGCGGCCGATCCCGTGATCGACGTGGACCACGAGATCGCCGGGCGAAAGCGTGGCCAGCTCTTCAAGAAAGGCCGCCGCGGCCTTGCGCTTGCGGCGGCGGCGAACGAGCCGGTCGCCAAGCATGTCCTGCTCGGTGAGCACGGCGACATCGGGGGTGGTGAAGCCGTGGTCGAG
>JBDTXI010000052.1:0-9580 GCA_040006255.1 Sphingomicrobium sp.
TCAAGCGCTTCACCCACGAGCGGCTGCGCCGGGTCCGCGCGCGGATCGAATATCCGCTGCTGCTTGCCGCCGCGGGCGTCGGCCGGTTCGGCGCCAAGGATTTCGCCAACAAGCATTGCGAAGCGCAAATCCGCGACGAATGGCAGCGCTACCGCGAGGGATGCGCCGAAGCGCACCAGATCAGCGCGCCGATCGACCTGCTCGAGCAGGCGTACAGCTGGGCCGACCGGCTCGCGACCCATTTCGCGCAAACCTACCGCAGCGGCCACATCTTCAATTTCCTGCTTGGCGGGGTTGCGGTGTGCCTCGGCCTCAGCGCGTTCATGGCGCCGCATTTGAAGTTCGAATTCGCGGCCCTCGAGGTGGTGATCACCCTCGCCATCATTCTCAACGCGGCGATCGGATCGCGCAACGAATGGCATCGGCGCTGGCTCGATTATCGCCAGCTGGCCGAGCGGCTGCGGCCGATGCGCAGCCTCAAGCTGCTCGGGATCGCGGCGCCCGACCCGCCGGGTACTCAGACCAATCCGGTGCCAAAAAGGTGGATCGACTGGTACGCGAGCGGGATCTGGCGGGCGATGGGCTGCCCCGGTGGATCGATCGACGGCGCGCGTGCCGCTCGCCTGGCGGACGCGATCGCGCAATATGAGGTTGAGCCGCAGGTCGGCTATCACGAGCGGCACGCGCATCAGATCGACACGCTCGACCATCGCCTAGGCTTGATCGGCACCTCGCTGTTCGCGACCACGCTGCTGGTGTCCATCGCAACCCTGATCGGCCTCGCCATCGGGGCCGATTTCGTCAACCGCTACGGCAATTGGTTCACGCTTATCTCGGCCGGATTTCCGGCGCTCGGCACTACCGTCTTCGGAATCCGCTTCCAGGCCGATTTCGGAGGGGACGCGTTGCGCTCGCTCGCCACTGCCGACACCCTGCGCCAGATCGAGCAGGAGCTGCGCAAGGACGTTCCCCTCTCGCGCGCGGCCGACCTTGCCGAGCAGGCGGCGCGAATCATGCTCGCGGACCTCGACGAGTGGCGGCTGGTCAACCAGCAGCGCGATCTTTCGGTCGGCTAGCGTCTGACGAACCTGGCGATCTCCCCGACGAGGATCGTATCCACGGGAAGGCTCGGGTCGGCATAGACGGCGAGATTCGACCCGCGATCGTCACGCTCGACGTCCTTGAGGACGTGGTTCATTTTCGGGACCACCAACAGCTGCGAATCCGGGCGCGCCCGGTGCAGCGCATCCGCGTCGGCGGCGGAGACCTGCAGGTCCTTGCCGCCTTGCACGATGAGAACCGGCATGGTTGTGCGTGCGACGAGCGCCCGTGGATCCTGCTTCAACAGGTCGATCAGGAAGGGTTGAACCTGTGGCCGGAAAAGCGCCAGCAGCGGCACCGGCAAGCCGGCAACATCCACAGCGTTGCCAGCCTCGAGCGAGCCGATAGCGGCCAGCGCTTGCGGCAGCAGTGGCGCATTCGCCGGATTGGCCTGAAGCTGCTCGCGAAGAATGGCGCCGAGCTTTCGGCCGGGCGAGGCGACGAGAATCAGGCCGCAAATGCCTTGCGGCTGCTGTGCAGCGGCAAGTGCGATGAGGCCTCCTTCGCTATGGCCGAGGAGCCAGACGCAACGTGCGCCGGTTCGCTCCCTCAGCGCCTCCGCCCATTCGTGCGCGTCGGCCGCATAATCGGCGATCGTCACCGCGTTGGGGTCCGCGATAGCCGACTTGCTGCCGAACATGCCGCGCTTGTCGGCGCGAAGTGTCGACACCCCGCTCGCCGCAAGCGCTTCGGCGAGCAGGCGGTATGGCGCGGCTGTGACTCCCATGGGATTGTTCCCGTCGCGATCGGTCGGTCCCGAGCCCGGAATGATTAGCACCACCGGCGCCGCCTTGCCGGCGTCGACCAAGGTGCCTGACAATGGCCCGTGCGGTCCTGGAGCCGTCATTGGAAGCGCGGCGGCCGCCAGAGCCGCGACGAAGAGCGAAATCATTCAGTCCTCCTTGCCCCATCGCCAGCGCCAGCCGCCGCGCGTCGTTTTGGCGGTGATCACCGTGAATATGACCAGCAGCGGAATCATGATCGCGACCATCACCAGCGGCTTGGTGGCGAAGGCCATCGCGATGGCAAATGTTACCAGGCCAAAACCCAAAGTGAGCGCCCAGCCCTGCCAGTTGATCGGCAGACCGGCGCCGTAACCGTAGCGCTTCGGCGCGAACCATTCGGGTCCCTCACCCATCCTTCTTCTCCCGCGGTGGCCGGCCGCGCTTGCGCGGGCTCGGCGCCTTGAGCTTCACCCCGCGCGCGTCCAGCGCCTCGCGCAGCAGGCATTCGACCTGGGCATTGACGCTGCGCAAGTCAGCCGCTGCGCAGCGCTCGACCGCCGCCCACAAGGCCGCATCGACTCGTAACGGATAGGCCTTGCGCTCACCGCCCGACACGCCGCCCTACTGGTACAGAGTTCCGGCGTTGACGACGGGCTGCGTATCGCGCTCGCCGCACAGCACGACCATCAGGTTCGAGACCATGGCGGCGCGGCGCTCGTCGTCGAGCTCGACCACGTTCTTCTCGCTGAGCATCGAAAGCGCCATCTCGACCATTCCGACCGCGCCCTCGACCAGGGTCTTGCGCGCGGCGACGACCGCTTGCGCCTGCTGCCGCCGAAGCATCGCGCCGGCGATCTCCTGGGCGTAGGCAAGGTGGGTAAAGCCGCATTCGTCGACGGTGATGCCGGCGACCGCGAGCCGCGCCTGCAGCTCGGTGCGGAGCTCGGCTCCCACCTGGTCGTGATTGCCGCGCAGCGTAACCTCCTGATGCTCGAAATCATCGTAAGGGTAGCGCGAACCAATCGTCCGGATGGCCGCTTCGACCTGGACGCTGACGAACGAACGGTAATCGTCGACGTCGAACAGCGCCTGCGCGGTGTCGATCACGCGCCACACGATCTGCGCCGCCATTTCGATCGGGTTGCCGCGCAAGTCGTTGACCTTGATCTTCTCGGAAATGAAGTTGTTGGCGCGGACCGAGACCTTCTTCTTGGCCATCCACGGCCACGTCCAGCGCAGGCCGGTATTGCGGTCGGTGCCGCGATATTCGCCGAACAAAGTGACCGCCACCGCCTGGTTCGGCTGAAGCATGTAGAAGCCGGGCATGATCAAGATGAAGGCCAAGGTGGCGATGGCGACGACGCCGAGCCCCCGCGGATCCGGCGCGCTTGCCAGCCGGCTGATGCCGTAGACGTCCCCGAGGACCGCGAGCAGGAGCAGGATCAGCATGACGTAGCCGCTCATCGTCAACGCCGGCCGCTCGCTGGTCGCGGTAAGTGCAATCACTGAATCGTTCGCCACCTTCGCCTCCTTAAATATGATATCATAATAATATGCTCGACGGAGATACGTCAACTGGAATCGTCGGGGGCGCACCGCTATGGGCGGGCAATGATCGGGCGGCGCTGGCGATTGGTGATTCACGGCGGCGCCGGTTCGATGCGCCCCAACAGCCTCAGCGCCGAGGCGGAGAAATGCGCGAGAGCCGGACTCGAGGCGGCTTTGGGGGCGGGATCGGCGATCCTCGACCGGCGGGAAGGCGCGGTCGATGCGGTCGAGGCCGCGGTGCGCGTCCTCGAAGAAGATGCTTGCTTCAACGCGGGGCGCGGGAGTGTGCTCACCGCCGATGGCTGCATCGAGCTCGACGCGGCGATTATGGATGGCCGTGACCGCAGCGCGGGAGCGGTCGCCGGCCTGCGCACGACGCGCGCGCCGGTTAGCCTCGCGCGGCTGCTGATGGAGCAAGGGCCACATGTCTTTCTCTCCGGGCGCGGCGCCGACGAATTCGCGCGAACTGCGGGGATCGAGCAGGTCGCCAACGGCTGGTTCGAAGTGCCCGAGCGCCGCCGCCAGTTGCACGAATTGCTCGCTGCGGATGGCTTCGACGACGAAGTGAAATATGGAACGGTCGGAGCGGTCGCGGCCGATCTCGACGGTCATGTCGCGGTGGCGACTTCGACCGGCGGTCTCACCGCCAAGCGCTGGGGACGGGTCGGCGATTCGCCGCTGATCGGTGCCGGCACCTATGCCGACGATCGGTCCGCCGCTGTGTCGGCGACGGGATCGGGGGAGTATTTCATCCGAGCGGTCGCTGCGCATCAGCTCGCCGAACGGATGCGGCTAGGCGGCCAAACGCTGCAGCAGGCGCTCGACGCCGTGCTCGCCGATATCGAATCACTCGGCGGCAAGGGGGGCCTGATCGCCGTCGCTGCCGATGGCGAGGCCGCATGGGGCTTCACGACGCCGGCGATGTACCGCGGAATGGCCGATGCGACCGGCCGAACGGTCGCGATCTATGGCGAGGAGGACGAACGGTAGGGGAGGTCCCGCCGAAGCCATTCGACCTCATCGGCGATCGCGGCGCGTTCCTGCTCGAGGAAATCGGCAACGGCGTCGCGAAAGCCCTGATTCGGGATGAAATGCGCCGAGCGCGTGATCACCGGCTCATAGCCGCGGCCGATCTTGTGCTCGCCCTGTGCTCCGGCCTGTACAGCGGCGAGCCCCCGCTCGATCCCCCACTCGATCGCCTGATAATAGCATAGCTCGAAGTGGAGGAACGGAACCTCTTCCGTGCATCCCCAATAGCGGCCGTAAAGAATCTGGGGTCCGACGAAGTTCAGCGCCCCGGCGATGGGCCGTGAGCCGCGGTACGCAAGAAATAGCAGCAGCTGATCGCCCATCCGCTCGCCGATGAAGTCGAAGAACTCGCGCGTGAGATAGGGCTGCCCCCATTTGCGCGCGCCCGTGTCCTGGTAGAATTCCCACATCGCATCCCATTCGGCGCGTCCGATCTCGGGCCCGCGGAGGGCCCGGAACTCGAGCCCTTCGCGGGCTTCAGCGCGTTCCTTGCGGAGCGCCTTGCGCTTGCGGCTGGTCAAGGCGGCGAGGAAATCGTCGAAGCTCGCATAGCCGCGGTTGAACCAATGGTATTGGATGCCATGGCGGACCAGCCAGTTGCGCCGTGCCGCCTCCGACACCGCCGCCTCTTCCAAGAACGTGATGTGCGCCGACGAGATGTCGTTCTGGACCGTCACCGATTCGATCGCGGCGAGCAGCTGCTGCGGGCGTTCGCCGAGCAGGCGCGGTCCGGGTACGGGCGTGAAGGGCACCGCCACCTGCAGCTTGGGATAATATTGTCCGCCGGTGCGCTCCCACGCCTCGGCCCAGCCGTGATCGAACACATATTCGCCCTGGCTGTGTGACTTCAGATAAGCGGGTGCCGCGGAGACGAGGTGCGACGCCTCGTCCTCGATGAGGATCGGCGCCGGCGTCCACCCGGTTCCCGGCCCGATGCTCGCCGAATCCTCGAGCGAGGACAGGAAGGCGTGGCTGAGAAACGGGTCGGACCCGGCAAGGCGGTCCCACGCGCGGGCATTGAGGTCCGCAACGCCCCCCGCGAGCTTGGCGACGAATTCTCGTTCCTGGTCGGCCATATTTCGGACGTCGGTAGGGGAAGCTTCCTGAACTAGGCCTTCACCGCGACGATTGCGTCGACCTCAACCGCCACACCGAGCGGAAGGACCGCAACTCCGACGGCGCTACGGGCGTGGCGACCGGCTTCGCCGAACACTTCCTGCATCAGTTCGGACGCTCCGTTGGCGACCTTGGGCTGGTCGGTGAACGACGGCGCGCTGTTGACGAAGACCCCGAGCTTCACGACCCGGTCAACCCGGTCGAGCGAACCCAGCGCCGCTTTGATCTGCGCCAGCAGCATGACGCCGCAGCGCCGCGCCGCGGCAATTCCGCCGTCGAGGTCCACATCCTCGCCAAGGCGCCCCTTAACCAGGCTGCCGTCCTCGGCGAAGCTGATCTGGCCCGAAATGTGCAGCAGGCCGCCAGCTTCGACCGCCGGCACGTAACTCGCCACTGGAGCGGCGGGTTGGGGAAGCGTGATGCCGAGTTCGGCGAGGCGTTGGTCGATGCTCATGCCCGGTCCCAAGCACCGGCGGCGCGGGGAATCAACCCTCCCGGTGAACGGCGAAACCCCCGAAGCTCTGGCTCACCGGCATCAGTTCGATGGTGTTGACGTTGATGTGCGGGGGCTGGTTGGCGATCCACCAGAAAACCTCGGCCAGGTCCTCGGCCGTCATCGGGTTCGTTCCGCCGTAGAACTTGTCCGAGGCATGCTTGTCACCGCCGTTGCGGACGATGGTGAATTCGGTCTCGGCCATTCCCGGCTCGATTGAGGTCACACGCACGCCGGTGCCGGCAAGGTCGCAGCGCAGGTCGAGCGAGAATTGGCGGACGAATGCCTTGGTGCCGGCGTAAACGGCGCCGCCTTTGTAGGGGTAGGTTGCGGCCACCGACGACAGGTTGATGATCTGGCCGTTGCGCGCGACGAGCTTGGGCAGAAGCGCGCGGGTCAGCGCGACGAGGCCGGTGACGTTGGTTTCGATCACGTTTTCGATCGACGCCCATTCGGTCTCCGGCAGCGGATCGGTCGACGGGGCGAGTCCGGCATTGTTGAGCAGAAGGTCGATCTCGCTCCACGGCGCGGAGAGCTGCGCCAGGCTCTCGACGGCGGCGCGGTCGCGCATGTCGATCTCGAGCGGAAGAAAAACGTCGCCGAGCTCCTGCTGAAGTTCGCGCAGGCGGTCTGCCCGCCGTCCCGTCCCGATGACATTCCAGCCGCCTTCAGCAAAGCGGATGGCCGCGGCCCGGCCGAAGCCCGCCGTCGCACCGGTGATCAAGATGGTCTTGGTCATGATTCTCCCTGATTGGCTTCGATCCGCCGGCGCGCGGCGACGAGATCGTCGGCCTTTACGCCAATCTGCTCCGAAACGGACAGCAAATCGGGCTCATGCGCCTCTAGAAATGCTATCAGGGCGGACAGAAGCGCCGGGTCACTCGCTTGGCGACGAAGCTCGTCTGTCCCGATTCCGGTCAGGGCCAGGAACCGCTCGGCGCGCCGTTCGTCGGTCAAGGTCGCCGCGAGCGCCGCCAGCGCCAGGGCGAAAGGGTCGTTTGGCGTCTGCGGCGGCATGGCTTACGATAATTCCGATGCAAGGGGAGGCAGATTGGCGAAGATTCTGATCGTCGAGGACAACGCCCTCAACATCAAGCTCTTCTGCGACCTTCTCGCAGCGCACGGCCATCAGCCCGAGGCGGTGACCGACAGCCGCTTTGCGCTCGACGCCGCGCGCCAGTTTTCGCCGGACCTGGTGATCACCGACATCCAGCTGCCGCACATCAGCGGGCTCGAGCTGATCCGCATGATGCGGTCGGACGAGAAGCTGGCCGCGGTGCCGATCATGGCGGTGACCGCTTATTCGGCGCAGGGCGACGAGGAGCGCATCCGCGGGGCCGGAGCGCAGGCCTATGTGTCGAAGCCGATTTCGGTGGTGCGGTTCGCCGAGACGGTCGAGCAGCTGCTGGTGCACGGTCACGACAAGCCGCAGGTCGTTGAGCCGGACGGCTGGACCAACGCAGGTGCGGAAAGAACTGGAACCGGCGCAGCCGGCGGAAAGGACAACTGACGCGAGTGACGAGCGCTCAGCGCTTCACTTGATCTTGGCTTCCTTGAACTCGACGTGCTTGCGCGCGACCGGATCATACTTCTTGAAGCTGAGCTTCTCGGTTTGCGTTCGCGGGTTCTTCTTGGTCACGTAAAAGAAGCCCGTGTCGGCGCTGCTGACGAGCTTGATCTTGACGGTTGCCGGCTTGGCCATCGGACAGTCCCAAAAGCTGAAAAAAGAAAAGCGGCCTTGCGCCGCCCGTTCGCCGACTCTGTGATCAGCCAAGGGGCATTTGTCAAGTTCGCCGGAGACGCAAGGGAGCTAAGACGCCTGCCTGAGAGCCCGTTCCAGGGCGTTGGCTCGCCGCGCAATGACGGCGACTGAAACGAGCTTTTGATCGAGGTCGACGAGGAGCCGATTGAGATCGAGCGACAAGCCTGGGCTGCCGCGGATCTGGTTGACCGCCTGGCTCACGGTGGCCGGATCGAGCTGGATTGAGCAACGGCCGGGGAGCACCATCATCGGTTCCCCGCGCGAGTTTTCGGTGATCTTTTCGCCGCAAAGCGTGCGGACCTGCAATTGCACCCGGTAGGGCATGACGCGCCGCAATGTCTCCCGATATGGCATGACGTAAGCCAGATTGGCGCCGGTGACGTCGCTCGACACGTAATAATTGCTGACCTTATCGCGCAACGCCGCGTCGCCGAGGTTGCCGATGCCTCCGGACGCGATGATCTGGTCGTAGGTATTGCGCTTCATCGACCAGGGTAAAATCTGGCTCGCCTGGTACGAATCGATCAGGAACTGCTCGCCGAGCGCGGAGGAGGGCTGATCGAGCGCAGCAAGCGTTTTCAGCGCTTCGCTGCGAACCCACGCGTAATATTGCCTGCGCATCGCCAAATTCTGCTGGTTCGCCTGGACGTCATCGATCAGCATCGCGCGTTCTTCGCCCGCCCGCTCGCGGTCCAGGCGCGCCTGGTTCCAGTTGTTCGCCTGGGTGCCGAAGAACACGCCGATCACGACGATGGCGAGATCGATCGCGACCGCGAACCAGTTGTGGTGCGAGACGTGCTCGCGGATTCGCCGAAGGATCATGGCCCGCCCATCCCGTCTCGCAACCGATGCGGGATCGTAACGGCCCCTTAATCAAAGTGCGAGAGATTGCGTTGGACTGGAGGACGCAATGGCTACCGATCCGCTCGCAAAGGTGAGAAACGAGGTCGGGCTGCGCATTGCCGAAATCCGCCAGGCCGGCCGCCGCATTTCTCCGATGGACCTTCACGCGCGCATGGACGCCATTCGCCAGCTCGCTGCCGCTCACGGCCTTGCCGCTCTCGAAGGCCTCGCGCGGCGTTCAGCACAAATGGCCTTGCTCCCGGGTCATCGAGTCGCGGTGCAGTCGTGCCTCGAACATGTCGAGGAGGCACTCGACAGCCGCTCCGACGGAGACCGAACCGCGATTCTAGCGGCCCTCGCCATCCGCCTCCATTAGGCACCCCGCCGCCGTTCGTGCATTGAAGGCACGATGCGTGCCTTCTCGCAGCTGCTCGACGACCTCGTCTACACGCGCTCGCGCAATACCAAGCTCAAGCTCATCGGCGAATATCTCAAGCAAACGCCCGGCCCGGATCGCGGTTACGGCCTCGCCGCGCTGACCGGCACGCTCGACATCCCGGCGGTCAAGGGCGCCGCGGTACGCGCTATCGCAGAGGACCGGGTCGACCCGGTGCTGCTGTACATGAGCCGCGACTATGTCGGCGACATGGCCGAGACGGTCGCCCTGCTGTGGCCCAAGCGCTCCGGCGAGCCGCCCGAGGTCGACGATGCGACAATCGGCATCGCCGACGCGATCGAACGGCTGCGTTCGGCATCGCGCATGGACGCTCCCCGAGTGCTCGCAGCGATGCTCGACCACCTCGATGCTTCCGGCCGCTTCGCTTTGCTGAAGCTGGCGACGGGCGCGCTTCGCGTCGGCATCAACGCGCGCCTCGCCAAGCAGGCGCTGGCCGATGCCTTCGGGCTGGAGGTCGAGGCGGTCGAGGAAGTGTGGCACGGGCTGCGGCCGCCGTTCGCCGAGCT
>JBDTXI010000053.1:0-3123 GCA_040006255.1 Sphingomicrobium sp.
TGGTGTGCTCGCCGATGCGCAGGAAATCGACGTGGATCGGCCGGCTGGAGACCGGATGGAAATCCACCGCCTTCGGCAAGGTCCGGTGCGGCTTGCCCTTCAGATCGATCATGATGACCGAGTTCATGAAGTGGCCGGTGGACAGAATCTTGGACAAGAGCTTCTCCTCGACATGGATCGAGAGGGGCTCTTTCTTCTCGCCGTAAACGACGGCGGGCACCCGGCCTTCGCGGCGCAATGCCCGGGAGGCTCCCTTGCCAGCCCGGTCGCGCGCTTCGGCGGGCAGCGTCAGCTGATCGCTCATTATGCTATTCTCCGATTGAACAAATAAACCCCGCCACGCCTCCAGGGATGACCATGGTCGGGGAGGGCGCGCCCTAGTGCAGGCGGGTCAGAAAGGCAAGTGATCCTCCTGGAACGTGAGGGCCATTCGTCAGTCCCTCGGACTGCCACCTCCCCGTCTCGGGGACGATTAGTTAACTCGCTGGGATACGATGCCGCGTTCGGCGAGGCGGACGAGGACGCTGTCGCGCCCGGCGAGGTGGCCGGCGCCGACGGCGACGAAGACGATCCCCGGCTGTTGCATTCGCGAGGCGATCCACTCGGCAAAACGCGCATTTCGATCGACGAACATCATCCGGTAGGTCTCGGGCGAGGAACGCTCGATCTGACCGAGCATGCGCACGAAGACGCTCTGGTCGCCGCGTTTCCATGCCGATTGCATCTCAGCCATTGAATTCGACAAGCTCGTCATGGGCGCGTCGCTAGCGACCGCTTCGCCGGGACGCGGCGGCGAAGCCGCGGCTGGCTGTGGCAGGCGGCTAAACATGTCGAGTTGGAACTGCAGGCTCTCGAGGCCTTCGACGGGCTTGCCTTCACGCTCGGCGGTGCGGCGCAGCACCATGTCGGCACCATTGGCGACCTGCATGCCTTGCGCGCGGCCGGCCTTGATCGCCATGCGCGTGGTGGCGAGGAACGATGCCGATGTCGCCACGGGCAGGCGCAGCGGGACGGGCGGTGCGCCAAGCGCGGTTGCCGGCTTCGGCGGCCCCTCGGGAATGAGGGTTTCGAGGACCAGTTCGTCGGACCGCTCGAACGCGTCCTTGACCTGGTCGTTGAACCATTCGGTCTTGCTGTCGAGCGCGTGAAAAGTGCCGAAGATGTAAACGGTCGTGTCCGCATCATGGACGGCGAAGATGGCGGGATCGGCGTTGACGGCGCTCGCGGGCGGCCGAGCGACAGGCGGCGGGGCGGGCGTTGCGGCGGCGATCGCTGCAGCGGCCAGGATCAAGATCATCCGTCACCTCCCCAAGGGGCCGACCGGCACCCAGGAGGCGATCCGCGAAGGAGCCTGGAACCACCCGCTGCAACGCAGTGGGCGCATCTTATCCGTGGCGAGAAAATCCTCGCTTTTCACTCACTTCGCGCACCAGACCCCCCAGCCCGATACCGTTCGACTATGGTCACGAACCACTTAATAAAAGTCTAGCGAAATCCGCGAAGCGTGAACTTTTCTCGACAGATGGCGGCGCGCGAGGGCGCGCGTGGCGGCTATTGGACGCGGCGCACGCGGTAACCGTCGCGCTGGAGCAGGTCGATGACCGAATCGCGGCCCGCCAGATGGCCTGCTCCGACGGCGATCATGATCGCCCCGGGTTGAGTCATGCGCTGCTCGATCCAGCGGCTCCAGTTGGCGTTGCGGCGCTTGATCAGCGCCTGCTCGAGTTCGGGCGAGCCCGAGAGATCTCGGTTGAAGCTTGCGGCGATCGCGCCGACGTCGCCCCGCCCCCACGCACTGAGCATGTCCGACAATTCACGGCTCATGCTCTTGGAATCGTCGATCGAGCCTTCGAGCAGTTCCCGCTGCGCCTTTTCCGGCAGCGTATCGAAAAAGCCGAGTTGCTCGACATTGCTTTCCAGCTCGCCGATCGGTTTGCCGTTTGTAATGAACGTCTCGCGAAGGATCGCTTCGACGCCGTCCTCGCCCTTGAGGCCCATGTCCTTGTACTGGTTGCCGAGCAGGGTGATCGCCGCTGCCCAGGTCTCCATCCTGTCGAGCGCCTGCGGCGGAAAGCCGCTCTTCTTGATCGCGGCGGCAAGCGCGGCACGTTTCTCCGGCGCAACCCGCTGGGCAAGGGGCGGCAGGTTCGGCGTATTGAAGGCGAGGCTCGACATCGCCCCGATCAGCTTCGCCGGGTTCTTGTTGTCGACGATGGTCTCGAGCACCAGCTGCTGCGATCCGGCGAGCGCCTGGTCGAACTTCGCCGTGCGCCAGCGATATTTCTCGGGCAGCAGGTGGATGGTACCGAATAGATAGATCGTCGTGTCCTGGTCGGAGACCTCCCACAGCGCGGGCCGACCGCCGGGCGCGGTCCTCGCCGAGGCCGGCGGCGCTGCCAGCGCCAGCAACAGGCCGAGCGCGGCGAACGCGCGGTGCAACACGGCTTTCAACATCGAATATTTATCCTTCGAAACGGTGGCTGGCATGGGCGGATAAAGGTCGCAAGGTGAACGTCCACTGGCGCCCGCGATACTTGCCGAGCAGCAACGCATCGGCCAAAGCCGCGCCTCCAATTGAGGCACCGCACGGGGCGTATCGCTTGAGCCTGAGCTTCCAGGACCTGATCCTCACGCTCCACCATTATTGGGGCGCGCACGGCTGCGTCATCCTCCAGCCCTATGACATGGAGATGGGGGCGGGGACTTTCCACCCGGCGACCGTGCTGCGCTCGCTCGGCCCCGATCCGTGGAAGGCGGCCTACGTCCAGCCGTGCCGCCGCCCGACCGACGGCCGCTATGGCGAAAACCCCAACCGGCTCGGCCATTATTATCAGTACCAGGTCGTGTTGAAGCCCAGCCCCGACGATTTGCAGGCGCTCTATCTCGGCAGCCTCATCAAGATCGGCATCGATCCGCTGAAGCACGACATCCGCTTCGTCGAGGACGATTGGGAAAGCCCGACGCTCGGTGCGTGGGGGCTCGGCTGGGAGGTGTGGTGCGACGGGATGGAGGTAACCCAGTTCACCTATTTCCAGCAGGTCGGCGGCTTCGAATGCCGGCCGGTCACCGGCGAGCTGACCTATGGGCTCGAGCGGCTGGCGATGTACATCCAGGGCGTCGACA
>JBDTXI010000054.1:0-8278 GCA_040006255.1 Sphingomicrobium sp.
CCGTCTCCACGGTCGGCCATCAGCGGGTCAACGCCGACGTCCCCGATCCCATCCGCCAGATGCTCAACGCGCCCGCCTTCGCGCTTCAGGAATTGCGGCTGGTGGTGATGGCGAGCGCGCCGAAGGGCATCGTCCACATCGACGGAAAGACGACCGTCGAACTTCTCTCCGAATATACCGCCGTAGATGGCCAACGCCGCGCCGACGTCACCTACGACGACCTCGGCGGAATGCGCGACACGATCGACGCGCTGCGCGAAATGGTCGAGCTTCCACTGCGCCATCCCGAGCTGTTCCAGCGACTCGGCGTCGACCCGCCCAAGGGAGTCCTGCTCCATGGTCCGCCGGGCACCGGCAAGACCCTTCTCGCCCGCGCGGTCGCCAACGAAAGCGCGGCCAAGTTCTTCCACATTGCCGGGCCCGAGATCATGGGCTCCGCTTATGGCGAGAGCGAGCGGCGGCTTCGCGAGCTGTTCGAGCAGGCCGCACAAAATGCGCCCTCGATCATCTTCATCGACGAGATCGATTCGATCGCGCCCAAGCGCAGCCAGGTCACCGGCGAGGCGGAAAAGCGGCTGGTCGCGCAGTTGCTGACCTTGCTTGACGGAATCGAGCCGCGGCAGAACACCGTGGTCATCGCCGCGACCAACCGTCCCGAAGCGCTCGACGAGGCGCTTCGCCGCCCCGGCCGCTTCGATCGGGAAATCGTCGTCGGAGTTCCAGACCAACCCGGACGGCGCGAAATCCTCGGTATCCACACCCGCGGAATGCCGCTTGCGCCCGACGTCGACCTCGATGAGCTCGCGCGCCGCACCTATGGCTTCGTTGGAGCGGATATTGCCTCGCTGACGCGTGAAGCGGCGCTCGAAGCGGTGCGCCGGATCATGCCGCGCATCAACCTCGCCGAGGCCACGATCCCGCCCGAGATCCTCGATGCTCTGTCAGTCGAGCTCAGAGACTTCGAAAACGCGCTGAAGCGCGTTCAGCCGTCGGCGATGCGCGAGGTGATGGTCGAAGCGCCTACCGTCACCTGGGACGACGTCGGCGGGCTCGACGAAGCTCAGGGCCGCCTGCGCGAGGGCGTTGAGCTGCCGTTAAAACATCCCGAAGCCTTTCGCCGGCTCGGCATCCGGCCGGCCAAGGGGTTCCTGCTCTATGGACCGCCGGGCACCGGCAAGACCTTGCTCGCCAAGGCCGCGGCGCGCGAGAGCGAGGCCAATTTCATCGCCACCAAATCCTCCGACCTCCTGAGCAAATGGTACGGCGAGAGCGAGCAGCAGATCGCACGGCTGTTCAACCGCGCGCGTCAGGTTGCTCCGACGATCATCTTCTTCGACGAGCTCGACAGCCTTGTGCCGATGCGCGGCGGCGGACTCGGCGAGCCCCAGGTCACGGAGCGCGTGGTCAACACCATCCTCGCCGAGATGGACGGGCTCGAGGAGCTGCACAACGTGGTGGTGATCGGCGCGACCAACCGGCCGACGCTGATCGATCCGGCATTGCTTCGCCCGGGCCGCTTTGACGAGCTGATCTATGTCGGCACGCCGGACACCGCCGGCCGCCGCCGCATCCTCGCGATCCAAACGCGCGACATGCCGCTCGCCGACGATATCGACCTGGAATCGCTCGCCAAGCGGACCGAACGCTTCACCGGCGCCGACCTCGAGGACCTCGTGCGCCGGGCGGGACTGACGGCGCTTCGGGGCGGGCTCGATGCGGCGAAAGTTTCGATGGCCGACTTCGAAACCGCGCTGACTGAAACCCGCGCTTCGGTCACCCCCGAAATGCTCGAAGAATATGAAAGCATCCAGGACACGCTGAAAAGCGAGGCGACGCGGCCATTGGGCGGAATCGGTTTCGTCCTTCCCGGAATGCTTCGGCCGCGAGGCGGCGGGAAGGACGCCAGCTAGGCCGTGAGCGTGCTGCGCCCGTAAACGGTGAGGCCGAGCAGCAGCATGGCGAAGGCGGCGAACGGGAGATCGTGGTTCAGCCCGTACAGGCCGATGCCGATCGTCGGGGCGAGCACATAGCTGATTCCGTTGGCGGCGGTGATCACGCCCGCCACCGCGCCTTGCTCGGCCAGCGGAACCGCCAGCGATGCGCCCGCGGTAAAACCCGGACGAGTGAAGCCGAACCCGAGCGATGCGACGGCAAAGCCGATCGTGATTCCGTAGAGGTCGTGCGACATCGTGGTCCACACGAGCCCCGCCGCGGCGATGACCGAGCCCCACAGGATCAGCGCGCGCGGCCCGAGGCCAAGCCGAGGAATAAGGCCCCATTGCGCGCCAAGGGTGGCGACGGCGCCGCCCATCATCACGATCGAGATCGGGCCTTCAGAACCCGACGGGGCGAGATGCAGCCGATCGATGATGAAGAAGCCCAGGCACGTCAGGGTCGCGGCCTGCGCGTGCCCGGCGGCGACGCCGGCGACGATCCACGAGCGGATTCGCGGATCGTTCCACTTGAGCCGCTTCGCGCGTCGAGGTGAGGTGGCGGCGATCACGCTGGCTCCTGTCGGCTGCGTGGCCAGCGACGGATAGCTCATCGCCGCGCCGTGCCCCGTCCGACGCCCGGCGCGGTCGTTCGGCAGCCACAAGATGATCGCGACAACGACGGCGAGCGCGATCGCGGCAAAGGCGAACAGCGGTCCCGCGAGCCCCAGCACGGGCACGACGAACAACGGCGCGACCGCGGGCCCGATGATCGTCCCGAGACCGAACGAGGAAGACAAGGCCGAGAGCGCCGCCACCCGCCCGCTGCGCCGAGTCCTCGAGGCGAGATAGGCTTGCGTCGCCGAGGGAGTCGCGCAGCCGAGGCCGCCATAAATCGAGCGAAACACGGCGAAGAGCACAAACGTCAGCGCGCCGCCGATCCACGCGTTCAGTCCCGCCAACAGCGCGAGCCCGCACAGCAGCATCGAAACGATGAAGCCGGTCACCCCCATGATCGCCAGGGTCTTGCGGCCGTGGTGGTCACTCTTTTCCGCCCAATAAGGCGCCAGCGCGACCCACAGCACCGCCGACCAGGTGTAGGCGATGGCAACCCAGAAATCGCCGATCCCGATCTCGCGCCCGATCGCCGGCATTACCGATTGCAGTGCGGTGTTGCCCGACGCCGCCACCAGCATCGCCGAGTAGAGCAGCACGAAATGCGGCGCGGTCAGCGCCGTCGAGCCGACGCCTCGGGTTCGAGCGATGGAAGCCACGAGACGTCATAGGAAGCCCGGCGCCGGCGACGCAATGCTTGTGCTTGCAACGGCGACAAAGAGCTGCCGTTCGTCGTTCCAACCTTGCCAAGCCCACCGGCATTTGCCAACGCTCGCCGCCTTTGGCCGCCAACGGAGCATTCATGTCGACCTCACCCGCGCGAACGCTGAAAGGGACTCGCCGTGTTCAGCGCCGCCGCAATCGCCGGGCGCCAAGCCCGCAGTGGCAGTTCCTCCGCGGCTTCCTCAAGAATCCGGTGATGGTCGGCTCGATCATCCCGTCGAGTCGCGTGCTGATCGAAAAGATGCTCTCGCCGGTGGATTGGGAGAACACCCGGCTGTTCGTCGAATATGGCCCCGGGGTGGGCACGTTCACCCGTCCGCTGCTCGACCAGCTCGGCTCCGACGCGACCCTGGTCACCGTCGATACCAACGCCGATTTCACGCGCTACCTCCGAGAGTCGATCGACGATCCGCGGCTGGTGCCCGTCACCGGTTCCGCGGCAGACATCGAACACATCCTCCAGGACCGCGGCCTCGGCTCGGCCGATTACGTGCTTTCGGGGCTGCCCTTCTCGACCTTGCCGCCCGGTGTCGGCGACAGCATCGCCGCAGCGACGGCGAAGGTGATCCGCCCCGGCGGCGCGTTCCTCGTCTATCAGTTCAGCCCCAAGGTGCTCGAATTCATCAAGCCGCACTTCGAATCCATCAAGCGCGGGTTCGCATGGATCAACGTCCCCCCGGCGACATTATTCTGGGCCTACAAGGACGGCCCTGCCGGCGACCGCGAGGATTAACCTTCGGGGCGGAAATTGAGCCGCCGCGTCACCGTATAATCCATGATGTTCACGAGGTAGTAGGAGATCGCCCATTTGAGGCGGCGCAACGGATTGGCGCGCTGCTCGTGGAGCGCGGGCGAAATCCACTGGCACGCCCCCAGCTCCCGCTCGAAATACGTACGCATGGCAACGGCGAAGCCCGCGTCGCGGATCCTCAGCATCACCTCGAGATTGATGTAGAGGCTGCGGTAGTCGAAATTCGACGAGCCGATGTGGACGATGTCGTCGACGATGGCGAGCTTGGTGTGGAGCTTGGCCGCTTCATATTCGTACATCCTGACGCGTCGCCGGAGCAGTCGGCTGTAGCTGTGTCGCGCCGCGGCGATGGTCGCATTATTGTCCGATTTGGCCGCGGTGACGATCCGCACGTCGCCGCGAGCGCCGAGCCGTCCGATCCTCCGCAACATCGCTCCGGGGGGCGCGAAATAGGCGAAGATCATGTCGAGCGAGCGCCCGCGCTTCATGTCGCGGCCGATGCTCCGCCACCATGAGTTGCGCATGCTGAGCGGTCCCGTGAACTTCCACTGCAGCGGGCCGCGCCACTCGCTGTACTCGCCGACGAGGCGGCGGATCGAGCGCAACCTCGCGTCCTTGTGGGTCGACCAGCGGAACAGCGAATCGACATATTTGCTCGCCGGCCGCACCTGGGGGCCCTCGATCCTCAGCCACAGATCGCGCCAGTGGGCGGGACCGCCGTCGGTCAGGTAGGTCTCGTCGATATTGGCACCCCCGACAATCGCAATGCGATCGTCGGCGATGGAGAGCTTCTGATGGTTGCGCAGCAGATAACGGCGGCCGTATCTCGGATTGAACACGCAGATGTGCCCGCGGGGCTTGTCCAGCGCGGCGAAGAAATCCGGCCCGGCGGCGGAACCGAAGCCGTCGATCAACAGTTTGATTTGGACCCCGCGCCCAGCCGCTTCGACCAGCGCGTCGCGGACTTGCTCGCCGGCCGTATCCGCATTGAACATGTACATCAGGATCTTGATCGACTGCTGCGCCCCGGCAATCAGGTCGAGGATCGCGCGCAACCGCGCATCGCCGCTTTCGATGACCGCCAGCCGATTGCCGGCAATCTCCGCCGTGATCGCGGGCGCGGCGGCGGGCGCCGCCTCGGTAAGGACATCGGCCATGTGCATCCCGCTTTCCTTGACTTTGCGAGCGGCTGCAAGCTATTGGCTCGGCCTTCCTGACAACCCATATTGCAGGCCCAATGGCATTGCGGAGCGACCGATGGCGCGCGTTACAGTTGAAGATTGCGTAGACAAGATTTCGAACAGGTTCGATCTCGTCCTGTTCGCGGCTCAGCGCGCGCGGCAGATTTCCGGCGGCGCCGACCTCACCATCGAGCGCGACCGCGACAAGAACCCGGTCGTCGCGCTGCGCGAGATCGCCGAGGAAAGGGTCAAGCCCAAGGATCTACAGGAAGCCGTCGTCACCAACCTGCAGAAGGTGCGGATGGACGAGGAGGACGAGACCGAAGAGCTAGCTTCGATCAGCGAAGCGGCCGAGGCGCTGCGCCTCACCGCCGCCGCTCCACCGCGGCCGACCCCCTCCGGCGCCGACTACGAATAGTCCCCTAGCGTGAACCCGAGGCCGCGCTTACAGCGGTCTCGTGGTTCCCTTTTCGTTCGCCCGTGAAACGTTCTTCGCGACCGCTGAGGGCGCGCTCTTCTGGCCCGGCCAGCAGGCGCTGCTCGTGGCCGACCTGCACCTTGAGAAAGCGAGCTGGTTCGCGCGGCTCGGGCAGTTCCTCCCGCCCTACGATTCGCACGCGACGCTGAGCGCGCTTGCGGGCGAGGTCGAGCGCACCGGCGCTCGCCGCGTTTATTGTCTAGGCGACAGCTTCCACGACGCGTTCGGCTGCGAGCGCCTCCCCGACCAGGCCCGAGCGCTGCTGACCGAACTCACCGCGAAACTCGACTGGACGTGGATCGTGGGCAATCACGACCCCGGCTTCGCCGACCATTGCGGCGGCAAGCTCGCAGAGGAAGTCGAGCTGGCCGGCATCATCCTCCGCCATGAGGCGGTGCGCGGCGACCCGCGCCCGGAAATGTCCGGGCATTTCCATCCCAAGCTGCGCGTGAACCTCAAAGGGCGGCGGGTTTCGCGGCGCTGCTTCGTTGTTTCGCCGAGCAAGATCATCCTGCCCGCGTTCGGCTCGCTGACCGGTGGCCTCGACGCGCATCACCCGGAAATCCTCGGCAGCGTCGGCAACGACGCCGCGGCCCTGGTCCCCGTCTCCGACCGCCTCCTGCGCTTCCCCCTCGCCGCTTAAGTCCTCCCCCCCTTGTGGGAGGGGGAGGGGTCGAGGCTAATCGGGTGCCTTGACCTCGATCGCCATCGCGCCGGTGGGCGACAGCAGCAGCCGCGCGATTGCCGGGCGGAGCTTGCCGAAGGTCGCCGCCTGCAATTCATTGCGTGCCGCGTGGCGATCGAACTTGAAGTCCTGCGCATCCGCCGCGTTCTTTAGCCTGTCGAGATGCTCGTCGAGATTGGCAATGCCCTCTTCGGGGTCGAAACGCATGGTCTCTTCAAGGTCGGCCATAGCCGCTCCATTGTCGGGCGCGCAGCAAAGGGCAAGCCCGATTGCGCGGGGTCGCGGCTGTTCCTAAACCTTCGCGATGATCATCAGACAGACGCTCCTCGCCGCCGCGGCGCTCATCATGACGGCTGCCGCCTCCGCGCAATCGATCCCGCCGCAGGTGCAAGCACGCATCGACCGTATCCTCAAGGCCACGCCCCTGATCGACGGCCACAACGATCTGGCCGAGCAACTGCGCGAGAACTACGGCCTCAGCATCGCGGGCCTGGAGAGCGGGACCGACGGGCGCGCGAAACCGCTGATGACCGACATGGCGCGCCTCCACGCCGGCCGTGTCGGTGCGCAGTTCTGGTCGGTCTACATCCCGTCCGAAGTGACCGGCGACACCGCCATCCGCGAGACGATCGAGCAGATCGACATCGTCAAGCGCTTGGTCAAAGCCTATCCGGACGACCTCGCGCTCGCCGGAACCGCCGACGATGTCGTCCGCATCCACAAGAGCGGCCGCGTCGCCTCGCTGATCGGGATCGAGGGCGGGCACCAGATCGGCGGCAACCTCGCCGCTTTGCGCCTCTTCTATGAGCTCGGCGCGCGTTACATGACGCTCACCCATTTCAAGAACAACGAATGGGCCGACAGCGCCACCGACGACCCGAAATACCACGGCCTGACCGACTTCGGCCGCACCGTCCTGCACGAAATGAACCGCCTCGGCATGCTCGTGGACCTCAGCCACGTCAGCGACGAAACCATGCGCGATGCGCTCAAGGTCAGCCGCGCGCCCGTGATCTTCTCCCACTCGAGCGCCCGCGCAATCGACGACCACAACCGCAACGTTCCCGACGACATATTGCAGCTGACCGCGGCCAACGGCGGCGTCGTGATGGTCAATTTCTATCCCGGCTACGTGTCCGACGCGTTCCGCAAGTGGAACGCCGAGGAAGCCGCCGAGGAGGCTCGGGCGAAGTCGCTGGACAACGGCCGCCCGGAGCAGCGCGAAGCGGCAATTACCGCGTGGAAGGCCGCGAACCCCAAGCCGCGCGTCACCGTCGCCGAGGTCGCGGACCACGTCGACCATGTCGCCAAAGTGGCCGGCTTCGACCATGTCGGCATCGGCGGCGACCTCGACGGGATCGAGAGCGCGCCCGAGGGACTCGGCACCGTTAGCGGTTATCCTTTGCTGTTTGCCGAGCTGATCCGCCGCGGGTGGAGCGACCAGAGCCTCGCCAAACTCGCCGGCGGCAACGTGCTCCGGGTGATGCGCCAGGCCGAAGCGGTGGCCGCGTCAATGAACAACGAGCCCCCGGCAATGGCGACTCTCGAGCCCCGCCCAGCCGACCCCTGGAAATGAGACACGCATGAAGCCGGCATGACCGCCACTGCTGCTCCCGAGGTCGCGGCACGGCCGCAGCTGCTGCGCATTCTCGGCGCGGTCTTCGGGCTCGCCGTAGGCATCGGGTCAATGATCGGCGCGGGTATCCTGCGAACCCCGGGAAGCGTCGCGCTGGCCGTGCCGGCTTATTACTGGATCCTCGGCCTGTGGGGTTTCGCCGCGGTGCACACCTTGCTCACCGCCAACATCGTGGCCGAACTCTACACTGCGATGCCCCATGCCGGAGGGCCCTATGTGCCGGTACGCCGCACGTTCGGCGATCTCGCCGGGCTGTTGGTCGGGGTATGCGACGCGCT
>JBDTXI010000055.1:0-6024 GCA_040006255.1 Sphingomicrobium sp.
TCGCGCCGCCCGCAATTGACCAGCCATTCGTAACCGATCGCCTCGTTGCGCTGGATCAGCCGCCAGAAGAAGCGCTGCAATGCGGTATTAGCCTCCACGATCGGATCGAAGTCCGCGGCCTTGCCGACCATCACTTCGCTGCGCACGATCGCCTGGATGCCGTAATCGGCGAGGCCGTGACGGGGGAGGATGCCTTCGCCGGGAAAGCGCAAGGCGACGATCTGTCGCCGCCCGTTGTTATCGGACTTGTACTTGGCGAGGATCCCGGAGCGGACGAACATCACTTCGTCGCGCGGCGTTCCCGGTTCGCGAAAGGGGCGCCGCGGCTCGGCGTGGACAACCTTGTGCGGCATCCGCGTTAGCAGGTTGACAAGGCGCCGCTCCAGCCCCGCGGAGGCCAAGGTCTCGCCCAAGCACACGCCAGGCGCGGGCGATCTTGAGCGCCGACTCGCCATATCCGTTATCTCCCTATCGAAACGATGCGCCGCCCGAAACGTTATTCGCAAGCGCAATGGTCAATGCCAATTAGCAAAGAAGTGATGACAGTTGACGCCCGAGCTCGCCGATCTGTGCCGCCGAAAGCGCCACCGCGGCGGCGAGCTGCGGCGGCCCCGGCCAGCCGGCGTCGGGAAATTCGAGGCCGTTCCACGACCGCGGCTCCGAATAGCGCGGGATCACGTGAAAATGGACGTTGGGATCGACCATCATCAGCATCAGATAATTGAGGCGTTCGTACTGGCAGAAGTGGGACAGCGCCCGCTCGATGGTGGCCACGGCATCCGCCTGCTCGGTGAAAGCGGCGCGGGGAAGATCGGCGTAAGCCGTCGCATCGCTCGTCGCCGCGAGCACCAGCGAGCCGAGCGTGACCTGCGCCGGGCGGAGCAGGATCACCCAATGCTCGAACTTGCGGAGCAGCGTCGCCGGATAACCGAATTTCACGATCGTCGGGTTCATTGGCTCGATCCGGAACTGTGGCGTTCAGCTGACGGTGGGGGATGGACGACAAGACGCTCAACCTGCGGCGGCAGATCGAAAGCATCGCCTGCACAACAAGGCGCCCGCGACGCGAGGCTCGAAGCTGCCGACCGCCCCCACGCTCCAGGCGCTTCGCGACTGAGCCGGAGCGGCCGTCAAATCCGGACTAAAGCCCGCTGCGGTCGTCGGTGGTCGAGTAGGGCTGCTCCTGGATGCTCGTGTCGACCCCGGCCATTTTGTAGAACAGGCAGCGCGAGAGCAGGCCGCTGATCAGCAGATAGGCGGCGAGGATGCCGCAGAGAATCGCCCCGATCCCGTCGAGCTTGGTGACGTAGATCACGACCGCGAGCCCGAGCGCGACGACGATGCGAACGACCCGATCTTCCGGTCCGACATTCCTGTCCATTTCACGAGTCCCCTTTGTGAGCCGATATGGCGCCCTCTTAGCCGATAATTTTTGGCGACACCAAGGCGAAACCAACGCGCGGTAATTGCAGTTCGAAGGGCGCGGGAGCTGGACGGCAGGGACCTCCCCGCCGCCCGGCGACAGGGGAGACCGGCAGCTGGATTTGGGACCACGATCGAGCGCCGGTCGCGCAATTGCACCCGCTTGGCGCGGGTTGGCGCGACGGCGGAACGTGTGTTCGATCAAGCGGTTAAGTCAAAGTGGGTGAAAATCTGCCCGCCCCTTACGACCAGGAGAGATTTCATGAGTGACCGCATTGCATCGGCCGTGTTCGACAGCCAGGACGACGCCCAGCGCGCCCTCGACGAGCTGCGCTCCGCCGGCATCGACGAAAGTTCGGTTTCAATTATCGGCCGCCACGGCGAGCAAAGCAGCGGCGATCGCATCGCCGACAATGACGGCGCGAGCGATGGCGGTGACGGCACGAGCACAAGCGGCGCGACCAAGGGCGCGATCGGCGGCGCCGTCGGTGGAGCCTTGCTCGGCATTGCCGCTCTGGCGATCCCGGGCGTCGGTCCGCTTGCGGCAGCGGGCGCGATCGCTTCGGGCATGATCCCCGGCGCGGCGGCGATCGGTGCCGGCGCGGGCGCGCTCGCGGGCGGCCTGACCGGTCTGCTGACCGGCCACGGCGTCAGCGACGATGACGCGAACTATTACGCGGACCGCCTCAACCGCGGCGGCATCTTCCTTTCGGTCGACACCGAGAAGTCGGGCGCTTCGCTGGAGACGGCGCGCGAGATCCTGTTCCGCAACGGCGGGCACAACGCCGGCCAGCAGCGGATGACGGCCGACGCCTCAACGGCCGACTCTCCGACGATGTAATCGGCAGGGTGGGGAGCCCCGCGGCTCCCCACCCGCTTGATATTGCGCGGCGTGGCCTGCCGGTTCGCGGCAGTTAGTGGCCGAGGCGCGCCAGCGCCTGTTCGGCGGTGACTGGGCCGATCGTGAACGTGTCGGTGTGGCTGGCGATATGCTTGCGCAACTCTAGCGGCACGCGCGGGCCGTTCATCACGCCCAATTTCTTCGCCGCCGCGTCCATGGCCTGGTCCTGCGCGTCGGTCGTCACGGGGCCGATCCCCATATAGTCCCAGCTGTCGCCGTCGGTGTGGATGTAGAGCTGCATCGGCGCAACTCCGGCGGCGCGGGCGACCCGATCCTGCTCGGCGAACCAGGTCAGCAGGGCTTCCTGGTGCCCGGGCGCGGCATGGTAGAGTGAGACGATGGCGCGCGGTACAGGCGCCGACGCCTGCGCATAGACGATCGAGCCGGACGCAATCGCCCCGACGGCCGCCGCGGCCGCGAGTTTCATCAGCTGTTTCATGTTTGTTCCCCTGGTTGCGGCGCGAGCCCCCTCGCACCGGACGGCGGAGGAGGTGCGCTCTTAACCTAGGTGAGTCAAATGCCGGGTTGTCAGGTCGCCGGCAGGAGGATGATCGCCGCGCCAGCCAGCGGCGCCAGAAACCTGCTCATGATGTTCCCCCAAATTTCTCTGTAAAAACGAGAGAAGAATGGCCGGGGATCCAAGGGGTGGGGATTGCAGGATTTAGGGAACTGTCACCTCGGCAGCCCAGGCGCAAAAAAGGGGCGGGAGGTCTTACTCCCGCCCCAATCTTTTAGCTTGCAGTCGGTTAGATCGTTTCGAGGTTCACCGCGACGGGCTTGCTGTTGCTGTCGCTGCCGAGCTCATAGGACAGGCGCTGGCCGGTCGTGGGCGGGTGCGCCTTGATGTCCCACTTGAAGGCGCTTTTCTCGAACGGCAGATTGTCTCCGCCAGCTTCCGGCTTGATCGAGCCGCGGCCCTGATCGACGTCGAACGAATTGACGGTGCCAAAAATTTTCATGGTCTGTTCCTTCGTTTCCAGGCGCCGGAATTGGCGCCTGTTGGCTAGGAGACGTTGAAGATAGGCGGAAGGCCCGGCCCGGTTTGTCGTGAGGCTGGGCCCCCAATACCGTCTTGCGACTGGTAGCAATTCATACAACGGTCGCAGGCCCGCAACGGGGCCTCCACTCAGCCCGGTTACCACTCCGACGGGGCTGTTTCGCGACCAGGGGCGGATTGGTGGCGTGAATTCAGGGCAAGCTGACCGGAATTTGGCTGGAGCTGCGCTGACCTCAGGCGATCAATGCGCGCGGCGGCGGGCCGCGGTGCACTTGGCGAAATGGCCCTTGGCGTTGCGGCACAGCATGGGCTTGGCGGGGCATTTGACGAACTTGCCCTGCTTATCCTTGCATGGCGCAGCGAGCGCCGGGGCGCTCCCCGCGACCAGGCTGAGCGCGGACAAAGCGAGCACGATGTTTTTCATGGCGGTTTCCTCTTCGGCGAAGGAGGTTGCGTTCAAGCGCCGGCGGGGCGGAAGTGCAAGGGGCGGGGGGATTACAAATGTGGGTGGGGGTTCGGACGCTTAACCGCGTGATGGGTCGCTAATTGATATTGTGTCTCTGGAATTGGTGTCTCTGTGATTGTGAATTGTGGGGTCCCCGGAATTGCCATAATTTTCGGGCCGCGGGACCTCGCCAGGTCACGACGGTCGCCGAGGGCGTCTTTGAGGGGACTATCGAGCGAATCTCGGGTGAGTACTACATCCAACTCACTGACCGACCTGGATTGTTCTTGCGCATCGACGACGCCAGGAGGCCCCCCAACTTGTGGGAGGAACACCAAAAATATCGCGTCGAAGGCCGCGCCTACTTTGCGCCCGTAGGTAAGCCGAGCGCGTTCATAGTAGAGAGTGCAATCCGTATCCAATAAACCAAAGTGAGATTGATTCACTGGTTTAAAAGCGACCGCATTTTCCTACTCCGGCTCGGGTGCTTCAGCTTCCGCAGCGCCTTGGCCTCGATATACCAAATGCGTCCGCCCTAATTCCGCAAACTGTCGGGCACCACGCCGCCGTTCTCCGCCAGCTTCTGCATCACCGCTTTGTGGAGCGCGATATTCTCTTCGGCGCTGCCGTCGGCGCCGGTGTGGACGTTGAGCTCAGTGGCGAGCTCCTTGCGGGCGGCGAGGCTGGAGTCGAGGTCGAGGAGCTTCAACAGGTCGACAATCGAGCTTTGGTAATTGCCGCCGCCGCCTTTCATCGACGCCATTTCGCTCAGCACCGCGCCGACATCGACGTTCTGCGTGGCCGCCGTCTGCGCCGGAGCGGCCATGGTCGCCGTGTCGCCCGCGGGGGCCTGTGGGGCGGGGTTGAGGGTGGCGTTCGGGTCAGCGGCCGGAGCCTGCGCCGACGCGTGATGGAAGATCTTGTTCATAATGTTGCCGAAAATGCTCATCGCGCTCTCCTCTGTGCGTGTTGGTGATCTCGAATGGTCAACGAAGGGGCGGGGGAGAAGGTCCGCCGCTTGCTCGCGCGCAGGAACGCAGTCGCGCACGGCTCGTTGAGCGCGCGAGGAGAAAAAGCGATGACTAACAAGGTACTTATAGTGAGTTCGGCCATGGTGCTTGGGCTGGCGGCGTGCGGGCACAAGGACGAAGGCATGAACGCCGACGTCAACATGGCCGCGGAGAACGCGGATTACGGCAATGTGGTAGCGCCGGCAGCGGCGCCGACCACCGCCCAGGGCCTGGCCAATGCGGCGGCGGCGAGCGACAAGTTCGAGATCGAAAGCTCCAAGCTGGCGGCAAGCTCGGCGCAATCGGCGGCGGTGAAGTCATTCGCGGCGAAGATGGTCAGCGCGCACACCGCGTCTACCGCCAAGCTCAAGTCCACCGTCGCGGGTATGAGCCCGGCAATGGCGATCGACGACACGCTGTCGCCCACCCAGCAGCAGACGCTCGACAACCTTAAGGCGGTGCACGGAGCGGACTTCGACAGCGCTTACAAGGCGGCGCAGGTCGACGCGCACCAGGCGACGCTCGATGCGCTCAACGGCTATGCGGCGGCGGGCGACAATGCCCAGCTGAAGACGCTGGCCAGCGGCATGGTGCCGATTGTGACGGCGCACCTCAATATGGCGAAGGGGCTGAAGTAGGGGGCTTAGCACAGGGCCGCGTCTGACCCCTCCCGCGAGCGGGAGGGGGAAGGGTGGTGGCTGAATTCTCGCGCTAACCCACATCACGCGGCGCGATGGGCGCCACAATTGGGGACACTCAATAGAGATGTCCCCAAGTTTCTCGGTCTATTGGTCGAGAAACGACCGCATCTTGCGCGAGCGCGACGGGTGCTTGAGCTTGCGCAACGCTTTCGCTTCGATCTGGCGGATGCGTTCGCGGGTGACGCTGAACTGCTGGCCGACTTCCTCGAGCGTGTGATCGGTGTTCATGCCGATGCCGAAGCGCATGCGCAGCACGCGCTCTTCGCGCGGGGTTAGCGAGGCGAGGACGCGGGTGACCGTTTCCTTGAGGTTGGACTGGATCGCGGCGTCGACCGGGATGACCGCGTTCTTGTCCTCGATGAAGTCGCCGAGGTGGCTGTCTTCCTCGTCGCCGATGGGGGTTTCGAGGCTGATCGGCTCCTTGGCGATCTTGAGGACCTTCCGCACCTTCTCGAGCGGCATGGAAAGACGCTCGGCGAGCTCCTCCGGAGTGGCTTCGCGGCCGGTCTCGTGGAGGAACTGGCGGCCGGTGCGGACCAGCTTGTTGA
>JBDTXI010000056.1:0-5789 GCA_040006255.1 Sphingomicrobium sp.
ACTGCCCGATCTGCGACCAGGGCGGCGAGTGCGACCTGCAGGACCAGGCGATGGCCTATGGCCGCGGTTTCACGCGCTATGAGGAGAACAAGCGCGCGGTCGACGACAAATATTTCGGGCCGGTCATCAAGACGTCGATGAACCGCTGCATCCAGTGCACGCGCTGCATGCGTTTCTCGTCCGAGGTCGCGGGCGTCGACGAGATCGGAATGCTCTATCGCGGCGAGGATTCGCAGATCACCTCCTACCTCGAGCGGACGGTGACCAGCGAGCTGGCCGGCAACCTCGCCGATGTCTGCCCCGTCGGCGCGCTGCTGCAGAAGCCGCAATTGTTCGAGCAGCGGCCGTGGGAGCTTCGCCGCGTGCCCGGCATCGACGTGATGGACGCGGTCGGATCGAACATCCGTCTCGACGTCCGTCAGCGGCAGGTGATGCGCGTGCTTCCGCGGATCAACGAGGACGTCAACGAGGAGTGGATTCACGACAAGACGCGCCACCACGTCGACGCGCTGGTGCGCAACCGGCTCGACCGGCCCTGGGTGCGTGAGAAGGGCAAGCTCACGGAGGCGAGCTGGCCGGATGCGCTGCAGGTGTTCGCCAAGCGCCTCAAGAAGGCCGGAGCGAAAGTCGCGGCGATCGCCGGCGACCTGCTCGACGCCGAGACCATGTACGCGGCGAAGAAATTGCTTGAGGGGCGGGGGAGCGCGCTGCTCGAGGGGCGCCAGACGGGCCTCGCCTACGACACCGCGAGCCTGTCCGCCGTGGCCTTCAACTCGACCATCGCCGGGATCGAGAGTGCCGACGCGGTGCTGCTGGTCGGGTCGAACATCCGCTGGGAAGCGCCGCTCATCGCCACCCGCGTGCGCAAGGTCGCGCGCAAGGGCGGCAAGGTCTTCGCCATCGGCCCCGAGGTCGACCTCGCAATGAAGGCCGAGTGGTTGGGCGAGGATCTCAAGCTGCTCGGCAAGCTGCCCAAGCATGTCGCGGACGCTTTCGCGAAAGCCGAGAGACCGGCGGTGATCGTCGGCCCCGGAGCGCTCGCGGCGGGCGGCCTCGGCGCGGCGCTGGCGCTGGTCCAGCCGCTCGGGCTGATCCGCGAACGTTGGAACGGCTTCAACGTGCTCCACACGGCCGCCTCGCGCATGGCCTCGCTGATCCTCGGCTATTCGCAAAAGGGCGGCATCGCCGACCTCGAGGCAGCCGCGCCCGAGCTGGTGCTTCTGCTCGGCGCCGACGAGGTCGCCGCCGACCGCTTCAAGGGCGCGTACAAGGTCTATATCGGCCACCACGGCGACGCCGGCGCGCGCATGGCCGACCTCGTCCTGCCCGGCGCGGCTTATGCCGAGAAGCACGGCACATACGTCAACACCGAGGGCCGCGTGCAGCGCGCCGAACGCGCCGTGTTCCCTCCGGGCAAAGCGCGCGAGGACTGGGCGATCCTGCGCGCGGTCAGCGAGCTTGCGGGCAAGACGCTGCCGTTCGACAGCTTCTCCCAGCTACGCGCGGCGATGATTGCGGAATATCCTGAGCTCGGCCGCGACGGGCTGATCGACCTGCCGTGGTCGCCGCCGAAGCTGCCCGCCAAGGCGGAATGTCCGATCCGCTACCCGATTGGCGACTTCTTCCTCACCAACGCCATCTGCCGCAACAGTCCGACGATGCAGCGCTGCTCGGACGAGCTGGTCACGGGCGCGCAGTTCAAGGAGGCGGCGGAGTGATGAAAACGGACCGGGCACAACGCCAGCCCCTCCCCCGCATGCGGGGGAGGGACAGCCGTCGCGAAGCGGCGGCAGGGAGAGGGGCCGTGCACTACGCCCGTCGCCCCCTCTCCCCGCTCACGCTTCGCCTGAGTCGACCCTTCCCCGCTGAAGGGGGGAGGGTGCTGTGACCGCCACCTTCCAGCATTGGGGCCTCACCTACGAATGGTCGTGGTTGTTCGCGACCATCGTCGGCACTCTCGTCATCGCGCTGCCGCTGATGCTCGCCGTCGCGATGATCATCTACGCGGACCGCAAGATCTGGGCGGCGATCGCGCTTCGCCGCGGGCCCAACGTGGTCGGGCCGTGGGGGCTGCTGCAGAGCTTCGCCGACGGGCTGAAGGTGTTCCTTAAGGAAACCATCATCCCGGCCAGCGCCAACAAGGGCCTGTTCCTGATCGCCCCGATCGTGACGTTCACGGTCGCGCTGATTGTCTGGGCGGTGATCCCGTTCGCGCCCGGAGTCGTGCTCGCCGACGTCAACGTCGGCCTGCTCTACGTCCTCGCGGCGAGCTCGCTCGGGGTCTACGGCGTCATCGTCGCCGGCTGGGCGTCCAACTCCAAATACCCGTTCTTCTCGGCGCTGCGCGCGGCGGCGCAGATGGTGAGCTACGAAGTGTCGATCGGCTTCGTGCTGATCACCGTCGTGCTGTGGGCGGGGACGTTCAACCTCAGCGGAATCGTACTCGCTCAGAAGGGCCATGTTCTCGGCCTTCTCAACGGCTTCGGCTTCAACCCCCTGCTGTTCCCGATGGCGGTGGTGTTCCTGATCAGCTCGATGGCCGAGACCTTCCGCACGCCGTTCGACCTGGTCGAGGCGGAAAGCGAGCTCGTCGCCGGGCACCAGACCGAATATTCGTCAATGAGCTTCGCGCTCTTCTGGCTCGGCGAATATGCCAACGTCCTGCTGATGTGCGCGCTCAACGCCATTTTGTTCTGGGGCGGATGGCTGCCGCCGGTCGACTGGGCGCCGCTCTACTGGATTCCTGGCATCTTTTGGCTGTTCGCCAAGATGGCGTTTTTCTTCTTCGTCTTCAGCTGGGTGAAGGCGACCGTGCCGCGCTACCGCTACGATCAGCTGATGCGCCTCGGCTGGAAGATCTTCCTGCCGCTCAGCTTGGTGTTCGTGGTCTTGGTGTCGGGCTGGCTGATGCTGACGCGATATGGTGGTGGGGTATGATCGGCATTGTCATTCTGTCGCTCGCGGCCGCGTCGCCAATCTTGCCCGGATTGCAAGTTGGTCAATCTATTGAGTTCGTGTCGCGGATCGATTGTCAGATTACGAGTGACCAGTTTGATCTCAATGGGACAGCTCACAGCTCGCGCTTGGCCGGTGCCGATTTGATAACTTTCCTTTTCCCGGCGCCACCGGCGGACGATCCAAAAGCAAAATATGCCCCCATCATTCCGGTGGTAGAGCTGGACACGTCTTCAGACGGCTCAACATATCTCTTCAACGTTGAAGCAAGAGCAAATGCAGTGCCGATTGTGTCGGCCACGTCCCAGCTTTCAATAGTCCTCAACGAAGGGGAGGGGAGATGGATGACCCTTACTCCTCGCGATGGTTCAAACAATCGCAATTGGGAATTCGAAAGCACTCAGGTCGCCGTGCACGGCGCAACCATCACGGAGAAGGGCATCTGCAAATTGAAGAGCCAGGCGGACCCGCGATGAAGCATTGGCTCAAATCCTTCACGCTGTGGGAGTTCGTGCGGGCGCATGCGTTGACGCTGCGCTATTTCTTCAAGCCCAAGGTGACGATCAACTATCCGTACGAGAAGGCGCCGCAGAGCCCGCGCTTCCGCGGTGAGCATGCGCTGCGCCGCTATCCCAACGGGGAGGAGCGCTGCATCGCGTGCAAATTGTGCGAGGCGATCTGCCCAGCGTTAGCGATCACCATCGAATCCGAGCCGCGCGAGGACGGCAGCCGGCGGACCACGCGCTACGACATCGACATGGTCAAATGCATCTATTGCGGCCTGTGCGCGGAGGCCTGTCCGGTGGATGCGATCGTCGAGGGTCCGAACCTCGAATTCGCCACCGAAACGCGCGAGGAACTGCTCTACGACAAGACCAAATTGCTCGCCAACGGCGACAAGTGGGAACAGGCGATCGCCGCCAACCTTGCCGCCGATGCGCCGTATCGGTAGGCGGCGCGGCATGCGGAAACATACCAAAATCCTCTCCGAGCTTGCCTCGGGGAGGTGGCAGCCGAAGGCTGACGGAGGGGTAGGGCACGGCCCCTCCAACACGCTGCGCGTGGTCTCCCTCCCCCAGACAAGCTGGGGGAGGATTGCGTGATCGCCCTCATCGCCTTTTACCTGTTCGCGACGCTGACCATCGCCAGCGCGCTCGCCGTCGTGTTCGCGCGCAACCCGGTGCACAGCGTGCTGTGGCTGATCGTCGCCTTTTTCAACGGGGCGGGGCTGATGCTGCTGGTCGGCGCCGAGTTTATCGCGATGCTGCTGGTGATCGTCTACGTCGGCGCGGTCGCGGTGCTGTTCCTGTTCGTCGTGATGATGCTCGACGTCGACTTCGCCTCGCTGCGCCGGGGCTTCACCCAGAACCTGCCGTTCGGCCTCCTCATCGCCCTGGTGCTGCTGGCCGAGATCGTGGTCGCGGTCAGTGCGTGGCAGGCAGGCCCGTCGCTCAGCGGCGCGCACCTCGCCGCCGCGCCTTCGACGCCCAACATCGTCGCGCTCGGGCAGCTGCTTTACAGCCGCTATCTGTTCCCGTTCGAGCTTGCGGGGCTGATTCTGCTCGTCGCGATGATCGGCGCGATCGTCCTCACCCACCGCCGCCGCGGCGACACGCGCACACCCAAGGTCTCGCGCCAGCTCCGCCGCAGGCCGCAGGATGCGACCCGGCTGACCCAGCCCGAAGTGGGCGGGGGGATGACGCTGTGATCTCCCTCGCCCATTACCTCACCGTCGCGGCGATCCTGTTCACGATCGGCGTGCTCGGGATCTTCCTCAATCGCCGCAACGTCATCCTGATGCTAATGGCGATCGAGCTGATCCTGCTCGCGGTGAACATCAACCTCGTCGCTTTCTCGGCCTATCTCGGCGACCTCACCGGGCAGATCATGGCGATGTTCGTGCTGACCGTGGCCGCCGCCGAGGCGGCGATCGGGCTCGCCATCCTCGTCATCTTCTTCCGCCGCCGCGGCTCGATCGCGGTCGACGACGTCAATCGGATGCACGGGTGATGGTGGGCCTTCTTAGTTCCCCGGCGAAGGCCGGGGCCCAGGCGGCGCTTCCGCGCCGTTCTCTTCGTCCGGACTGGACCCCGGCCTTCGCCGGCGAACTGGCCAAGTGATGGCGCTTGAACTGATCGTCTTCCTGCCGCTGATCGCCGCGCTCATCGCCGGCCTCGGCGGACGCTGGATCGGCAAGACCGCCGCCAAGGTGGTCACCACCGGTGCGCTCTTCATCGGCGCGTTCCTCAGCTGGCCGATCTTCTTCCAGTACATCGCGGGCAGCGCCGGGCCCGCGGTCGTGCCGGTGCTCAGCTGGATCCATTCGGGGACGCTCAACGTCGACTGGGCGCTGCGCGTCGACGCGCTGACGGCCGTGATGCTTGTGGTCGTCACCACCGTCTCGAGCCTCGTCCACCTCTACAGCTGGGGCTATATGGAGGAGGACTCGAGCCAGCCGCGCTTCTTCGCGTATCTGTCGCTGTTCAGCTTCGCGATGCTGATGCTGGTGACCGCCGACAGCCTGGTGCAGATGTTCTTCGGCTGGGAAGGCGTCGGCCTCGCCTCGTATCTGCTGATCGGCTTTTGGTACCACAAGCCGTCGGCCAACGCCGCGGCGCTGAAGGCGTTCGTCGTCAACCGCATCGGCGATTTCGGCTTCTCGCTCGGCATTTTCGGCACCTTCCTGGTGTTCGGCACGGTGTCGATCCCGGCGATCCTCCACGCGGCGCCGGGCATGGCCGGATCGACGATCGGTTTCGCCGGGATGCACGTCGGCACCATGACCCTGCTGTGCCTGCTGCTGTTCGTCGGGGCGATGGGCAAGTCGGCGCAGC
>JBDTXI010000057.1:0-13315 GCA_040006255.1 Sphingomicrobium sp.
GCCGCTCGTGGTTCCCGAAGGGTGCGTGTTTCGGGTTGGCGGCGAGACCCGGCCCTGGGTCGAGGGCGAGGCCTTGGTGTTCGACGACACCATCGAGCACGAGGCGCGCAACCCGACCGGATGCGATCGCGCGGTGTTGATCCTCGACGTGTGGAACCCGCACTTGAGCGAGGCCGAGCGCGCGATGATCTGCAAGATCTACGAAGTCACCGCGTCACGGCAGGCGCCGATGCGCGCCGACTAGGCGGCTGCGCGCTGCTCCGTGACGGGCGTGAGGACCAGCGCGCCGTCGCCCTCGTCCACGCGCACGACCGCTCCATCGGCGATCTCGGCCGCCAGGATCTTGTCGGCGAGCGGGTCCTGCAGATATTTCTGCACCGCGCGCTTCAGCGGCCTTGCGCCGTAGACAGGATCGTAACCGACGCGCCCGAGCCATGCGCGCGCGGCGTCCGTCAGCTCGAGCCGGATCTTGCGGTCTTCGAGCAGCTTGCCGAGCCGCGCGATCTGGATGTCGACGATGGGGCCCATGTGCCCGGCACCCAGGCGGTGGAACAGGATGATCTCATCGAGCCGGTTGAGGAACTCGGGCCGGAAGTGGCCGCGCACCACCTCCATCACCTGGCTCTCGACCTTCTCGACCGCCTCGTCCTCGCCGAGCGCGGCGAGATATTGCGAGCCGAGGTTGGACGTCAGGATGATGATCGTGTTGGTGAAGTCGACGGTGCGTCCCTGGCCGTCGGTCAGGCGGCCGTCGTCGAGCACCTGCAGGAGCACGTTGAACACGTCGCCGTGCGCTTTCTCGACCTCGTCGAAGAGCACCACCTGGTACGGCCGCCGCCGCACCGCTTCGGTCAGCACGCCGCCTTCCTCATAGCCGACGTAGCCCGGAGGAGCGCCAATCAAGCGCGAGACGGCATGCTTCTCCATGAACTCCGACATGTCGATGCGCACCATCGCGTGGGAATCGTCGAACAGAAATTCGGCGAGCGCCTTGGTCAGCTCGGTCTTGCCGACGCCGGTGGGGCCGAGGAACAGGAACGAACCCAGCGGCCGGTTCGGGTCCTGGAGCCCGGCGCGGGCGCGGCGGACGGCGGCGGCAACGGCCTTGACCGCATCCTCCTGGCCGATGACGCGGGCGCCGATCGTCTGCTCCATCTGGAGCAACTTGTCGCGCTCGCCTTCCATCATTCGCTCGACCGGAATGCCGGTCCAGCGGCTGACGACCCCGGCGATATCCTGGTCGGTGACTTCCTCGCGCAGCATCGCGCCATGGGTGGAATCCTCGGCATCGGCGAGCTGCTTTTCGAGCTGTGGGATGCGGCCGTATTGAAGCTCGCCCGCCTTGGCGAGATCGCCGTTGCGCTGTGCCTGCTCAAGCTCCAGCCGCGCTCCATCGAGCTGCTCCTTGATCTTGGCTGCGCCCGCGATCTTGTCCTTCTCCGCCTGCCACCGCTGGGTCAACTCGGCCGACTGCTGTTCGAGGTTCGCAAGCTCTTCCTCGAGCTTGCCGAGCCGGTCCTTCGACGCTTTGTCCTGCTCCTTTTTCAGCGCCTCGCGCTCGATCTTCAGCTGGATGATACGGCGGTCGAGATTCTCGATCTCCTCGGGCTTCGATTCCACCTCCATGCGGATGCGGCTGGCCGCTTCGTCCATCAGGTCGATGGCCTTGTCGGGGAGAAAGCGGTCGGTGATGTAGCGGTTGCCGAGCGTGGCCGCGGCGACGATCGCGGCATCGGTGATGCGCACCCCGTGGTGAAGCTCGTACTTCTCCTTGAGGCCGCGCAGGATCGAGATGGTGTCGGGCACGGTCGGCTCCCCGACGAACACCGGCTGGAAGCGCCGCTCGAGCGCCGCGTCCTTCTCGACATGCTTGCGATATTCGTCGAGCGTCGTCGCGCCGATGCAGTGCAGTTCGCCGCGTGCCAGCGCGGGCTTGAGCAGGTTGGACGCGTCCATCGCGCCCTCGGCCTTGCCCGCCCCGACGAGCGTGTGCATCTCGTCGATGAAGAGGATGATGTCCCCTTCCGCCTGCCGCACCTCGTCGAGCACGCCTTTCAGCCGCTCTTCGAACTCGCCGCGATATTTCGCGCCGGCGATCAGTGCGCCCATGTCGAGCGCCAGCAGCTTCTTGTCCTTGATCCCGTCGGGCACGTCGCCGTTGGTGATGCGCAGAGCCAGCCCTTCCGCGATCGCGGTCTTGCCGACGCCCGGCTCGCCGATCAGCACTGGATTGTTCTTGGTCCGCCGCGCCAGCACCTGGATCGTTCGGCGGATCTCCTCGTCGCGGCCGATCACCGGGTCGAGCTTGCCCTCGCGCGCCGCCTCGGTGAGGTCGCGGGCGAACTTCTTGAGCGCGTCGTAACGGTCCTCGGAGGCCTGCGTGTCGGCGGTGCGGCCGCCGCGCAGCTTGTCGATCGCCGCGTTGAGGTTTTGCGCGGTGAGGCCGGCCTTCGCCAAAGCACCGCCGACGTCAGTGTTCTTGGCCAGCGCCATCGCGAGCAGGATGCGCTCGACGGTGACGTAGTTATCGCTCGCCTTCTTCGCGATCTGCTCGGCCTGGTCGAGGATGCGGATGGTGTCGCCGTCGAGCGCCGGCGCCTGAGTCGCGCCGGTCCCGGTTACGGCCGGGACTTTCGAGACGAGCATATCCACCTCGCGCCGCGCCGCTTGAGCGTCGCCTCCGGCGGCCTGGATCAGCCCGGCAGCCATCCCTTGCTCGTCGTCGAGCAGAGCCTTGAGCAGATGCGCTGGCGCGATGCGCTGGTGATGCTCGCGAACCGCGATCGTCTGCGCCGCCTGGAGAAAGCCGCGGGCGCGGTCGGTGAGCTTTTCGAAATCCATCTGGTCTTCACCCCTCTATTCGGGAGCCGATATGGTGTTGCACATGAGCAACACAAGGGGAATGCTATCGCTGTTGCGGCGGCGGCTGCGGGTTCGGTTGAGCGGGCGTGGCCGGCGCAGGTGTCGGCGGTCCGGACGCCGCTGCCGGTGCGGGCGGCAACGGCTGCCCGACGGTGGCAATGTCCTCCGGGTGGATGATCGGCGGGCATTGGGCGGCGACCGCCGGGTCCATGTTCCAGCGGCGGAACTTGGTGCTGTCCACGTGGAAGCGCAGGTATGCATAGAAGCCGAGCCCCGCGTTATAGGGCGCGCCATGCTCCGAATGGCCGGTGCACAGAGCTATCATAAGCGCTTCGCGGGTGATCGGCCGCAGCGGCACCATGTCCATCGCCGAATAATGCATGTGCGCGCTCTCGGGCGCTCCGCCGGCGCACTGGTTGAGCGACGGGTTGCGATAGCCCGAGACCGGCTCGACCGGGCCGACTTCGGGGATCACGTAATCGTGGATGTAGCGCAGGGTCTGGACGATGTGCGGCCACTCGCTTGTCGGGGGGACTTCGAACGGCTGCCCCCCGCAATCCTTCCACGCCGTCGCCGTGCGCAGCAGCTGCCAGGTCGGGAGGATTCCGGACACCTGGTAGGTCGCCAGATAATCGTTGAGCGATTTGACCTGCGCCGCCCGCGAGGGATCGGCGAGGTACCAGGAACGATATCCCGGCTCGTCCTGCCCGACGGTGATGTACGGCGCGGCCGGATCCCACGGCGCGGTCACGGTCGGCGTGACGCCTGGCATTGAACTGGGGGGCGCCGGCGCGGTCGTTTGCGCTGGCACAGGCGCAGCCGCAAAAGCCAGCAATGTCACAATGCTGCGCATGCGCGGATCATAGTCTCGTGACGCCGCTTGCAAAGCTCTGAACTGCCCCCCACTTGTCGCAGCGATGTCACAGCCCATCGAAGTCGATCTGCCGCACAAGCTCGGGCGCGAGGAAGCACGGCGCCGGATCGCCAGCAACATCCACAAGCTCCAGGAGCATATCCCCGGAGGCGCCAAGGTCCAGTCCGGCTGGACCGGCGATCAGCTCAACCTGCGTGTCCAGGCGCTCGGCGATTCGATCGATTGCACGATCGACGTCGAGGAAGCGAAGGTGCGCGTGAGAGTGCTGCTCCCCGGCATGCTCGGGATGTTCGCGGGACCGATCCAGGCGGCGCTGCAGAAGAAGGGCAACATTCTCCTCGAGGATCACCGCCCCTAATTCCTCCCTAGCCGAAGGCTGGGGAGGGGAACCATTCCCCGCAGAGGGAATGGCGAAGGGGTATTGGCGCGGACGTCGTTCTGCCTTGCACCGTGCACACGGTTCCCCTCCCCACCGCCGCGCGATAGGAAGGCGCTTCCGCAACATTGGGAGGGTTCATGCGGCATTTCGCGGTGGTCGGATCGGGTCCGGCGGGCTTCTATACCGCCGAGGCGCTGCAGAAGGCCTATGGCGGAGCGGCGCGCATCGACATCCTCGACCGCTATCCCGTGCCCTACGGCCTCATCCGCTTCGGGGTCGCGCCCGATCACCAGTCGCTGAAAGCGGTCAGCAAGCGCTACGACAAAGTGGCGGAGAGTGACGGCGTCGACTTCATCGGCAATGTCGCAATTGGCCGCGACGTCTCGGTCGCCGAGCTCCTCGACCTTTATGACGCGGTGATCCTCGCCGTCGGCGCGCCGCACGACCGCAAGCTCGGCGTGCCAGGTGAGGACCTCCCGGGCGTGGTCGGCTCGGCCCAGTTCGTCGGCTGGTACAACGGCCATCCCGAGTTCGCGGATCTGGATCCGCCGCTGGACGGCACGCACGCGGCGGTGATTGGCAACGGCAATGTCGCGCTCGATTGCGCCCGCATCCTCTCCAAGACGCGCGCCGAGTTCGACGGCTCGGACATCGTCGGCCACGCTCTGGACGCGCTCGACCAGAGCGCGATCCGAACCATCACGATCCTCGGTCGCCGCGGCCCGCACCAGATCGCCATGACTCCCAAGGAACTGGGCGAGCTCGGCCATCTCGAAGCCGCCTCGCCGCAAGTGGACATCGCCGACTTTCCCCCGCTCGAAGCCGATGACGCGCTCGAGCCCGGGCACCGCAAGTCGATCACCATCCTGCGCGGTTTCGCCGCCACCCCGCCCGATCCGGCCAAACCCAAGCGCATGGTCTTCGATTTCTTCGCCAAGCCCCTGCGCATCGAGGGCGACGGCACGGCGGAGAAGATCGTCGTCGAGCGCACCGAGCTCGACGACACAGCCGCGGCGCGCGGCACCGGCGAAACCTATGAAGTGCCTGCTTCGCTGATCGTCACCTGCATAGGCTATTCGAGTTCGCCGATCGACGGCGTCCCCTACGACGAGCGCGGCGGCAAGTTCCTCAACGCGCAGGGGCGGATCGCCGACCGGCTCTACGCCGTCGGCTGGGCGCGGCGAGGACCGACCGGAACGATCGGCACCAATCGCCCCGACGGCTATGAAGTCGCCGACCGGATCGCCGCCGAAATGCCGCCGGGAACCTCCGCTCAGCGGCCCGGCGCCGAAGGGTTGAAGCGCCTGCTGGAAGAGCGCGGCGTGATGCCGACCGATTATGCCGACTGGCGGCGGATCGAGGACACCGAGACCGCCCGCGCCCGCCCCGGATCCCCGCGCGAGAAGTTCGTCCGCGTCGACCACTGGCTGGAGACGCTGGGGCGCTGACTGCCCCATTGCGCTCATCCGCCCCGCCCTCTATCTAGCCGCGGCCTTGGCTCCCGCCGTGACCTCGTGTTGCTTGGGGCGGGTTCCGGTCGGGGAGTAGCTCAGCCTGGTAGAGCACTGTCTTCGGGAGGCAGGGGCCGGAGGTTCGAATCCTCTCTCCCCGACCAACTATCCGTTCGCTTGAGGGACTGACGATTTCTCGCTTTTCCCCGAGAGGCGGTCGCGTTCAGCATGCGCGCTGAGAGCGAAGCTCCAGGACTCTTCGTTCCTGGTTCCAAAGCTCGCGTAATTCTCCCGGGAGAGCGACGCCGGCCTTCATAATTGCCGCAGCATCTCCATTCGCCCGAAAGTCGCGAACGTCAATAATACGATGGCCGTCCAGATCCAAGAAATAAAGCCTATAATAGTACATCAGAAGAAACCTCCGATGTCACGTACACATCTAATGAAGATAAGTGGGTCCACTACGAATCATCCATAATGGGCCGGACTTCTATGCGAATTACGTTGGATCGCATTGCACCAGTAACTAAGTCAGCGTAGACAAGCAGGGCTCAAAAAAGCATCCGATTGGATCACCGCTTAATGTCGGTCCAAACCAAAGAATTCGTGAAACAAACCGAAGCAGAAGCCGACGTTGCGGGCTTCCAACACGACCTTGGCCCATTCGTAGTCGCCGCCGAAGAAACCCGAATGCCGATGGTCTTCACCAACGCGAAGGCCGTAAGCAATCCCATATTTTCGCGAATGACGCCTTCCTCTCGCTCACGGGATACAAGCGGGACGAGGCGCTGGCCCAAGACTTCCTCTCACTGATGGCGACCGGCATCGATCGCGAGACAAAAGCTGGGTTGGAAGCCTGCTTCGCGAGCAAGTCGGAAACTGACCCCGAAATCCATTACCGCCACAAGGACGGCAGTGAATTCTGGGCCTCGCTTTTCGTCAGTCCTGTGAGGGACGAGACGGGGGAGATCGTGCAGCACTTCGTCTCGTTGGTCGATCTGACGAAGCACAAACAGGAACAAGCGCATAGCAGGATGCTGATCGACGAGCTCAATCACCGGGTGAAGAACACGCTTTCGACGGTGCAGTCGATTGTCTTTCAGGCTTTACGAACGCCGGCCAGTCCCGACGTCGTTCGCGAGGCCATTGAGAGCCGCCTGTTCGCTTTGTCCCGTTCGCACGATCTCTTGAGCAGCGACCATTGGGAAGGGGCTGGGCTGCACGATCTGGTCGATAACGCTCTTGAGCCATTTCGCGTTGCCGAGGGCCGCTCCGAGCGCTTCGCCGTCACGGGAGAGAATGTTCGGTTGCAGCCGAAAACCATCCCACGCTGGCTATCGCCCTGCACGAACTCGCGACGAACGCCGTAAAATATGGTGCGTTCTCCAACGAGTCTGGAACGATTGCGATCAGTTGGAAGGTCAGGCGTGGGCCCGGGGGCGTGCGGCTCGTGCTGCGCTGGGAGGAAAGCGCTGGGCCTCCGGTCGTCCGACCGACGCGCAAGGGCTTCGGTTCGTGGGTCATCGAACGCGGCCTGGCCCATGAGATGGGGGGCACTGTCGAACTGACCTATCCGAGCGAAGGGGTCGTCTGCACGATCGACATTCCATTGTGACGAAGGTCCCTCGTGACGAAAAGTTGTTATCTGGCCGTCGTGTCCTGGTGGTCGAGGACGAGATGCTCGTCCTGATGACGATAGAAACGATGCTGGGCCAGCTGGGATGCGAGTCCGTCACTTCCGCTGCGACTTCGGCTCAGGCTATCGAGCTGACAAAATCGCAGGCGTTCGATGTCGCCATGCTGGATTTGAATCTCAACGGCCGTACGAGTTACGCCGTGGCGTCCGCCCTTGATGCGCTAGGTGTGCCTTTCGTTTTCTCGACCGGCTGCAGCAGTGACGGGATGAGAGACGATCATCGCCACCGACCCGTGCTGAGGAAGCCTTATGGGTCGAACCAGATGGTGAGCGTTCTCGAGGGCCTGCTCGCCAGCCCCGTAGCGTAACTCTGCAATATCCCTTCAGAGTAGGACGCGTGGCGACCAATCGCGGCAGGCCCTCGGCTGATCTGACCGTGGTGACGATAATGTTAACCTTGATCGCTTAATCGCAAGCCATGGCCGCTGTCGGCAATCGCTTGCATTCTTGCAGCGCGCGCCCCCTGGCTTGCGCGCTCGCGCTGCTGTGCGCTCCATCGGCCAGCGCGGAGCCGTCACTCAAATTGTTTTCGGCCGACGCGCTCGAAGTCGTCGGTGACGTCCGCGTGGCGGCCGTCGATGGCGAGAGCAGTTGGCTCGACGGGAGCTTTGGCAAGTTACGTTCGAGCGGCGGCGAAGACGATTTCCGCGCCCGCCCGCAGCTTGGCAACGTCAACCTCATCTGGCAGCCGCAATTCACCTGGTCGCTGTCGGCCACGATCGTCGGCACGATCCAAGGCGGCGAGCGCACCGAAGCCGGCCTCAGCCAGGCCTATCTGAGCTTCAAGCCAATGCGCGGAAGCAAAGTCGCCTTCTCCGCCCGCGCCGGCCTCATGTTCCCGCCGGTCAGTTTCGAGCACGAAGGCGCCGACTGGCACGTCAAGGATTCGATCACCCCGTCGGCGATCAACAGCTGGATCGGGGAAGAAGTTCGCCCGGTCGCGCTCGAGGGAACGCTCGCGGCCAGTCCCGGGCAGCACAAGCTGCGCGCCACCGCGGCAATATTCGCGGCGAACGACACTGCGGGAACCTTGCTCACCTTCCGCGGCTGGGCGCTCCACGACCGCATGACGCTCGCCTTCCGCCGCCAACCTCTGCCTCCGCTCGGCGGCTTTCTCGCCGATTATCAGGCGCCGTTCACCCATCCTTTGCTCGACGTCGGACCCGGCTTCGCACGCCGCCCCGGTTATTATGCGAAGCTCCTCTGGCAGCCGCCCATCCCGGTGCGCATCGAGCTGTTCCGCTACGACAACCGCGCTAACCCGTCCGCGGTCGACGCCAACTTGGAATGGGGCTGGCGCACCGCCTTCAACCACCTCGGCCTTGCCGCCGATCTCGGCCCCAGCACAACGCTCAAGTTGCAAGCGATCGACGGGCGCACGCGCATGGGTTTCGCCGACGGCGGCCGGCGTTGGATCGACGACCGCTTCCGCTCGGCGTTCGTGCTGCTGTCCCACCCGTTCGGTCCGTTCGGAGTGACCGCGCGGGCGGAGGCCTTCGATACCCGCAACCGCGGCAGCGACGTCGGCAGCGAATATGACGAAACCGGCTGGTCGGCGATGCTCGCCGGCAAGCGTCAGTGGGGGCGGGTCACGGGCCTCGTCGAGCTGCTCCACGTATCGAGCAGGCGGGATAATCGCGCGGATGCCGGGCTCAAGCCGCGCCAGACTCAGACCCAACTGCAGGCCGAAGCAAGAATTCGCTGGTAACCATCCTCGTAGACCGAGCTGTTTACCGTCGCGGGTTTAATCGTCGTCCATGGTGCGTGGAACCCTGCTAGCGCTGGCGTTGGCCGGCGCAGCGTCGCCGCTTGTCGCGGCGCCTCTTGCCGTGCATGTTGTCGATTCATCGGGGCGTCCGGTGCGCGACGCCGTGGTTACGCTGTATCCGTCATCGGGCGCGCGCGCTCCGCGCGCCGGCGGGCGCTACGTCGTTTCGCAGCAGAATCTGCAGTTCCATCCGTTCCTGACGATCGTTCCGGTCGGCGCGGACGTGTCCTTCCCCAACCTCGATCCGACCAAGCACCACGTCTATTCCTTCTCCGCCGCGAAGCGGTTCGAGCTTAAGCTGTTCGCCAAAGACCAGTCGCGGACGGTGCATTTCGACAAGGCGGGCGTGGTTGCGCTGGGGTGCAACATCCACGACGCGATGAGCGCGTTCATCTTCGTCACCGACAGCGCGTTGACCGCGCGGACGAACGCTCAGGGCATGGCGGTGTTTGGCGACGCGCACAATTCCCCGGCGCGGCTTACCCTTTGGCACCCCTATTTGCGCGCGCCCGGAGGCGTGGTTCAGCAGGCGATCGGCCCCGGGCAGCGAAGCGCGAGTTTCAGCGTTCGGCTTCGTCCGCCACCAGCGATGCCGGCCATGGACTACTGAGCGATGCGGCCTTTCCACTCGCTAAGCGCAAGGCTGACGGTCCAGTTTGCGTTGTTGTTCGCCGCCGCCATGCTTGCGGTTTTTGCCGCGCTTTCGACCGTCATTGCCGGCTCCGCCTCGCGCGAGGTTGAAAGCCAGCTGCAATCGAGCGGCGCGGTTTACGACCGGTTGTGGCAGCAGCGCGCGCACGAACTGCAGAACGCGGCCCAGCTGCTCGCGCGCGATTTTGGGTTCCGCGCCGCGGTCGCGACCGGCGACGAAGCGACGATGCAGTCGGCGCTCGGCAATGCCGCCGCGCGCCTCAAGGTCCGCACCGCGTTCATAGTCACCGCCGACGGCCGCGTTTCCGCAATCGATCCGTCGATCAGCAAGGTGCAGGCCGCAGCCCTGTGGCAACCGCTCGACGAAGGCCGACTAACCGGCGTTTCGGTTTTGGCGGGACGCCCCCGGCAGCTGGTTGCGGCGCCCATCATGGCCCCGACGCTGCTCGGCTGGGTCGTGTTCGCCGCCGACCTCGACGATCGCGAAATGCGCTCTCTCGAGCGCCTGTCGGCCATCCCCCTCCATGCCGCGGTGCTCGCCAACAGCAACGGCCGATGGTCGGAGGCGGCCGGCAGCATGTCGGTGCTCAGCGGCGATTCGGCGGCGCTCGCCCACGAACACGTTCGGCGCGGCGCGGCTTTCGAAATGCGGGTCGGCGGCTCGACCTCGATCGCGCTGGCCAAGCCCCTGCCGGCGTTCGGCGACAAGGAGCGGGCGGTCTTGCTGCTTGCTTATCCCAAGGCCGAAGCACTGGCCGACGCGCGCAAATTGGAGTGGGCGCTCGCCGTCATGACTTTGCTTGGCCTCGTCCTCGTCGCCTTCGCGACGTGGCGGGCGGCGGGACGAATTACCCAGCCGCTGGCCCGGCTCGACGACGCCGCCAGCCGGCTGGCGTCGGGCGAGCATGTCCAGGTGCGGGTGCGCGGCGACGACGAGCTGGCGCGCCTCGCGAAAAGCTTCAACGACATGGTCGGCAAGATCGTCGCGCGCGAGCAGCGGATCACGCAGCTGGCGTTCAACGATGTGCTCACCGGCCTGCCCAACCGCACCATGTTCCAGCAGCAACTCGAGCATCTGTTCCGCGCGTCGGAGGGCAATGGCAGCCTGTTCGCGCTGCACTGCCTCGATCTCGACCAGTTCAAGGTGATCAACGATACGCTCGGCCACCCGGCCGGGGACACGCTGCTGATCGAGGCCGGGCGCAGGGTGATCGAGGCGGCGCGCGGCCACTTCGTCGCGCGCCTCGGTGGCGACGAGTTCGTGGTCCTCCAGACCGTCGGCGAGGACCGCAACGTGATCGACCGTCTCGCTCGCGAGATCCTCGAAACCATGGCCCGGCCGCTGGTCATCGACGGCAATGAACTCGTCCCCTCGACCAGCATCGGCATCGCCATCGCGCCGCAGGACGGCGGCGACGGGCAGACCTTGTTGAGGAACGCCGACCTCGCCTTGTACCGCGCCAAGGAGGCCGGCCGCGGCACCTTCGCCTTCTTCGAGGAAAGCCTCAACGAGCGCGCGCAGCAACGCCGCCAACTGGAGGCCGATCTTCGCCTCGCCATCGACCGCGGCGAGTTCGAGCTTCATTACCAGCCGCTGTTCGACCTCGAGCAAAACCGCATCTGCTCGTTCGAAGCGTTGATCCGTTGGAATCATCCGCTGCGCGGCCTGGTCTCGCCCGCCGACTTCATCCCCGTTGCCGAGGACACCGGCCTGATCGTACCGATCGGCGCCTGGGTGGTCCGCGAAGCTTGCGCGCAGGCTGCGCATTGGCCCGAGCACATTCGCGTCGCGGTCAACGTGTCGCCGGTCCAGTTCCACCGCGGTGCGCTCAACGAGACGATCCTCCGCGCGCTCGCCGACAGCGGACTCGCCCCGACCCGGCTCGAGGTCGAGATCACCGAATCAATCTTCCTCGAAGGCGGGGACGCGACGCTGAAACTGCTGCACTCGCTGCGCTCGCTCGGCGTGCGCATCGCGCTCGACGATTTCGGCACCGGCTATTCGTCGCTCAGCTATCTGCAAAGCTTCCCGTTCGACAAGTTGAAGATCGACCGCAGCTTCATCCAGAATTTGCTGACTCGCGAGGGCGCGAGCGCGATCGTGCGGGCAATCACCGAGCTGGCGCACGCGCTCAATATCGAGACCACGGCGGAGGGCGTCGAGGAAACGGCGCAGTTGCTCGAGCTGAGGGCCCACGGCTGCTCGTCGGTCCAGGGCTTCCTGTTCGCCGAACCGATGACCGCGAGCGACGTCGACCAGCTCTTCCGCGACGAGGAAGCCGCCGCTCAGAACGTTGCCTGATTGCCGCTCCGCTCGAGGATGTGCGCGTTGATCTCGGCGATGTTGGTGCAGCCCGTTAGCGCCATGGCCACCCGCATTTCGGCGTCGATCAGCTCAAGGACGTGCGCAACGCCCGCTTCGCCGCACGCGGCCAGCGCATAAGCCCAGGCGCGGCCCATCAGCACGAAATCGGCGCCAAGCGCGAGCATCCGCACCACGTCGAGCCCCGAGCGCACGCCGCCGTCGACCAGCACCGGCAGGCGCCCCGCGACCGCTTCGGCCACGGCGGGAAGCGCGCGCGCGGTCGAGCTGACACCGTCGAGCTGCCGTCCGCCGTGGTTCGACACGACCACGCCATCGACTCCGTGAGCCGCCGCTTCGCGCGCATCGTCGGGGTCGAGGATGCCCTTGATCACCAGCTGGCCCGGCCATTGCTCGCGCACCCACTCGACGTCCTTCCAGGTCACGCTCGCGTCGAAGTTGCGGCCGACCCAGCCCATCAGGTCGGCGAGCATTGCACGCGATCCCAGCAGCGGCTCGAGATTGCCCATGGTCAGCGGCCGTCCGTGGACCACGACATCCCACGCCCAGTCCGGCCGTCGCAGTGCCTGGAGCAAGCGGCTTCCCGGCCCGCGCAGCGATCCCGACAGGCCTGCCCGGTAATCGCGGTAGCGCGTGCCGGGCACCGCCAGGTCCACGGTCAGCAGCAAGGTCCCGCAGCCGGCGTCCTTGGCGCGCGCGATCATGTCGCGGACGAAGCCGCGGTCCTTGACGATGTACAGCTGAAACCAGAACGGGGATTCGCTCCCCTTCGCCACTTCGCCGATGGAGCAGGCGCTTAGCGTCGAAAGCGAGAAAGGCACGTTCGCCGCGGCTGCCGCGCGCACCGCCTGCACTTCGCCTCGCCGCGCATAAAGGCCCGAGAGTCCGACGGGGCCAAGCCCGATCGGCATCGCCCATCTCTGGCCGAACAGCTCCGTCGAAAGATCGATCACCGAGACGTCGCGCAGCACGCGCTGCCGCAGCGCGACCGCTCGCAAATCGTCGACGTTCCGCGCCAGCGTCACCTCGTCGTACGACCCGCCATCGAGATATTCGAACAGGAAGTGCGGCAGCCGCGCCTTGGCGAGCGCCCGGTAATCGCTGACCGATGCGGCCTGTCGTTTCAACTCAGCTCGCGAAGCTCGGATCGAGCCGGTACGCCTTGCGCTTCAATGCCGGCCAGGCGAGCAGGTTCGCCGCGAGCGCGACGCCAATCTGGCCCTGCTGCGCGGTGATTTCCGGCGAACCCTGCGGCGGGTTGTTGATCGCGTCCCCGGCGGAGAGGGCCATGATCTGCGCCTGGCACGCGCG
>JBDTXI010000058.1:0-10175 GCA_040006255.1 Sphingomicrobium sp.
ACGCCCAAGGCCAAGATCACCTATGAAGCCGCGGTCGCGCTGTCGCAGCACGGCACCGTCGCTCCCGTAACCGTTCACCACCGCACCGATTTCGCCGCCTCGATGATCGACGGCCGGACCGTCATGGAGATCGATCCGCAAGGCCGCTCGGCCAAGGAAATCACCGAGCTGTGGGAATATATCTCGGATCGTCTCGAAAAGAATTTCCGCAGGACCGTGTTTGCTGCGCCGGGTTCGGCGCCAGGCGTCGCTCCCGCAAGTCCGCGTCCCGTCGGTGGCTTCGGTCGCCGCGTTGCCGGCCAGTAAGGAGCCGGCGCAGTGAACGAACCCAAGCCTTTCGCATCCCTCTCCTCCGGCCTTCTCGCCCGCAAGGGCGCCGCCCGTCCGGCCATGAAGCCTCAGGGCTTCGGTCAGACCGGCGGTGGCCACCTCGAGGACCTCGGCTGGAACGACATGGGCTTCGAACCGCCCAAGCCGGCGCTCGCTCCGGTTCGCGACGAGGATCATGACGCTTTCGGTGAGGACATCGAGGAGCATCCCCGCGTTCACCCGACCGGGCTGACGCCCGTCGGGTCGCCCGCGCACTCGCCCGTTCACTCGCAACAGGCGGAAATTGCCCACAGGTTTAATGGCGGCGAGGCCGAAGAAGAGTTTGACGAGACGGCCGAGCTGGACGAGCGTGACGAGCATGCTGAAACTGCTGCTGTCGCGCCTCCGGCCGCTGTTGCCAAGCCGACTCCCTTCGTCAAACCCATCGTTGCGGCTGCGCCCGCACCACGGCGTGCGCCAACACCGCGCGCCGCGCCCGGAAGCAAGGCCAAAGCGGCGTTTACACTTCGTTTGGACCCTGACCGCCATCTTAAGCTGCGACTCGCGTGCGCCGTCGGCGGCCGTTCTGCCCAGCAGATCGTCACCGACGCGCTCGACCAGTTCCTGGCCGCGATTCCTGAGCTGGATACCTTGGCTCAGAAGGCCAAACGGAAGGGATAATATTATGTCCAAGCCACTTCGCCTCGGCTCCGCGATCTCGCTCGTCGCGGTTGCTTCGATCATCGGCGGATGCGCGACGCCGCAATCGCGAGTCGCAACCGGCTTCGGCGGAAAGGCTAACGGGGAAATCGGTCTCGCGACCCGGGCGATGGCCGCGCTGAATTCGAACGATGTGCCGTCAGCGATCGGTTTCGCCGAGCGCGCCGTCGCTAAGACCCCCAACGACGCCGGCTTCCGCGCGCTGCTCGGCAATTCCTATTTCGCCGGTGGCCGCTTTCAGTCGGCCGAGGCCGCCTACAAGGATGCGCTGACGCTCTATTCGAACCAGCCCCAGGTCGTCCTCAAGCTCGCGTTGGTTGAGATCGCGCTCGGTAAGAACAACGAAGCGTTGTCCTTCCTCGATGCCGCCAAGGAGGGGGTCGACCCGGCTGATTACGGGCTCGCGGTCGCGCTTGCCGGCCATGCCGCGGAAGCGGTGCCGATGCTCGAGGCCGCGGCGCGTCAGCCGGGCGCCGACGCCCGGGTGCGCCAGAACCTGGCGCTGGCCTATGCGCTCGAGGGCAATTGGACGCAGGCGCGCACCGTCGCTTCGCAGGACGTGCCGGGTGACCAGGTCGACGGGCGGATCCAGCAGTGGATGCAGCTTGCCAGCCCCAAGAAAGCGTCGGACCAGGTCGCCGCGCTGCTTGGCGTCACGCCCGCAGCCGTCGATCCGGGTCAACCGACCCAACTCGCGCTGAACAAGGGTGACACGCGATTCGCGCAGGCGACTCCGGCGCCGCAGCTTCGAGCGGCCGAAGCCACTCCGCCTCCGCCTCCCGCGCCGCAGCCCGCCCCATCGTGGCAGCCCGTCGCCGCCAGCGTCGAACGCGCTCCTTCACCCGCTCCGGCGGTCAACGTGGCCATGGTCGCTGCTGCTCAGGAAGCACCGCTCCCCTTTGTCGACGTGGCTCCCAGGCCTGAGCCCGTGCGCAAGCCGGCGCCGAAAGCGGCCAAGGCGCTGCGTGCCGTCGCGGTTGCGCAGCGTGCTCCGGTCCACCAGGCCGGCCTCCGCCGTGGCAGTTCGACGGCCGTCGTCCAGCTTGGCGCCTACAACAATCCGAGGGGCGTGCTGACCGCGTGGACGACCGTCGCCCGACGCTACAGCGCGCTTCGCGGCTACGCTCCGATGAGCGCCCGGTTCGCCAGCCCGCGCGGAACCTTCTTCCGCCTCTCGGTGCACGGCTTCGGCAGCGTGAACGAGGCGAGCGCCCTGTGCGCTTCGCTGCGCCGCGCCGGCGGGACCTGCTTCGTCCGCAACGTCGCGGGCGACGCACCAGTCCAGATCGCGATGCGCTAAGCCAGTCGCTTGTCCTGCAAAAGCAGGGGAGGATAGTCAGGCGAGCAGCATTTCCAGGCACGCCATGCGCACGGCGACGCCCATTTCGACTTGAAGCGAGATCAACGACCGATCGGGATCGTCGGCGATGAGCGGGTCGATCTCGACTCCACGGTTCATCGGTCCCGGGTGCATGACGAGCGCATTAGCGGCTGCTCTTGAGAGCCGGTCTGAAGTCAGGCCGTAGCGGCCAAGGAACTCACCCGGTTCGTCGCCGAGATCTTGCTCGAACCGCTCGCGCTGCACGCGCAGCATCATGACAACGTCCGCGCCGGCGATCGCTTCGTCCACGGAGAGCGGCGGAATTCCGTCGGGCATGAGCTCGGTCGGGCCGGCGAGCCGCACTTCAGCGCCGAGCCGCGGGAGGAGCTTCGCGTTGGAGCGGGCGACCCGGCTGTAGCGAATGTCGCCGCAAATCGCGACCTTGACCCCGTCGAGCCGGCCGAGGCGGTGGCGGATGGCCGCCGCGTCGAGCAGAGCCTGGGTCGGATGCTCGTTGGTGCCGTCGCCGGCGTTTACCACCGGCGCATCCATGATGAGCGCGACCGCCGCCGGCGCGCCATTCTCGCGATGGCGGATGACGAGCGCATCGGGCCGCATCGCGTTGAGCGTTCGCGCGGTGTCTTCGAGCGTCTCGCCCTTCTTCACCGACGAATGCTCGACGGAAAGCGGGATCGAGGTCGCTCCGAGCCGGTGGGTGGCCGTGGCGAACGACATCGCCGTGCGGGTCGAGTTCTCGTAGAAGACGTTGAAGACGATCTTGCCCCTGAGCGCCTCGCTCGGACGGCCGGCGCGGTTCTCGGCAAACCAATGGTTCGCGCGGTCGAGGACGGCTGCGACCTGGTCGTCGGTCAGCGAATCGATGGAGAGAAGGTCCACGAGGAGTTCGCTTATTGCGGACCCGGGAGATTGACCAGCGCGTCGAGTGCGCCCTGGAGGATGTGCGCCGCGGCGAGCGAATCGACCTTCTCGGCCCGTTTGGAGCGGCTAACATCGGCTGAAATCATCGCCCGTTCAACGGCTTGGGTGGACCAGCGTTCATCCCATAGAAGCACCGGCAAAGCGAGCAGCGTAAGATTGCGCGCAAAGGCTCGGACAGACTGCGTTCGCGGACTGTCTGTTCCCGCCATATTCAGTGGCAGTCCAATGACTAAGCCAACGATACGCTCACGAATAAAGAACGCTTCGAGAGCCTTCAGGTCTTGCGTGAACTTGGCCCGGCGAATGGTCTCGGCCGGCCCGGCGAAATGCCAGCCGGCGTCGCAGATCGCGAGGCCGATCGTCTTCGTCCCGACGTCCAGGCCGGCGAGCTTGCCGGCGTTCGGGACAGCGGCAAAGAATTCCGCGGCGCTAGTGGTGATCAGCGATGCCACGCCGCGAGCCTCCGCTCGGCATCGCGGCGGATCGCGCCCCAGAACAGTGCATAATCGTAAACGTGGTAGTTGTTGCCCGGCAGCACATAGGGACCGAGCGGCGGAATCTTGCCGTCGAGGAGAAGCAGCCCCTTGTCGCAGTGCGCGCCGACGATGCCGGGTTGCAAGGTCGCAGACAGCAGGTCCGGGCCGGGGACGAGCGTTCCGGGATTCGCTTCTGGCGCCGCTACGCCGTTTTGCGTCCCGCTGATCGGGTTGACGCACAGCAGGTCCTCGCGCTGGCGCTGGGTCCCGGAAAATCCCGAGGAATGCTCATACGAATCAAGCACCAAGTCGGGATTGGCGGGGTCGCCGAAGCTTAGCCAGGAGAGGATGCAGCCGGTCTGATTGTCTCGCGTGCAAGGGGGAAGCCCGAGGCGGGGGGCGTCCGCGACCGTGCTAAGCGGCCAACCGACGACGTAGGCCGCAACCACGCGGCGAGCGATCGGCTGGCCCGCGATCCTGTCCTTAAGCAGCCGCTCCAGATGCAGTGCGCCCTGGCTATGTCCGGCTAGGATGATGGGCCGGTCGCCAGATTCTCGAACGAAGCGATCGAAGGACGCCAAGACGTCGGCATAGGAAAGGTCGAGCGCTTTTTGGGCGTCGTCGCTCTTCAGCAGGAATGCGCCGAACGCCGCCTGGCGATAGCGTGGTGCCCACACCTCCCCGGCGGCATTGAACGCGCTCGCCTGGCTCTGGGCGAACAGGCGGGTGCGAAAGCCGGTATCTCCACCGGCGTCGAGCGGAGCGTTCCACCGGTCGCGGTCGAGATAGGTCGTCGGGTGGACGTAGAAAATCGCCGCTGCCCCGCGCGTGCCACCGGGCAATCCCTCGGGCACCCACAACGAGGGATCGTCGACGAGCCCGGGCCGGGCGAGCCAGTTGGCCGGCTGCGAATAATCCGGAGCTCCGCCTGCCGCGGCAGCCTGGAAGTGGCCCTGCGGGGTGGCCTGCCGGAGCAGCAAATTGCCGCCCCACTGGAAGAAGGCGAACGCGCCGGCGACGACCAGCAGGGTCGCTATGAAGATGGCCATCAAGAAACGGCGGGCGCACATCGCGCGGCGGGTTACTGGAGCCGCCGCCGCGGGGCAACTCGGTCGAGATCATTCATTCCGCGACCCTGCAAAAGCAAGGGCGGCCGCCGACCGAAGCTGGCAGCCGCCCTCCACCGCTTCGACCAGTGGGTTACTGATAGTCGGCGGTGAGAGTGAACGTCGCCTGATACAGAGCAGCCGGCTGATTCGCCGCGATGGCGAAGTCGCCTCCGACGCCGACATCGAAAATGCCGGACAGGCCGATCACGCGAGTCGTCGAATTGCCGCCGTCGAGCACCATGGAATTGACGGCGATCAGGTCGAGCGGATTGCTCTGGCTGACCAGCACGGCCGGCGCGCTGAGCGACAGCTGCACGGTCTGGCCGGCCGTGCCCGCGCCCTGGAACAGGCCGCGGCCGCCCGGATAGCTCGGCACTGCGGTGACACCGCCACCAACGGTGCGGCCACCCGTGTCCGCGTCGATGGTGACGTTACCGGAGACGGCGCTGCCGACGACGGTGCCGAAGTCCAGGTCCTGGACCTTGGCGAGAGTGAGCGGCTGAACAACGACGCCCTTGGCGAGCGCGTTGGCCGAAGCCTGTTGAGCCACGGCCGGAGTGGCCACGGCGAAAGTTGCGGCAGCAGCCGCGAGATAGACAGTAAAACGCATCTTGGTTCCCCACACGATTAAAGGAAGCACCAAAATGGACCTAGGGTTTCAAAACAGGTTGAAGTTATAGGGTTCTCAGCGAATTAACCGTGTTCGTGAGGCTTAGCGGGCGAGTTGGATCGCCCGCCCCGCAAGTGAGCGGTTGCTGGTTACCGCAACGGTAACCGCATTCGTTGTGAGTGCTCGTGAGACTCGCAGACGCCCGTCGGCAAACCAGTTGAATTAATCGCCGGTTTTCCACTTCCGATAGCCATTTGCCCGAGCCGCTTGCCGCTCTGGCAGCCCCCCGCTATCCGCCCGAGCCATGCCCGTTTCTCCCGACCAGGTCCGCCACATCGCGAAGCTCGCGCGGATTGCGATGAGCGATGAGGAGATCGAGCGCCTGGTGCCCGAGCTCAACAACATCCTCGGCTGGGTCGAGCAGCTCAGCGAAGTGAATACCGACGGCGTCGAGCCGCTGGCGACGGTGATCGATCAGAAACTGCGGCTGCGCGAGGACGCGGTGACCGTCGGCAATATCCGCGACGATGTCCTCGCCAACGCCCCCGACGCGCAGCACGGGTTCTTCGCCGTGCCCAAGGTGATCGAGTGAGCGAACTTACCGACTTCACCATCGCCGAGTTGGGAGATGGCATCCGCTCGGGCGAGTTCAGCGCGCGCGAGGTTGCCGAGGCGTATAACGCCGCCGTTGCCGAGGCGCGGACGCTCAATGCCTATACGGTGGAGACGCCTGAGGATGCGCTGGCCGCGGCCGAGGCGGCGGATTCAGGCAAGTCCACGGGATCGCTCGCCGGCATTCCGCTGGGAATCAAGGATCTGTTCGCGACGCGCGGCGTCGATTCGACCGCCGGCAGCCGCATTCTCAAGGGCTTCAAACCGCCGTACGACAGCACGGTGACCGCCAATCTGCGCAAGGCGGGCGCCGGGATGCTCGGCAAATTGAACATGGACGAATTCGCCATGGGCTCGTCGAACGAGACCAGCGCCTATGGTCCGGTGATCTCGCCGTGGCGGCGGGCGGGTAGCAATGTCGGGCTGACGCCCGGCGGCTCGTCCGGCGGATCGGCGGCGGCGGTGGCGGCAAGCATCGCGCCGGGCGCGACCGGCACCGACACCGGCGGCTCGATCCGCCAGCCGGCCGCGTTCGCCGGCATTTGCGGGATCAAGCCGACCTACGGCCGCTGCTCGCGCTGGGGGATCGTCGCCTTCGCCAGCTCGCTCGACCAAGCAGGGCCGATGGCCAGGACGGTGCGCGACTGCGCGATCCTGCTCGAGGCGATGGCCGGGTTCGACCCGAAGGATTCGACCTCGCTCGACCTCCCGGTGCCGCGGTGGGAGGCCAATCTGTCGAGCGATCTCAAGGGCAAGCGCGTCGGCATTCCAAAAGAATATCGCATCGACGGCGTGCCGGCCGAGATCAATGCTTTGTGGGACCAGGGGATCGGGTGGCTGAAGGACGCCGGCGCGACGCCGGTCGAGATCAGCCTGCCCCACACGAAGTACGCGCTCCCGACCTATTACATCATCGCCCCGGCCGAGGCGTCATCGAACCTCGCGCGCTACGACGGGGTGCGCTACGGACTGCGCGAAGAAGGGGTGAAGACCCTCGACGACATGTATGCCGCGACGCGGGCGGCGGGTTTCGGTGCCGAAGTGAAGCGGCGGATAATGATCGGCACCTACGTCCTCTCGGCCGGCTTCTACGACGCTTACTTCACCAAGGCGCAGCGGGTGCGGGCGCTGATCAAGCAGGATTTCCGGAACGCTTTCGAAAGCTGCGACGTGATCCTCACCCCGACGGCGCCGTCGGCCGCGTTCGGCATCGGCGAGACGACCGACCCGCTGGCGATGTACCTCAACGACGTGTTCGCGGTGCCGGCGAGCCTTGCCGGGCTGCCGGCGATGTCGGTGCCAGGCGGGCTGGACGGGCAGGGGCTGCCCCTCGGCCTGCACCTGATCGGCAACGAGCTCGACGAGCAGATGGTACTCAATGCCGGCCTCGCGATCGAGGAGCGCGCGGAGTTCATCGCGCGGCCGGAGAAATGGTGGTGAGCGATCATGATGACGAGCGAGCGGATCGGCAGCTGCTTGAAGGCGAGTTGATGCGGCCTCGCGGATTCAGTGACGGCCCAGTTGGCATCTTTGCAGTCCAGGTCGCGCTTGCGAGATGGATCGGCGGAATTCTTGAGCGCAGAATGGCGAGGAAATCGCGCGATGGCTGACGCGTCTGCACCATTCCGAATTAAGGGCGAAACCGGCGACTGGGAGGTCGTGGTCGGGCTCGAGGTCCATGCGCAGATCACCGCGACCAAATCGAAGCTGTTTTCGGGCGCTTCGACCACGTTTGGCGCGGAGCCGAACACGCAGGTGAGCCTGGTCGATGCAGCCATGCCGGGGATGCTTCCGGTGCCCAACAAGGAGTGCATCCGCCAGGCGGTGCGCACCGGGCTCGCGCTGGACGCGGCGATCAACCGCTGGAGCCGCTTCGACCGCAAGAACTATTTCTACGCCGATTTGCCGCAGGGGTATCAGATCAGCCAGCTCTATCACCCGCTGGTCGGCGAGGGTGAGGTCGAGGTCCTGGTCGACGAGAAGGACGAGGGCAGCGCCAAGACCATCGGCATCGAGCGCATCCACGTCGAGCAGGACGCGGGCAAGCTGATGCACGACCAGCATCCGACCATGAGCTACGTCGACCTGAACCGCTGCGGCGTGGCGCTGATGGAAATCGTGTCGCGGCCCGACATGCGCTCGCCGGCGGAGGCCGGAGCCTATCTCAGGAAGCTGCGGGCCGTCCTGCGCTACGTCGGCTCGTGCGACGGCAACATGGAGGAAGGCTCCATGCGCGCCGACGTCAACGTCAGCGTGCGCAAGCCGGGCGGCAAGCTGGGGACGCGGACCGAGACCAAGAACGTCAATTCGGTGCGCTTCGTGATGGCGGTGATCGAGCATGAGGCCAAACGTCAGGTCGAGCTGATCGAGGGCGGTGGCACGATCGTCCAGGAAACCCGCCTGTACGACCCCGACAAAAATGTCACGCGCTCGCTGCGCTCCAAGGAAGACGCGCACGATTATCGCTATTTCCCCGATCCCGATTTGCTTCCGCTCGAGCTCGACGACGCGTTCCTTGAGGAGTGCCGGGCAAGCCTGCCTGAGCTGCCCGACGCCAAGCGCAAGCGCTATGAAGGGCTCGGCATAACCCCCTACAACGCGGGCGTTTTGACCGCCGAAGTCGAGACCGCGCGGTGGTTCGATGCTTTGCTCGTGGCGGGCGCGGAGCCGAGGCAAAGCGCGAACTGGGTGGTCGCCGAGCTGTTCGGTGCGCTCAACCGCCGCGGCGAGACCATCGACCGCGGCCCGGTCACGCCGAGGCAGGCGGCCGAGCTGCTGGGACTGGTGGCGGACGGAACGATCTCCGGCACCATCGCCAAGCAGGTGTTCGAGATCATGCTCGAAAGCGGCGAAGGCGCGGCCGCGATCGTCGAAAGCCGCGGCCTCAGGCAGACCAGCGACACCGGCGCGATCGACGCGGCGATCGACAAGGTACTCGCCGATAACGCCGACAAGGTCGCGCAGTACAAAAGCGGCAAGGAAGCGCTGTTCGGCTTCTTCGTGGGTCAGACGATGAAGGCGATGGCCGGCAAGGCCAACCCACAGCTCGTCAACGAACGGCTGCGGGCGAAGCTGGGTTGAATGTTCCCCGGCGAAGGCCGGGATCCGGGCGGCGCTCCCGCGCCGTTTTCTTTGCTCGGACTGGACCCCGGCCTTCGCCGGGGTACAAGGTCGCCCATGCGTATATTCACCCTTGCCGCCGCCGCCGCGCTGCTAGCCACCCAAACGGCAGCTCAGCCGCAGCCGGTTCCGCCCAAGCTCCTCGTCGTGATCTCGGTCGACCAGCTTTCGGCCGACCTGTTCGACGAATATCGGTCGCAATTCACTGGCGGGCTGGCGCGGCTGGCTTCGGGGACGGTGTTTCGCAACGGGTATCAGAGTCACGCGGCGACGGAGACTTGCCCGGGCCATTCGACGATCCTGACCGGCGACCACCCGGCGCGAACGGGGGTCACCGCCAATGCGTGGGTTGATCAGTCGGTGCAGCGGGCGGACAAGACGATCTATTGCGCCGAGGATCCCGAAGCGCCCGGCTCGACCCATTCGAGCTATCAGGTGTCGCCGGTTCAGCTTCGCGTGCCGACGCTCGGTGAACTGATGAAGACGCGGTGGCCGGCAAGCCGCAACGTCGCCATCGCCGGCAAGGATCGCGCGGCGGTGATGATGAGCGGACATGGAGCGGACCAGCGCTGGTATTGGGACGGGAAGCAGTTCGTTACGGACCTTGCGGCGGCGCCGCGCCCGGCGAGCATCGCGGCGGTGAATGCCGCCGTCGGGCAGATGATCGCGACAGCGGCGCAGCCGCTGGTTGCGCCGCCGTTCTGCTCCGCCCGGGCGCAGGCGATTCACGTCGAAGGGCACGCTCCAGTGGGCGCTGGAGCCTTCGCCCGTGCGGCAGGCGACGCGGGTGCCTTCCAGGCTTCGCCCGAATCGGACGGGTCGGTGCTTGCGCTCGCCGCCGCGCTCGTTCGGGAAATGGGGCTGGGGCGGGGCAGTGCGCCGGACGTGCTGAGCATCGGATTGTCGGCGACCGATTATGTCGGCCACACCTACGGCACCGAGGGGCAGGAGATGTGCCT